>NZ_MACM02000001.1:0-205 GCF_001675465.2 Pseudomonas sp. AU12215
CGCCTGCGTGGCCAGACCGAGGAGATCGGTCATGCGTGATTTGATGGCGGAACTCAAGGAGCTGCGCCTGCACGGCATGGCCACGGCCTGGGCGGAGTTGACTGCGCAGGGTGAGTCGAACACAGCCTCGTCCAAGTGGCTGCTCGAACACCTGCTGGAACAAGAGCACACAGATCGCGCCATGCGCTCGGTGAGCCACCAGATG
>NZ_MACM02000002.1:0-65639 GCF_001675465.2 Pseudomonas sp. AU12215
CAAAGCCGCAAGCTGGAAGACGGGAAATTCAGGCCGCTGCGGCAGCTCGGAAAACCTTAGCGTACGATTTTTTCCGAGTTCTGCGGGCTCCCCTACTTCGGATTGGGGCCGGCATGCACGGTGCGCACCGGTACGACGAAGCGCATGCCATCGGCGGAGGCGACCTCGCCGCCACCCCAGACTTGGGCCAGTTCCAGTTGGCTTTGCGCTCCGACCAGGATGGCGTTAGCCGCTGACAGGGTGTCGTCGCGGATATAATTCTGGCTGACCCAGGACAGCCGGTCACGGCGCAGCGCCGGGTTGTCGGTGCGGATCAAGGGCTCCAGGCCGGTGTTGCAGGCCCCGCCCAACAGCACCGCGCAGAGGCTGGTGACCAGGTTGTCGGCGCGTGCATTGCGTTCGGAGACATGGGTGAAGGCCTCGGAAAAGCCAGTGCGGGCGGCGATTTCCAAGAGGATTTCCGGCAGATCGACACGCGGCATCAGGTCAGACACGGCCGCCCGCAGTTGCAGCAACGAGCAGGGCTCGTCCAGCTTGTCCAGCGCCCCGAGCGACAGTTCGGTCTTGCCCTCGGTGTTCTCGCTCAGTTGAATCGCCGGGTTGTCGGGCAGGCGCGCGGCTACTGCCAGCCAGGTTGCATCCAGCTCGACGGACAAGGCGTCCAGGGTGGTTTTGGCGTCGATGGTCAGGCCCAGTGACCGGCAGATGATCGGTCGCGCCGCCAGCCATTCGGCACCGTCGAGCAGGCCAAGGCGCGGGTCGGCATAGCGCCAACTGGGCGAGACGAAGACATCGCGGCGGCGCAGGGCCGTGCGCAGCGCATCGAGCGTGCAGAACACATAGGCACCCATGTCGAGGGAGCCATCTTCGCGGGTGATGTGCTTCTGCCAAGCCTTGGCCACGATCTCCTGCGGCGCGTCATCCTCTGGCTTCCGGCGCGGCAGGTTCAGTTGCAGCCACTCCAGACTAGCCGCCACGCCCTTGCCGGCCGGGCTGAAGCCGAAGCGGATGTGCTTGAGCAGGTCGGGCAGGAAGCGGCGCACGCTGCGGTAGCGCGCTTCCAATGCAAGAAAATAGACGTCATCTACCGGGCGGATCAGCGCGTTGACCTCTTCCAGGGCCTTTTCCAGGGTGGTCCTCGGCAGGTCGTTGAACAGCCGGGCGCGCACGTTGTCATCGCTGATCGAGCTGTCCAGCACGACCTTGCACGCGGCGGCGAGCGTCGCGGCCGACCGATCCAGGTCTTTCAGGCTGCGCATGCGGGCTTTCTTGTCGGCCTTCTCCGCGTTGCTGAACAGGTCGCGCAGCAAGGCCTCCAGGACTTCCAGTGCGTCGTCGTGCGCAGTCGCCTCCAGGCAGAGTGCGAAGGCCACCAGTGTCGCCATCCGCCGCGACGCCGGCAGCCGATTAATCGCGGTGACCTTGGCCGTGTTGGCGAAGCGGGCCAGGGCGGCGATACGGCTGGGAGGGATGTGCGCCGCCGCCGGCAAGGTGATGCCGATGCCGCGCACGTCATCGAGCCGGCGCAGTGCCCGAATCAACGCGGGGCCACTGACCATGACCGGGCCGGAGCGCAATTGATCCAGCCGGGAGCTGCGGTTGCCTTCGGCCACCGTCAGCAAGTCTTGCAGTTGCAATCGCTGTTCCTCAGTCACGCTGCGGCCCAGCGTAAACCAGAGGCGTTCTTCGACCCGACTGCGCAACTGGGCGATAAAGCGCTCTAGTTGAGACACACCAGGCAGGAGGACTTTCTGTGTGAACAGCCACGAGGTGGCTCGCTCAAACAGCACTCCCGGCCGGTCGGTGCCCGTCCAGCAGAGGGCATACAGCCAGCGGCTCAAGCGAAAGCCGATGCCCGGATCGGTGAAATGACGATAGCCAAAGCGGTTCTGAATATCGGTGGCATGTATCCAGCGGCGATGATCGCTATAGCGCTGGAGGCAGTCGGGGTCTGGAATCGCCAGTTGTCGGCAAAGCACCTGCAGGACTTCCACCGGCACGGCGGCGGGCTTGTCCGGCAGAACGCCAACGAAGCGGACGGTGGTCAGCAGAACGGCATAACCCAGACGGTTATGGTTACCCCGCAGCACCTGGATGGCTTCACGGTCTTCATCGCTCAGGTGGAAGTAACGTTCCAGCTCTTCACGGCTGGGCGAATCAACATAGCGGCCAAAACCGTCGCGTTGCTCTTGAGTCAGAAAACCGACCGGCATTGATCACAGCACCTCGACGCAGAACACGGCGGGCGTGACGATCCGCGTGCGTTCGATGTGCCCGCGTTGCAGCAGGCCGGCGCGGCGATCACCGGTTACCAGGTAGTCCGCATCGCCCGCCAAGGCCATGGCCAGCAAAAACGAGTCATCCGGATCATCGGCTTCGACCTCGATGGTCAGGCGCTCCAGTACCACAGCCCGTTGCAGGTTATTGATCATGGCGCCCACCTTGGCGGGCTGTAGGATGGCCTGAAGCTTGGGATAGCGGCTGGCTCGACGAATTTCATCGAGTTGCATCCGCGAGGTCACCACCTCGAAACGCGCCGCCCGCCAGGCACGGTAGATCGCATCGGGCGCGCCATGTGGCGAGATCAGGGCGCTGAACAGGATGTTGGTATCCAACACGACCCGCATCAGCGCTTACGTGCCCAGTCGAGCGCTTCGTCAACCGCGTTGGTCAATTCTGCCTCACTCAGATGGGCGTTAGCGGCCTTGGCCTGCTCAGCGCTCAGCTCCAGGATGTGTGCCCGTACCGCTTCTTCGATGAAGCGCGACAGGTCGCCCTTACGGCCGCCGCCCTGGCTGGCCAGAAACATCCGAAGCGACTGGTCGGTGTCGGCCGAGACGGCGACATTCCAGCGAATGGTATTCATAGCGTTCTCCGCTAATAGGTGTTTGTGTGTTTATACGCCAATCACAAAGGGCGATGCAATGGTTCGACAAAACGAAGGTTTTGCCGAACTCTATCGAGGAATGGCTCGGTTCGTTAAGCTCCCCGCGCTACGGTTCAAATAACTGGTACGCTTAATCAAAGTTCAACTATTACTAACGTAGTCGAGTAAACAGTACTTTTGATGAAGATCGGTTATGCGCGAGTGAGCACTCGGGATCAGAAAGCCGACCTACAAGTCGATGCCCTGAAACAGGCCGGGTGCGAACGCATCTACCAAGACATCGCCAGCGGCGCGAAAAGCGCCCGGCCGGAGTTGGACAAACTGCTGGCCAACGTGCGGCCGGGTGATGCCGTGGTGATCTGGAAGCTGGATCGCCTTGGGCGTTCCCTCAAGCACCTGGTCGAGTTGGTCGGCGAGCTGGCAGAGCGCAAGGTCGGCTTACAGAGCCTGAATGACCCCATCGACACCACCCACGCCCAAGGCCGCCTGGTGTTCAACCTGTTCGCCTCGCTGGCGGAGTTCGAGCGCGAGCTGATCCGCGAGCGGACTCAGGCGGGTCTGTCGGCCGCACGGGCGCGTGGCCGGATCGGTGGCCGTCCCAAGGGCCTGCCAGCCAAGGCTGAGGCCACCGCCATGGCGGCCGAAACCCTCTACCGCGAAGGTCGCCTGAGCGTCAGCGCGATCGGCGAGAAGCTGCACATCTCCAAGAGCACGCTGTACAGCTACCTGCGCCACCGTGGTGTCGAGATCGGCGCGTACCAGAAGAGCGCCAGGTCACGCGACCAGCAGCCTTCGGCCGCGTCGCCGGCAGAGCCGCCCGCCGCCGAGCGGGTGGCCACCGTCACCCTGCGCCTCGCGGTGGTGAATAACAGCAAGTTCGTGCGCGGCCGGAAGCGGGCCACGGAGAACATTGAGCGCTACTGCCTGGAGCCCTATGGCATGAAGCGGCTGGATGCCGGCCACTATGAGTTGACCATTCCGTATCGGAGCGACGATGAGCTGGACAAGAGCGTGCATGACCTGCTGACCGAGATCAGCCAGGAGGCCGACATGCGCAACTGTTTTGTCGAGATGGGCGCCTGGGAAGAAGACACCGAAAAGCGTTGGTAGGGCTTACGTTGGTTTTTGGTTCCATTGCTCCCCAAACCCCTTCTCCTACAGGAGATTCTTGTTGTGCTGAGGATGAGTCTGCCCCGTGCGCCGGTGGCGACGAGCAGGGCAGAAGGTACGAAGGGGCTGGAATCCGGTGATATCAAAAAAGTGCAAATCGCTTGGATCAGGAAAGGCTTTCGCGTACGGCGCCATTCCTGGCGACTTGCATGGCGCACCAGAGGAATCCCAGGCCGGAGCCGAGGTACACGGCAATCAGCCCCCAACCGAGCACATTCATCAGCCCGGCCAGTTGCACCTGGACCAGCAAGGCCACGACGGAACAGTCGACTGCGGTCAGAAGCAGCGCGTTGCGCGCCGGCAGGTCTGAGTTGCTGCGGACGAACCACAGCTCGATGGCGATCCCCAGGTAGACCAGGCCCAGAATGCGGCCCAGCAACGTGCCGGCGTCACCCAGCACCAATCCCGTCCACTGGAAGATCAGGTTGGGGTCGAAAGCCAGCAGCAGGGCCAGACCGACAGTCAGCACGCTCTTGGGGCGAGTGAAGAGAGTGATGTTCATGACTAGCTCCTGTTCTGCTGTTCGAGGAAGCAGATGATGTTTTGCCGATCGTCCTGCTTGCGCAGGCCGCCAAACGCCATCGCGGTACCCGGCAGGAAATTCATCGGGCCGCTCAGGAAGGCATCGAGCTTTTCCGCGTTCCAGGTGAAGCCGGCCTGCTCCAGGGTCGGCGTGTAGCCAAAGCCCTGCGCCGTACCGACCTTGCGGCCATACACGTCATGCAGACGCGGACCGACCTTGTGCTCCGCCAGCGAATGGCAGGCGGTGCACTTGGACTCGAACAGCTTTTGGCCGGCCGCGGCATCGCAAGCCGCCGCGGCCGTGCCGGAGATGGCGCAGAGGCCAAGGGCGAGAAGGAAACCAAGCTGCTTCATCCCAGCAGCTCCTTGACGAGCAGGGCCGCCTTGCCGCCCCCGCCGATGGCGCCGTCGATGAATCCGCGCCAACCCTCGCCGTGGTCGCCCTGGGCGAAGAACATGCGGCTACCCGGAGCCTTGCCGAAGTGATCGGCATACTTGCCGTACCAGCCGGGTCGGTAGCTGGCCCAGGTTCCCCGGCTGTAGGGGTCGAGGTTCCAGTCGTAACCGAAGCAGTCTTCCACTTCCATTTCCGGGAAGAAGGACTGCATGACCTGCTGCACGGCGTCCCGATCCAGGACGTCGAGCTTGGCGGGATCGTCGCCAAAGCCGATGAACAGCGTGTGGTCCTCGGCCTTGGCGTAGGTGAACACCACATTGAGGGGATGATCCGAGTCGGCCAGACCATACAGCTTGCCTTCCCCACCGACCTTGCCCTTGACCTTGATGACCGCCTTGACTCCGGTGCCGGCGTGCCGTTCGTGAGCGGCCTCGATCAGCTTGGGGTCCAGCGCCGGAGAGAACTCGATGTTGGGCAGCACGTTCATCGGCAGCGCCAGGACCACGCTGCCCGCCACAATGCGCTCACCCTTCTGGGTGGTGACGACCACGTGGTCGCCCTTGTCCTCGACCTTCTTCACCGGCGTAGACAGCCGCACTTCGGGCTTGCCGTCTTCGATCATCGCGTTGATCAAGCTGATGGTGCCGTCCTTGAAGGTGTAGCGAGTGAGCGAGTCGTTGAGGACCGACAGGTTGTAACCCGGCAGGGCCCACCAACGTGCCATCTCGTTGTAGGAAACCTGGTCAGAGGGGCAATGGGACATACCCACCAGATACGAGTCCACGGCAGCGCGATGCACAGGGTTGAGCTTCAACTGGTCGAGGCGATCACGGGCACTCAGGCTGTCCTGCGCCATGAGCTTGTTCCAGCGGAAGCGGGAGTCGTAGGGACGTTCCCAGATGTCGCGAGCGTCCGCGAAGTAGGTATCGAACGCTTGCAGCACCGGCAGCAGCTCTTCGCCAGCAAGTTGCGTCCGCTTGCCTTCCGCCAGGATCACCATGGTTTCCAGTGACGATTCAGCGCGTTCCGGGGATTCGATGACCTTCAGGCCATAGCGCTGGGTCTCGGCCCAGACGAAGGGCTGGGTCCAGTGAATCCAGGTTCCGCCCAGCTCCACCTTGTGGCCGGCGAACTCGGTGCTGAAGGTGCGACCGCCAAGGCGATTGCGCGCCTCCAGCACCAGCGTCTTGTAGCCATTCTTGCGACAGTCACGGGCGGCGGTGACACCGGCGAAGCCGCCGCCGATCACCACCACGTCGTAATCGCAACCCGCGGTCTTGCAGCCTTTCTGTTCAGCGCCCATGGCATTTGCCATGACCCCTGCGCCTGCCACCACAACCGCGCCAGCCCCGGCGCCACGCAGGAAACCACGACGACTGACGCCCTTGGCGTCGTCTTTTTCATCGGCCATCGACCCACACCTCATTTGTCATTGTTCTTGAAGTGAAGGGCGCAAGAAGCTGCCAGCTGAGCGATGTACGTCAGCCTGAAGTCACGCCCATCTGCGGGGATAAGCTATGCGACGCCCCCAGGCGCAGGCTTGGCAGCTCATGACAAAATCGTTGGCAGCGGATGACAATCCGCTCGGAAGGTGGGCGGCTCGATTCAGGATCGGCCGCGTTGGCGGAACTGCTGGGGAGTCAGTTGGGTCCAGCGGCGGAAGGCTCGGCAGAAGGAACTGGCTTCGGAGTAACCGAGCAGCAGTGCGATCTCCGTCAGGCTGTAGTCGGATTGCATCACATAGCTCTCGGCCAGGGAGCGGCGCACATCCTCCACCAACTGGCTGAACTCGACGTTCTGCTCGGCCAAACGCCTCTGCAATGTACGAACGCCAATCTTCAGGTCGCTGGCCACCTGCTCCAGGCTGGCACAGCCACTGCTCAGGCTGCTGGCAATGTGGTGGGCGACCTGGCTGAGCACGTCTGTCGACGCCGCCCGGCTTTGCCGCTGCTGTTCAAGGAAGGGCTCGAGGGCCTGGAACAGGCGCTGATCGGCGGTGCGGATTGGCATGTCCAGCAACTCGCGTGAGAAGTACAGCCGATTGTCCGGCTGCTCGAAGCGAATGGGACACCCAAATACCTCGCGGTGGGAGGCCAGGTCGCTGGGGGCCCGATGCTCGAAATCCACTCGAACAGGTGACAGCTGCGGATTCCGGGTCACCTCACGAAGCAGGTTGAGGATGGTGCAAATGGTGAATTCCGCATCCTGGCGACGCTGCACGATGGACGCGTCGGTGACCCGATAGGCCAGGCTAATCCGCTTGCCGTTGTCCTCGAAGTCCAGTTGCGTGGCCTGGGTCAACACCACCATGAAGCGGCTCAGGCTCCGCAGTACCAATTGCATGGAAGGGGCACAGCGTATGGCATGGCCATAGGCACCGAGCTCACTGCTCTCAGTGCGCATGGCCACCTCCAGGCCAATGGTCGGTGAAACCTCGCTACCAAGCACCTCCCAGAGGGCGACGTACTTTGTCACTGGAATTTCTGATTCCGGTGCGCTGAGAATCTGCTCGCGCAGTCCGACAGCAGCGAGGTGCGGGCGAAACAACTCTGCGTTGCGACGGAAGAAGCTTTCGGCAAGGACGGTATGGCAGCTAGACGACGGCATTGAACGCCCTGGGATGTTGGTGCTGATGGAAAATTGACCCACCCTGCCGATTGAAATTTGACCCAGGGCGGATTGCTGATTTCTATATCAGCAACTGTGGATAAGTCTATCAGCGCAGCTGCTTTAAAATCCCTTCCTTTCGATCGCCCCAAGTGGCGACTGAAGACCTGCCACATGTCGTCATGCAGCAGGCCATCCTTTCCCTAAAATCAAAACGGTTCGTCGTCCACCGGCTTCTGATCGTCCTTGCGTTTTCGCTCCCGTGATTTGATCTTTGCCTGAGCCGCCAAGCTGCTGTGTTGCAGGCGGTAGGACTCGTTGCCCGTTTCGACGATGTGGCAGTGGTGCGTAAGCCGATCCAGCAGGGCGGTGGTCATCTTGGCGTCGCCGAGCACGCGCGACCATTCTGCGAAGCTCAGGTTGGTCGTGATCACGACGCTGGTGTGCTCGTACAGCTTGGACAGCAGGTGAAAAAGCAGAGCACCGCCAGCCTGACTGAATGGCAAGTAACCCAGCTCATCGAGGATGACCAAGTCCATGCGCAGCAGTGCTTGGGCGATGCGCCCGGCTTTACCGTCATGCTTCTCGCGCTCCAGCAGATTGACCAGGTCAACCGTGGAGTAGAAGCGCACGCGCTTGCCGTGCAGAGTGATGCCGGACACGGCTAGCGCGGTGGCCAGGTGGGTCTTGCCGGTGCCCGGCCCGCCGATGAGTACCACGTTCTGTGCCGTGTCGGTGAAGGCCAGGCTGGCCAGTTCCCTGATCAGCCGTGCGTCGGCGCTGGAGGCGCTGAAGTCGAAGCCAGCCAGGTCACGGTGCATGGGCAGCTTGGCCATGTTCATTTGATGGCTCACCGAGCGCATGGCGCGATCCGCATGCTCCTGTTGCAGCAGGTGTTCGAGCAACCATTTCGAGGAGGCTAGGGCCGACTCACCCTGCGCCGTCAAGTCCGCCCAAGCATTGGCCATGCCGTGCAGGCGCAGCTCTTTGAGTTCTGCCATGAGATCACGCATGACGGATCTCCTCGACGCTGCCGCGTAAACGGTCGTAGCGCGCCGTGTTCGCGACAGGCGCTTCCTTGAGCTGCAAGTGAGTCTCGACGGAGGGCGGTGGCTCGGTCGCTGTCAGCCGCGCCACGACATTCAAGACGTGTTCGGCGCTCAGGGTGCCGGCTTCGAGTACCAGTTCAACGGCCACCAATACGGCATCGAGTCCGGCGACGGGTACGGCAGCCAGGACTTGCGCCATGATCCGGTCACCGCCGGCATGACGTGTCAGGCCGTGTTTGAGTTGCCGCAGTGGTGTTGGTAGATCCGCAAAAGGAGCGCCATTGCGCAGTGCGCCCGGCTTGCGCTCGATCAGCGGGATGTAGTGCTGCCAGTCATAGTTGACCTGGTCGCGATCCAGCA
Organism: Pseudomonas sp. AU12215; assembly: GCF_001675465.2. NCBI lineage: Bacteria > Pseudomonadati > Pseudomonadota > Gammaproteobacteria > Pseudomonadales > Pseudomonadaceae > Pseudomonas > Pseudomonas sp. AU12215. The sequence continues at coordinate 8,993 of NZ_MACM02000002.1, forward strand.
AGCGCGCGTGGCTGGCAATCAATACGTCATCAGCTACCACCTCGATCCGCGTCGGATACAGGCGGCAACTGAGCCACTTGCCGGCGTACTCACAGGGTACCGAGTAGCGGTTTCGTCCCATGCTGACCAGGCAGGTGCTGGAAACCCGCGCCGCACGCTCGACGTAACCGTCGAAGGGCGCGGGCATGGGCATCATTTCGGCCCGCTCCAACTCCAACACCTCAGCCACGCTCAGCCCGCTGTATTGCGGGTGCGGAAGCTCGCTCCAGAGTGCGCGGCAGCGCTGCCCGAGCCAGGCATTGAGTTCCTCGAAGGAGTGGAATTGACGGTCTTGGGCGTCCAGCCAGATACGCCTGCGACTGTCCTGCACGTTCTTTTCGACGATGCCCTTTTCCCAACCTGAGGCAACGTTGCAGAAATCCGGATCGAACAGGTAGTGCGCGCACATCACCGCGAAGCGCGCATTCACCGTGCGGCCTTTGCCCTTGTTGACCTTGTCGACGGCCGTCTTCATGTTGTCGTAAATGCCTCGGCGTGGCACGCCGCCTAAGGCGCTGAACGAGCGCGTATGCGCGTCGAACAGCATCTCGTGACCTTGGCTCGGATAAGCCACCAGCCAGAAGGCACGGCTCGCGCACAGCTTCAGGTGCGACACCTGCATGCGCCGGTAAATGCCGCCGATCAGCAAGCCTTCCTCGCTCCAGTCAAACTGAAACGCCTCGCCAAGGGCAAAGGTCAACGGCACAAAGGCGTGCGCTGCCTTGCCCTGATCCCCGCGCCAGGCACGGACAAACGCGGTGAGCTGGCTGTAGCCACCGTCATAACCCTCGGCTTTGATTTGTGCCAGCAGCGCCTTGGCACTGCGCCGTTGTTGCTTGGGACGCAGCGAGTCGGCTTTAAGCGCCTGCTCCAGCGTGCCGTGAAACGGACTCAGCTTGTTGAAAATGGCCCGGCGCAGGTACACCGGCTGCTTGGCTTCCGGCGCTCTGACCCACTTGCGAATGGTGTTGCGCGCCAATCCGGTGCGCTTGGCTATCTCATGCAACGACAGCTTGTCGCGGAAATACATCCGCCGAATTTTGCCCATCATTTCCATACTGATCACCCTGTGTTCTCCTGCTCATAAATTGAGCAGGAGCAGTTGAGCACCTGGGTCAGTTTTCGATCGGCAGAACAGCCTCTACTGGGTCAGTTTTCGGTCAGCGGCAACACAGTGATCAACGCCAGCAGCAGGCCGTTGAACAGCACCAGCTTGAATCGCAATGACAACCTGGCGAACAAGGTACGCATCGATGCACTCCAGCCATGCAAGAAGACACGCGCCCCTTAAGAGTTCGTCGAGTATCTCAACGAGCAAACAAACTGCGGATGCGCGTACTGTCGAAGGGATGGCGTCGGTGCTATTCGTCATCGCCCTCCGACAAGGGCCATGACAAGGGTGACCGACGCGATGCGGACTATTGAGGTATTACCCCTGCCGCCCCAAACAGCAGCAGATGTCCTTCAGTGAGCGGCGCCAATGCGGAGATGTTCAGGCGGTCCTCACGCTGAGATGCGTTGAAGCGCTCCACCTTTGTATCCGAGAGCGCTACCAGCCCCCCATTGCCGACCAGCGCGACGCGGCCATCGGCCAGTTGAGCGACATCGGTGATCGCCTCGACCGTACCGCTGCTCAGTTCGCGCCAGCGTTTGCCAGAACTGTCGCCGAGCAGCACCCGCCCGCTCATGCCGACCAGCAGCGCTCGACCATCACGCAGCCCGACACCACTCCACAGAGAGCCGCTGACGCCGGTGTCGAGTGATTGCCAGCTGGCACCGCGATCAGCAGAGCGATAGGCGTTCCCCGCCTCAGCGGCGATTAACAGGCTGCCATCACGGGTGGCGAAGATATGGTTGAGGTGATAGTCGTCACCATCGGCACCCACGCTCAGTCGCTGCCAGCTCTGCCCGCCATCCTGAGTCTGCGCGGCGTATCCGTATGCCCCAACGACGATGCCGTGCTGGGCATTCTCGAACCACACCGAAAGCAATACCGGCTGCTCCTCCAGGAGTTGCTGCAGAGCCCAGGTTTCACCCCCGTCTTCGGTATGCAGCAACACCCCGCCATGGCCAACCGCCCAGCCCTGCCGCTCATCGATAAAGCTCAGGGCAGTGAGCAAGCCGTCCACCGGCACGCTGCTGGCCTGGCGCCAGGTCTCGCCATCATCGGACAACACGACAATGCCATGGTCACCCACGGCGACCAGACGCCGGCCCACCTGGCTCACCGCGACCAGTGGCGCATGCTGTGCGCTCTCCAGGGCGATAGCCGGAGCCTGCGCGTCAGCAGCCCACACATTACCGGTCACAGCCAATGCCAGGGCCACCAGCGGGAACTGCAGAAAACGAATCGCGAACATCATGCATGCTCCTCTATCAGTGCGCGATCAGGGGAGCACGCACCGGCCCCCGCCGCGGAATCAGGATTTCCAGTACCACGGCCAGCGCTGGCAACAGGGTGATGGCCATGATCATGTTGGCCATGAACATGAAGGTGAGCAGCAGGCCCATGTCGGCCTGGAACTTCAGCGCCGAGAATGACCAGGTGGCGACGCCGACGGACAGCGTCAAGGCGGTGAATACCGTAGCCACCCCAACCTCGCGCAAGGCTTGCTGGAACGCGCTGACGATGTGCTGCCCTGCGGCGAGATGCATCTGCAAGCGGTTGTAGATGTAGAAGGCGTAATCCACGCCGATGCCCACGGCAAGCACCATCACCGGCAGGGTGGCCACAGTCAGGCCGATATCCAGCTCCTTCATGAACCAGTAGCCGAGGAAGGTCGCCAGGGTCAGCGGCAGGCAGCAGGCGATCATGGCGCGCCAGTCGCGGTACACCAGAAACACCAGCAGCACGATGGTCAGGTAGACGTAGAGCATCATCGGCAGCTCTGAGGTCTCCACAATCTCATTCGTGGCTGCTTGTACGCCGGCATTGCCGCTGGCCAGACGTACCGTCACCCCCTCCAACTTATGTTCGGCCCGATAATCCTCGACCGCCTGCACTACCTGTTTCAGGGTGCTGGCCTTGTGGTCGGTGAGATAGAGGTTGATCGGCAGCAGTGTGCAGTCTGCGTTGTACAGGCGCAGGGCCTCGGGCACCTGGCGAACCGCTTCGCCTAGCGACAGCTCATCCAGCGGCAGCGCTGCCCACTTGGGGTTGCCTTCGTTGACGCCGGAGGCCGAAAGCTTGGTCAGCGCCGGCAGGGACTGCGCCGAGAGCACACCGGGCACATTGCCAAGATACCAAGTCAGGCGGTCGACATAGGCCATCACATCGTTGCGGTAGCAGCCGCCTGCAGGGGTTTCCACCGCCACGGTGAACAGGTCCAGGCCCAGGGCAAAGTGGTTGACCACACTCTGCACATCCCTGTTGTACTGAGAGTCTGCATGCAGCTCCGGCGCCCCTGGCAGCACATGCCCTACATGGCGCCCCTGGCTCTGCCATACCGCCAACGCCATCAGCGCTAGGCACAGCAACGTGCCGATGGCCGCATTTCGCGGCTCGGCGATACGCCCAAGGCTGACCATGGCGCCATCACGCCTGGCTCGCAGCCTTTCGACACGCGCCACATAGGCCTTGTCGAAGCTGAAATAACTGGCCAGCACCGGCAGCATGATCAGGTTGGTAATGATCTTGTAGGCCACCCCCACCGAAGCGGTAATGGCCAGCTCGCGGATCATCGGGATGGGCACCAGCACCAGGGTGGCGAAACCGACGAAAGCCGTGATCAGTGCCAGCGTGCCGGGGATGAACAGGCCGGTGAAGCTGCGCCGCGAGGCGGTCATGCCATCTACCCCGGTGCAAACTTCCTTGGAGATGAAATTGACCTGCTGTACCCCATGAGACACGCCGATGGCGAACACCAGGAAGGGCACCAGAATCGCCAGAGGATCGAGGCCGAAGCCCAGCAGAGTGACGGTGCCGAACTGCCAGACCACCGAGACCAGCGAGCAGAACAATGGTAGGAAGGTCAGCCGCCAGGAGCGGGTATACCAATAAACCGCCAGCGCGGTGAGTACGAAAGCCAGGCCAAAGAACTCCACCACGCTCTTGGCACCGGCACCGATATCCCCCATCTGCTTGGCGAAACCAATGATCTGCACGTCGTAGTTGGAGTCTGCGTATTTGCTGCGCACCTCGTCTTCCAGACGCTGGCTGAACTCCAGATAGTTCAGGCGCTTGCCGGTTTGCGGATCCGGATCAGCCAACTCCGCTACCACCATGGCACCGGAATGATCGTTGGCGACCAGGCTGCCGACGAAGCCACCGATGATGGTGCGCTCACGAATGCCAGCTATGGCTTGGTCGTCCAAAGTGCCTACCGTGACATCACCACCTACCACGTCCTCGGCCTTCATGCCCTCCTCGGTGATCTGCACCGCACGGGTATTCGGCGTCCACAGCGAGGTCACGCTGCGCCGGTCGATCCCCGGCATGAAGAACAAGGTCTGAGTCAGGTCGTACAGACGGGTCATCGCCTGCTTGTTCCAGATATCGCCCTGCTTGGCATGCAGCACCACGATGACGCGGTTGGCACCGAACAGCACATCGCGGTACTGGTTGAAGGTCTTGATGAAAGCGTGCTGTTGCGGAAGCTGCTTGTCGAAGCCGGCCGACATTTCCAGGCGTGACGCAAAGCCGCCCATGATCAGGGTAATGACGGCCAGCAGGCCAAGAGTCGCCAGACGATGGCGAAAGAAAAAGCGCTCGAGCGCCGACACCAGGAAAACCAACATGGAATGCCTCGATACAACGAGTGTCGCCAACGGCAAGCCGCGCAAGAGCGCGCACGGTTTGCCGCCAGCGAACTTGGGCTGGATTAGAACGAGTAGGAAATATTGCCGCTGAGGAAGTCGCGATCAGCCATCAGGTTGTTGTCGCCACCGCCCCAGTACTGCACCCACTGCAGGCCGCCCTTCCAGCGGTCACGGTAGTTGAACAGCAGAGAGGTGGTCAGCGACTTGCGACCTTCGACAAACGGCATCGCATTCGGCGTGGTGCCGTTGACGTCGTGACTGAAGTCCAGCTGCGGAGTGACGGTAACGCCGCTGTCGAAGAGGTTGGGATAGTTCATCCCGATCTCGGCCACATAGCCCCAGGACGTTTTGTTTGGTACCGAGTAATCGGGCAGGAAGTAAGGCACCTTGCCGCTGGTATCCAGTCCCGGGTAATGGGTTACCACTGCTTCGGCCATGATGAAGCCCTGGGAGGCCCCCAGTGCGCTGGGGATAAAGCCAAGCGGATCGCTGGCCGAGAAGGTGTAGATGGCATTGATGTCCGCCTGCCACTTTTCCTCTTCGACAAAGCCCTTGTTCACTCCGGTATCGAACACGCTGTACTTGTTGTAGCTACCGGTGAGCCCACTACCGAAGGGAACGGTGGGGTCGATACCGACACTGTCATCGGGACGATAGGACAGCTCGCCCGCAACAGCTACCGGGCCCACCATGGTGCTCATGGAGAGACCGAACAGATCCTTGTCTTCGCCGTAGTTGATGAAATAGTTGTCCACCACCAGGTTGTTCGGATTGCTCCGCGCGGTGTAGCCCACGAAAGGTGTCTTGTCGTGGTAGCGCTGGTAGAAGAGGCCAAAGTCGGTGCCGATGCTCTCCGCGGTCCAGCGCAGTGCCACGCCATACTGGCCGCTGTTCTTCGCCTCACGCTCGCCGGCGTAGGGAATCGCCAGACCAAAAGCCACCAGATCGGCATCGCTCAGACCACTGATACCGGGGGCACCGCACTGACCGGTTGGCGTCAGATCGGCGCAAGTGAGTCCGAGCAGCGGGCCATAGATATTGTTCACGTAGTTCGTCGGGTAGTAGATCGGGCGACGCCCCTCTCCCGCTATATCCGCCGAGGAGAAGTAGGTTCCCACCGGATCGAGCGAGTAGGCATTCCACTTGAACTGGTAATACCCCTCCAGGCTCAGCGTCTCGGTCAGCCCGATATTGAAGGAGGCCATCGGTGCCGGGATGAACACCTCCTTCAGCTGGGTTCCAGGCGTGTGGTACTTGGGCAGGCTGAGGGCGTTGATCTGGTTGATGCCGCCGGGCACGAAGATCTCGGCGCCCCAGCTGATTACCTGGTTGCCCACTTTGACCTTGGCGGGCATCTCGCCGATATCAAAGCTTTTCGCTACCCACAGGTCGAGCAGATCGAAGCGCTCGGTGGCATCGCGCTCGGCCTGGTCGTCCAGTTCCGTGGTGCGCACGTTGTCCATCTTGAAGTCTTTGGCCCAAGCCACCCGACCCAGAGCACTCCAGCCATCACCGAAGCGCAGACTTAGTTCATGAGTTCCCTTGAGCACGTGAGAAAACACATCGTGTTTGTCGTAGTTCAGGTTGCCGTCATCGGCATTGCTGTAGTTGATATCGGCGTTCGCATAGCCGTTGCCACGCGACAGGTTGTAGTACCGACCAAGCTCGTTGTTGGTGCCGGGATTGCACCCACCACTGTCACCACCGAGTAAATGACAGTCGGGAGACTGCAAACGGGTGGCGAAACCATATGACAGCGTGGAGTCGAAGCTGCCGGATATCCCTTCCTCACTGCCGAACAGAACGGCGTAGCTCGGCTGAGTCCAGAGCAGGCCAGATGCAAGCGCGATCGACAACGCCAGAGGGTTATGCAGGCACGGCTTTGCCTGCAGCGCAGCCGCGCCGCATGTTTTTTGCTTTTTCATATTGTTGTGCTCCGGACCGGTCAACGCTCGCCGCGACGGCGCAGCTCGTTGGAGTTGAACATCTTGTCGCTCACACGCCCTTGCAGCCCTGCGCCGAGATCGAGCGACAGGCCTTCCTGAGTGAAGCCGTCGGCGATGTAACGGCGGGCGATCAGGTCGTAGCTGACGTACTCGAAGCTTGTGCAGGCCTGGATCTCGGGATCGGCCCACAGGCTGCCCTCCTGCACGCGCCAGAGATTGCCCTTGGCGTCGTACATATCGACATGCAGCAGGCTCCAGCTATCTTCGTCGAAGAAGAACACCCGCTTGGCGAAGGAGTGGCGCTTGTCGGCCTTGACGGTTGCCTCGACCACCCACACGCGGTGCTTCTCGTAGCGCTGCACGTCGCGATTCAGGTAGTCCTGGCCGATCAGTTGCTCATACTTGTTGGACTTGTCGACCAGCTTGTACGAGTTGTACGGCACCAGCATTTCCTTCTTGCCGACCAGCTTGAAGTCGTAACGATCCAGAGCGCCGGTGAACATGTTGATCTGGTCGACGAAGTACAGGTTGTCCGAGCCGGCAATCGGATTGTCGTAGGCGAAGGAAGGAGCCAGACGAACACGACGCTGTCCGGGGAAGTAGATCCACGAGCTCTGCGCCTTATCCAGGAAGGAGTGCACCAGATACATCTCGCCCGCCCGGGAAGAAGGTGACAGTACGTCATAGAGCAGCTTGGCCTCGATTCCGCCGGTATCGCTCGGGTCCCTCACAGCAGCATCGTTATAGGGATAGTACTCATGCGCCCATTGCCGAACCTCGGTCAGCGCGCCCCCCTTCTCACGAAGCAGGATCGAGACCTGCGCACGCCGCCCCTTGGCCATGTAGCGCAGCTTGTAGTTCCACATCACCTCGATGCCACTCTGCGGTACCGGGAATGGCACAGCGGCGCCGACAGCCTGCTCCAGGCGCCAGCCATCGCTGCCAATACGCGCCTGGCCGGCATACGCCTTGGAGCGCTCAGCCACTTCGGAAGGAATCGCACAGCTGCGGTGCGTGGGATAGACATCCAGGCGGTAACCCGGATAGGTCTTGATCAGCGCGACCTGCCCTTCCGGCAAAGAATTCTGGTACTTGGCCACATTGCTCGCGTCGATAGAGTACAGCGGCTTTTCACTGGCATATGGATCTCCTTTCCCTCGCGACCATCCAGCAGGGGCTTGAATCAAGCCGCCACTCCAGGCGGGGATGCTCCCATCGGCATTACCGGCCTTCTCTGCCCCAATCGGGGTTAGCTCACTCCCGAGCTTACTCAGGTCAGGCGAGGTTGCCGCCTGCAAGTGACTGGTACCAAGGAGCGCCAACAGCGCACCACCCAAAAGTGAAAACTGGAGGTTTTTCATGAACTTCTCCTGGAGGGAGCTTTTTTGTGGTTATTGGGAAGCAGTTCGATGTGGCCTAGAAAAGCCGGGGAATAGCGGATCTGTCTTGAGTAGGTGCCAAGGGCCGATGGCGTCGAAGCGATGCAGGTGTTGCTAACCGTTCGGATGCGTTGCACTTGCTGCTAGGTGCAGATAATTGAGCGCCACTCCAGGCGTGAACCTTATTGACGGCCATTTGCCTACCTCTCGTTGATTTTCTTGTTGTTCGAGTAGGTGATCGGGATCGGATGGGAAAAGCGGGCTGATCAAAAATCCAGCCCGAAGCGTTCCGACTCACCTGGCTGGAAAAGTATTCAATGCCACTCAAGACGGATTGCCCGCGCATGCCAGAGTCATTGATATCTGATGCCAATCGGGCCTGAGCACAGGCTTGGAGGTAGGAGCGGAACGATGAGGGAAGAGAGTCCGTACGCGGCCCGCATCTTGATCGGTCAGCAGTCGACTGCCAACACAGCAGGTCAGCGGTAGCGCAGCCGATGGCCCCGATGCCCTATGGATTGATTACCAGCAATGGCCCGCCTCTTGCTTGCCACGCACCTAGGCATAAGCAGCACTCAACTGAGCGATGCATGCCGAGTCATCCAATCGAGAGTAAGATGTGGAAGGCGATTACCCTCAGGGGTAAGTCTTCAGCATAAGAACAATCACCGACCGAGCCGCCCCTGACAGCGGGCACTAGGCCAGGAAAGGGATAGAAGTAAAGGCTGCAGCACAATGAAATCCGGCCGCACAGTGGTTTCCGAAAACTTCTTCCGCAGATTCAAGGAAGTGTTTGCCCCCTATCTATCCATGCTTGACGTCGACTCTCGCGTCTTAGAGCGCGCAGACATAGAGATACCCGTCGAGCAATATCTAGCTCTATGGGAAGCTGCGGGAAAGGTCAATCCCAATGTTGGGCTTGAGCTCGGCATGCAGTCCGAGCCAGACGACATCGGCGCACTCGGCCATGCCATACACTGCGCGACAACGGTTGAAAAAGCACTGCTGACACTTCAGCAATTCATCATCGTCTTCGCCCAAGAATCGAATATAAAGCTGGAGTTCGATAGTCGAACGATCTGTATTGAATACGGTGTTACCTATCCCACCGTCATCTCCAAACGCCAGGACTCGGAGTTCGCCATTGCCGCCATCTTGCGGCAGCTTAACTTGATCACCGCTAGCACCATCCGCCCCACTCGCGTTGACTTCGCACATAGCAAGCCTGCGGACATATCGGCGCATAAACTGCTGTTCCAATGCCCGATCCACTTCAATCAACCGGCCAATCGAATCTGCCTCCCCATAGAGACTTTGCAACTGCCAGTGGCTCACGGTAACGAGCGGCTGTACAAAGCCCTTGAGCCTTATCTGGAAAAAGAGCGCCAAGTACGCACCGTTACGGATGAACTACTGCCGCAAATCACCCGGATAGTCGCCGCCGAAATGAGCAGCGGGGCCCCTTCTATCGACGAAATATGCGATCAGTTGAACCTGACCCGGCGTACGCTCCAGCGTCGGCTGAAAGAGCATGGAATCGAATTCTCAACGCTGATTGAAGATGTCCGTCGAGAGCTCGCCCTCTCGTACATGAAGGAATCGAACTACTCCATGACGGAAATCTCTCTACTGGTGGGCTATTCAGAATCGGCCTCCTTCACCCGAGCCTTCCGACGCTGGACCGGACAATCGCCCCAGCAGTATCGCGCGGCCCACCTGGCTTCCTGACCCCCCTCGGTTTGGCACCCGCTGCCGGAAGAACTGGCACTGCCAGACAATCTCCCGCGCTCGCGGAGCTCTATGCTGATCCTGTGACGGCGCCCCAAGGTCATCAGCCCCATCGCCATTGGCATTCCTGAGACCTGCGCGCCATGGCTGACGAGCGACCTTCTCTCAGCAGCCCCAGCCCAGCCAAATGATCACTGTGAGGGGATCTGCGTGAGTAGCATCGAACAATCGTGGGACGTCATCATCGTCGGAGCGGGCGTGTCTGGCCTCAGGGCCGCACTCGACCTGAAAAAAGCAGGCCAGCAGGTCTTGGTGCTTGAGGCTAGGAACCGAGTGGGCGGGCGCTCGATGCCCGGTACCGTGGCCGGCCACACAGTCGACTTTGGCGGCCAATGGCTTGGTGCTGATCACCACTTGTTCCGTGAGCAGGCGCAAAGCCTTGGTGTCGGAATCTACCCTCAGCATACCGAGGGCAACAACCTGGTCAGCCTGGATGACAGCATCCAGTCCTATGGTTCGCAGGTGCCCAAGTTGCCCTGGTCCTCGTTGCTGAGCCTGGGAATCGCTGATCAGATCTTACAGCATGACCTGCGACGGCTCGGACACCTCGCACCATGGCAGGCTGATAACGCCGCCGAACTCGACAGGGAGTCGCTCGAGGCCTGGATCGACAGAAAGGTTCACACCAAAGCCGCCAGAGGCCTGATACAACTGATCGCCAAGGCCATTCTGTGCGCGGAACCCTCTGAGGTGTCCTACCTCTTCTTCCTGGAGGTACTGCGCCAAGGTCATGGGCTGGAAACGATGATCGGAGTGAAAGGCGGCGCTCAGCAGGACAAGTTTGTCGGCGGCGCCTGGCAAGTACCTAAGCGCATGGCCGACCTGCTCACCGAACAGATACGACTCAATTGCCCGGTGCACGCTATCGAGCAGGACACCCAGGGCGTGCGCGTGCTCTGTGCCCAGGGCACGTTCCATGCTCGACGGGTAATCATGACAGTGCCCCCGGCACTTGCTTCCCGCATTAGCTATGAACCTGCGCTACCGGCCAAACGGGCCAGCCTGATCAGGCGCATGCCGATGGGCTGCGTGATCAAGATTCATGTGGCGTATCCCACACCCTTCTGGCGCTCTCGTGGCCTGAGTGGTGCGGTGATTAGCCCTAATCGCGCGCTTAGCATGGTCTTCGATCAAACGCCGCTCAATGGCGAGGTCGGGATACTCGTCGGCCTTATCGAAGGCGAACATGCCGTTGAGCTCAGCGAGATTGGGCCCGATGCCCGCCGAGCGCGCGTCATGGCTGATCTTGTGCACTACTTTGGCGCTGACGCGGCCCAGCCACTGGAGTACGTGGACCACGACTGGATTCATGAGACCTGGACAGAGGGCGGCTACGGGGCCCACATGCCACCGGGAGTCATGACGACCTACGGCGAGGCCATTCGCGAGCCGCATGGCCGCATTCACTGGGCAGGGACTGAGACCGCCACGGAGTGGATGGGCTACTTCGAGGGCGCCATGCAGTCCGGCATCCGAGCCGCCAGCGAAGTGCTCGAAGCCGAGCGCCAAACAGCCGCCTAAGCCTCCCCCAATCCTTCTGGGGCGTGTCGGAACGGCCGTCCCTCCCCTCTCCTCGTCCCGTGCCGATCCAACGCGAACGTATTGGCACGATCTGCTGAAAAGACTGGCACTGCCGGACAATTCCAACGCCAGCCGCACCGATACCCTCCCGACATCACCACTGCATCTCTGAGCGCACGCGAGGCGGCGCTTCAGGGGCAACTGCATCTGCCCAGCGTCAGGAGACACATCGCAATGAACACCGCAGCCCAGATTGGCCATGCCTTAACTAGCGAAGCAGAGGCTGTGCGTATATTCACCTTGCAACGGGCCGCGCATCGCGAACATCCCATCCCCAGCCTGGAGATTCGCCGCAAGAATCTCAAGCGTCTGGAAATGATGCTGCTGGAGAACCAGGACGCCATCTGTGCAGCCATCAGCCAGGACTTCGGCAACCGCGCCCACCAAGAAACCAAGTTGCTCGAACTGTTCCTGACGGTCGATGGCATCCGCGACTGCCACAAGCGCTTGTCCAAGTGGATGAAGCCGCAACGCCGCAACGGCTCTATTTGGTTCTTCGGTGCCCGTAACTCGGTGATTCCCCAGCCCAAGGGCGTCGTGGGGGTCGTAGCCCCCTGGAACTACCCACTGTTTCTGGTGATGGGGCCGGTAACAAGCGCACTGGCAGCGGGCAATCGCTGCATGGTGAAAATGGCCGCGAACTCTCGTCATCTCTGTGCACTGCTACAGCGCCTTGTGGCTCAGAATTTCGACGAGCACACCCTGGCCATCGTGCCTGGTATCAGTGGCTCGGTCTTCTCAAGCATTCCCTTCGATCACCTGATCTTTACAGGGTCGGCCGAAACCGGGCGCTGGGTCATGCGGGCCGCGGCCGACAATCTGACACCAGTAACGCTTGAGCTGGGCGGAAAATCCCCGGTGATAGTCGCCGAGGACTTTGACCTAAAGACGGCGGCCGCGCGGATTCTGCAGATGAAGACGGTCAACGCAGGACAGACCTGCGTGGCACCGGACTATCTGTTCGTCCATGAGAGCCAGCTGGAGGCATTCGTAGAGCACTGCCGCGCCATCACCCCCCAGCGCTACCCGTCGCTGCTGACCCAAGACTACACCTCGATCATCGATCAGAGCGCTTATGGGCGGCTGATGGAGTATCTCGACGACGCCGAAAGCAAGGGCGCTCAAATCATCAATCTGCTGCCCGGCAGCATCGGTAACGAAGCCGTCCGCAAGATCGCCCCGGTCCTGGTGCTAGGAGCTACCGATGACATGCGCGTCATGCATGAAGAGATCTTCGGCCCGATTCTGCCGATCAAGACCTATCGCAACCTGGATGAGGCGCTGGACTACATCAAGAACCGGGATCAGCCGTTGGCCCTCTACCTGTTCACCAATCAACGCCAGCTACAGAAACGGGTAGTAGCCCTGACGCAGTCCGGCGGTGTCGGGATCAACGACTGCGGGCTGCATGCCGCCCAGCATGACCTGCCGTTTGGCGGTGTCGGTGCCAGTGGCATGGGCCACTACCACGGCTACGAAGGCTTCCTTGAGTTCTCCAAGCTGCGCCCGATCTTCAAGCAGTTTTCGCGCCCGGCATTTCCGCTCCTGTATCCCCCCTACGGAGCGCTCTTCGACCGGCTGATTAAGCTGATGCTCGGGCGCTAACCCGCGACCTAAGGCTTGTTGCAGGCCCCTGCAGCAAGCCCTGATTACCAGCAACCCTCCAGCACTGTTGCTCCGCAACTTGGCATAGCCACCAACAAAGAGAATGAAAGGCATGACCGCTATCAAAGACTCGCATCTGGAAAACCAGTCCTTCTGGCAACATGACTACGGCCACTACTCGCCTAACGCCGCACTCACGCAGAACCTGAATGCGGATGTCGCCATCATTGGGGGCGGATTCACCGGCCTAAACACCGCCTGGCAGTTCAAGAAAGACAACCCCAATGCGCGCGTGGTGGTGCTGGAAGGCGCCATCATCGGTTTCGGCGCCAGCGGTCGGAATGCCGGATTCAGCACCAAGCTCTTTGGCCTAGAGCCTGAGATGGTGCTGCTGCGCTGGGGCAAGCAGAAGATGATCGATGCCCACCACTACCTCAAGAAAGCTGTAGCGCATACCCAGAACCTGATTGAGACCCACGGTTTTCAATCCGACTACTGCCATACCGGGATGGTCAGGATCAGCTACTCGCAACAGCAGTTGGACCGCATGAAGAAAACTTATCAGCTGCTCCAGGATCTGGGCATTGATGGGGATCTGACCTGGCAGAACAGAGACCGGATTCGCCAGGATTTCCACTCCGAACGTTTCATCGGCGGCATCTACGAAACCGACACGGCTCATCTCAACCCCTGCAAACAGGTTCGCGAACTCAAGCGCCTGGCGGAGTCGGCAGGGGTGGAAATCTATGAGGCCAGCCCTGTCACTCGCATCGAAAGGGCTGCCACGGCAATTACAGTCGCGACTGAAAAAGGCCGCGTGGTCGCCGACAAAGTCGTGATCGCAACTAATGCTTACTCGCGCGAGGTGCCGGATAGCCGCACGCTCAAGGCCCGGCAGTACCCGCTGTGGACCTACCAGATCGTCACAGAGCCGCTCACCGCCGCGCAGTGGGAAAGCATCGGCTGGAAGGACCGACAGTCGTTCGGGGATAACCGGCAGATGCTGCATTACTACCGCCCGACCGTCGACGGGCGAATCGCCATGGGTGGTGGTGATGCGATCGTGTACAAAACCGGCGCGCTGGTTGAGACGCCGTCTGCGATGAGCTGGAAGCACTGCGAGGCTCACCTGAAGTGGATCTATCCCCAGCTGAAAGATGTCCGCATCGACTACCGCTGGGGTGGACCTGTATCGGTCAACGTCGACATGGTTCCTGAAATCAGCTTTGTCGATGACGAGCGCATCATCTACGCAGGGGGCTGCTTCGGTCACGGTGTTGCACTGACCCACCTCAATGGGCGCACCATTGCTGACCTGCTCAACGGCCAGAAGACCGAGCTGACGGACTTCTGGATCGTGAACAGAAAATCCATCTCCATGCCGAACGACACCCTTTCCTTCCTCGGTGGCCGCGTCGCCCGCCAGGCGCTCAAAGCCTGGGACTGGTGGGAGGAGCGCAGCTTGAAGGACATTTGAGCGATCTCCGATTCATCTATTTTCTCCAAGCACTGTGGACTACCCCTGCACCTGTAGTGGATCCCGCCCCGATGTAGAGGGCCTATGTACCGAGTCTTCTGGATCCTGTTTCTGCTGCTGGCTAGTCACCTTGCTCATTCAGCTTGCTCGCGGGAAATATTGGTTCCGTTCAGTGAGCTCGGTGTGGACCAGTGGCAAAGAGAGGGAGTCCGCGCCGGACTGTCCATCGAATATCTGGAAGAGGTAAGCCGGCGAAGCGGATGCCGATTCGCTTACACGGATGTGCCGCGTGCAAGAGCCTGGTTGATGTTTGCGCGCGGCGAGGCCGACGTGGTGCTCGGGGCTGTTCGTAGTGCTAGACGTAATGAGGCAGGATCGTTTTACAGCCAGCACATAGAAGAAGGCGTTTCCCTTGTCAGCCTCAAGGCACACCCACTGCACCTGAAATCTCGAGAGGCCATTCTTGCTTCAGGACTAGCCTTCTCGTTTGTACGCGGACACGACTATGGCCCTAGAACAGCTGAGCTAATCAGCGCGCTTATGGCACGCGGATCACTGGCCCTGGTCAGGGACCCGAAAGCCATGTTGCGCATGCGACGTCTCCCCGTCTTCAGTAGCAGCTGGCTTTAGAGCCCTGGGTCAATGTAACGGCTTTGGAGGCCAGTTGCTCGGCATAGGCCAATGGGGTTAACCCACCCAGCCCTTTCTTCGGTCTCTCTTCGTTGTATTCCCTGCGCCAGGACTCAATCACTACCTTGGCGTGCGGCAGACTGGTGAACCAGTGTTCGTTCAGGCATTCATCACGAAAGCGCCCGTTGAACGATTCGATGTAGGCATTCTGATTGGGTTTGCCGGGCTCAATCAGAAACAGCTGTACACCTCGCTGATGAGCCCATGTCAGCATGGCGCGACCACAAAACTCCTTGCCATTGTCTGTGCGGATGGCCTTCGGCAGCCCGCGAGACATGGCCAGGCGATCTAGGATGCGCGTCAACGAAAGCCCGCCAATCGCTCGTTCTGGCACGATGGCGACAGCCTCATGGGTAGCATCATCCACCACGGTCAGGCTCTTGATGACACGCCCTTCAGCCGTGCGATCAAATACAAAGTCCATCGACCAGATCTGGTTGGCGGCCCGAGGGCGGCCCAGCGGCTGTCGATCTGCAATCGGGATCTTCTTGCGCTTACGCCTTTTCACCTGCAAGCGGGCTTCGGCATACAGGCGCTCCACACGCTTGTGGTTGACCACCTCGCCAGCCTGGCGCAGCTTCAAATAGATCATCGCGGCGCCATAGCGGCGATGCCGATGGACCAGGGCCACAATGCGCTCGCGCAGGCTCTGGTTGCGATCCGGCCTCGGTTGGTAGCGCAGAGCACTGGCGCTCATGCGCATCACCTGAAGCGCTCGTCGCTCACTCAAACCGCGTGCCGTCATGTGACGCACCAGCTCGCGACGGGAGGGTGCGCTCACCACTTTTTTCGCAACGCCTCGCGGGTGACTTCGATCTCCAGCATCGACTCGGCGAGCATTTTCTTCAGCCGGGTGTTTTCGCTTTCCAGCTCCTTCAGGCGCTTGGCATCCGACACACTCATCCCGCCGAACTTGCTACGCCAGAGGTAATAACTGGCCTCCGAGAAGCCATGACGACGGCACAGCTCCTTGATTGTGGGCGCTTGCGGTTCTGACACTTTATTCCAGTGGATCTGATCCGCTCGCGCTGGAGGTTCTGATCCACCCATTCCAGTGATTGTGATCCACCATGCTGATGATTCTGACCCCCCCCTCAAGCGCTAAACTATCCACTCCCCCTTTCTCGTAGGTCGCCGCAATTGATTGAAGAAGGCAGCCAGAATATTTATACCGATCTCGGCTGCGCCGATGCTGACGCAATGCAACGCAAAGCCAAGCTCGTCGTGCGTATCGGTGATGCTATTTCTGCCAAGGCTCTGGGACTGGATCAGGCGTCGGTAGTGACGGGCACTGAGGTATCTTGCCTGGAGGCCTGGCTAAAGGGGAATTTCAGACATGCCGATGAGGCCGTACTGCATGCTTGCTTACGCCACCTTGAGATGCATCCTCACTGACTCGGTGATTTTCGCGTGCGCGAAAATAACGAAGAGGGCATCGCCCCCTTCGTTGTTGATCATCACGCCTTGGCAGCCTGCTTACGCAAGGACTCGCCTTTGAGCCCGATACGGTGCGAGCGGTGGACGATGCGATCCAGGATGGCCTCGGCCAGCGTGGCGTCGTTGAACATGCTGTGCCAGTGCTCCGTGGGGAACTGGCTGGTGATGATCAGCGAGCCGGTCTGCATGCGCTGATCGACAATATCCAGCAAGGTATACCCCACCGTGGGTTCTACCGGTGCCAGCCCGAAGTCATCGAGGATCAGCAGATGAACTTTGCTCAAGGCCGTTCGGTACTTGGGCAGGGAGCCGTCGCCAATGGCGATTTGCAGCTCTTCATAGAGTTTCGAGGCGCTTTTGTAGATCACCGAGTAGCCCTGTCGGCACGCCTGGCTGCCAAATGCGCAGGCGAGCCAACTCTTGCCTGTGCCGGTGGCTCCGGTCAGCAGCAGGTTCTGTTGCTGACCAATCCAGGAGCATCCTGTCAGACCTGCGATCACTTGCTTATCCAGACCGCGACTGCTGCGGTAATCCACATCCTCCAGGTGCGCGGCATAGCGCAGCTTCGCCTGCTTCAGTAAGCGAGACAGCTTGCGGTTCTCGCGTTCGCTGAGTTCACGATCCACCATCAGGCCCAAGCGGTCATCAAAAGGCAGTTCCTGCATGCGTGGTTGTTCAAGCTGGTCGCGGTAGGCCTTGGCCATACCGGACAGTTGCAGTTGCTGGAGCTTGCTTTGGGTCTGCTGGTTCAGCATGTCGAACGTTCCTTTTCATCGGCAAAGTAATGGGCACCGCGCAGGTTTTCGTGAGCGGGTGTCGAACTGGGTAGGGATTTCAGGCCAGGGCGTTTGTCGGGCTGCTCGCGCAAGATGGATTGCAGGCTTTTCAGGGCGAAGGTCTTGATGGTCAGCGCATAGGCACAGGCCTCCTCCAAACGTGCATCGCCATGTAGACGAGATTCCTTGCGCAAGGCGCTGGCGGCCTTGTGTCCATTGGCCACATCGGTTCGCTCGGTCAGGTGATAGTGCAGATGGCGCAGTAGTGCAGGCCCGACCCGCTCACCCCAGGCGAGCAATGCAGCGGGCTCACTGTCGGCGTAATACTGGTGGTTCGGCGGCCTGTGCTCCGGTTGCACGCTGATGCCGGAAACATACTGTCGGGCATGACTGCTGACGCGCAGATGATTGTGAAAGACCTCCACGATCTCGCCCGTAGCGCGTACATCCACTTGCTGCTGTACCAATCGGCTCGGCACGGAATAGTGGTGATTGTCATACTCCACCAGGTAGTCGCTGCGCACTCGTACCTTGAAGCGCCAATCGGCATGCTCGTAGGCGTGGATCGGAAGCGGCTGGAGCGCGGGCTGTTCCACCTCGACGAATAGGCTGTGCCGACTGCTGCCAGGCTGGCGTTTGAACGGGCGTTGATTGAATGCCGGCAGCAACTCCAGGATCGCCTGATTGAGCTCTGCCAAGCTGAAGAAGCGGCGGTGGCGCAGGGCTGCTAGCAGCCAGCGTTGAACCAGCTTCACCCCGGCCTCCACTTTGCCTTTATCTTTGGGTCTACGCGGGCGGGCCGGCAGGATAATGGCCTGGTAATGGTGGGCCAGTTGCTGATAGATCAGGTTGAGCTGAACTTCATCCTTACCATGCTTGATCACAGCGGCCTTGAGGTTGTCGGGAACCAGTAGGCGGGGCACACCCGCGAAGAAATTGAAGGCCTGCACATGGCAGTGCATCCAGTCCTCGATCCGCTGACTCCACACGGCGCAGGCGAAGGTGTAGCTGGAGTAGCCCAGCACGCCGACAAAGATTTGTGCCAGGCGAGGTTCCGATTGGCCGTCCAGGTATATCGGCATGGTCTTGCCGGAGAAGTCCAAGAACAGCTTGTCGCCAGGTTGATGCAGCTGACGCATTGCCAATGGTTGTTGCTGCACAAAGCTGCGATAGCTGGCCGTGAACTGCGAATAGGCGATGCCGTCTGGCTCGGTGGCCCGCCATTCACGCCATAGCAGTTCCAGGGTGACGCTGGGGTTGCGCATTTCCGCATGCACCCAGTTCCAATCGGGGCAGGCCTTCAGGCGAAAGCCGTTGAATGGCTTGATACCCAAACGCTCATAAAGCTGCTCGTCGCTCCATTCAGCAAGCTGATCCACATCGAGGACAATGCTTTCCAGGTGGCGGCACAAACGCTTGAGACTGTTGCGCGAAAGCCCAGTGCTATGAGCAATTTCGCGTGTCGATAGACGTGTGCCATAGTGCAGGCGCACGGCCTCGCGCAGCAGGCGCGGTTCAATCCTGACTCTCATCCATACTCCTTCGTGCCCCGTGGGCGGGGCGCTGAATGGCAGGCAGTACCTGCCCCTCGGCCTTGACAGCCGATAGAGGGACGCTGAGAATTCACAAGCGTTGAAGGTGCTTATGTCATCTAGAAAAAGGCTCGGAGTTGCTGCTCCGGGCCTTTTTTGCGTCCACAGTTTTTGTTGCCCGCATGACCTAATCGATAGCGTGATGTCCTGTAGTTTTCTGGGCTTTAGCGGTCGTGGCTGTCGGATACACCAGCCTGCGCGGCCAGCCAGCGCTCGACCTCCTGCTTGAGGAACAATCGGCGGCGGCCGACGCGGAACGACGGTGGCATCGGCAAGCCCATGCTCAGTCGGTTGCGCGCCGTATGCTCAGAAATCCTGAGAATCTGGCTCACCTCCATGAGTGTCATCGTCTCCACCGTCATCCCCTTGCCTGCACTGCAATATCCCGATAGCGCATGCTAGGCAGTTGGTGGATGCCCAACTACTAGCCAGACTGGACACTTGATTTTGCCGCTCTACCTAGACGATGAATTTTTCGACTCTTTCGTATACGAGGATGTGGCGGTTGCCCTCTGGGCAATCAGGCTGCACGCTGCTGACATGGCTGTTACGCCGGCAATCGCGCTGCGACTGATCAGGCAGTATCTACAGCCTCTGATTCCGCCTGAGCATTGCCATGTGCTTTATGGGCAACGCATAGCGACCTGGAATGGCATCTGGGGAATTTATGCGGATCTGGGATGCTGTGTTGGCAAGAGCAACAATCCACATCTGTTTGAAGTAATGAAGGCCGTAGAGCTTATTCATCACTTCACGACCTGGCCGCCAAGGGAGTACACGTTCCCGACTGTTATTGAGGTCACCTACTTTCTCAGCATGTGTACTCAACTGAAGATTCCCGTGCAGAGTCATCTGCGCTTGGAAAATGGCCAGCGAGTTGATCCGTTCAGCTTTTGCACGTTGTGTTGGCGGCAGCCATTACCAGGACGAAAGCTCTGTGCACACCACTCTCCCCATGTTCCGCTCCAGGATGAGGTCGGAACGCAAGCTGCGGCGGCACGCTACAAGTCAGGCGTTCGCCAAAGAGAGCGGTTCGATAAGGCGGTAAATCGCATCCTGACCAAAGAAGTGACGGAGTTCCATGAAGGGCTCTTCACTCCCGTGGTGCTGTTCCCCGAACAGGGCATTGCGGCCTGGCTGACTGAGCGTCGCCCGCTGTTGTGGCAATTGCTCGGTGAGCGGCAGCAGGAACTCAGCGATGGGAATGCCGTGAGCATGCTGCTTGATCTACTGCACAGCCCTGATGGCCTACCGCCCAAGGCCCACCAGACTTACCGACTGATTAATCAGCACCTGCATGAGCATCCGCTGCTGATTTGGCCAATGCTCATACGAGCCGAGGGCTGGCACCGATGCCGAGAAGACGTGCGGGGACAATGGGGAGGCAAACGCCCTGGTGCAGGGCGTCCTGTACAGCCGTCAGCTACTTCGCCATGTACCGATCAACAACCGGGCGTAGCTCGCGGTTGCGCTGACCATAATTCTCAATGACCTGCTGATAGACCTTCACGTCCGAGCCCGGCAGCGAATACTGCACGTCGAATATTTCCTGATCCAAGGCTTCCCACTCTGCGATCAGGGCCATATCTGGCTGCGCCTGCTGGCTCTCCGCATGAATCAGGTAGGTCAGGCTGGACGTCAGGAAGTCGAGAGTGTCCTCGGCGCTTTCCAGCAAATCCAGGCATTGGCGTTGCGTCATTCCCAGCGCTTCTGCACCCGGTAAAAGCATTGCGTATATCCTCTGAGTAAGTGCCGTGCATCACCATCACGGAGATGCACGGCCACCCTACAGCCTGCAACGTTATCGTGGAGCTTGGCAGTGACTGGCAGTCGCCTCACATCTGTGGCGGCCAGTTATGCGATTCGCCCTGGCAGTCCTTGCACCAGGCATACAGGGCGTCGTACATGATGAGGCCATGACGTAGCATTTCATGGTCGTCGCTGAAGTTCTTCGACAATCCCAGCGAGATGGCATACAGCCCCGCCGACTGAGGCGTGAGATTGAGCCTTGAGGTATCGGCACCACGCACTATCTGCGCCAGTTGCTGCAAGGCCGGCTCGTCCAGTTGGTACTTCTTCAAGAACGCATCGAAGCTGCACAATTCGCCTTCATGAGTGAGTTCGACACCGGGGATGTCATAAGGCGTAGCGCCTTCCTCTCGCGCCCGGCGCAGCACATCGCCACTCGGCACGTAGAGAAACTCCGGCGCTGTATCGATAAAACGGGCGATCAGCCAAGGGCAGGCGATCCGGTCGATCTTCGGGCGTTCGCGGGTGATCCACTTCATGCAGCACCTCCTGCCTATCGGGATAGGCTCCGGGTGGGCTGGCGAGCGCTGTGCCAGCCAGAAAAACCATCGATCAAGTAGCGCGCATCCAGACCCATGGCCTCCAGTGTGGCGGCGATGCCCTGGCTGATTTCATGCCCCTTGGCGCAATAGAGAATCACTGGCCTGTCCCGTGGAACCTGATCCTTCCAGGTGAATACTTCCTCGGGATCGCGCCAGTGTGCACCGGGGATTTCTGTGGCATCGGCAAGTCGCACGCTGGTGCGACGCACATCCAACAGAGTGAACATCCGATCTGCTGCCTGCCATTCCGCCAGTTCGCATATCGAGATTCGGCTCATTTCCCACCTCTCAGTTTTGCAGCAGGTGCACAGCCAGACCTACCAGCGCACAGGCCGCCAGCACCTGGATGACGCCGCGCTTGAAGCGGAACAAAGCGATGGCCGCTGCCAACGCGATCAGCGCCGATGGCCAATCGAAATGACCGTTGAAGCCTTGCGGCCAGAGCACGTGGTAACCGAAGAACAGTGCCAGGTTGAGGATCACCCCGACCACGGCGGCGGTGATGGCCGTCAGCGGTGCGGTGAACTTAAGTTCGTTGTGAGTCGACTCCACCAACGGGCCGCCTGCGAGAATGAAAAGGAAGGACGGTAAGAAGGTGAACCAAGTGACCAGGCTGGCCGCCACGGCTCCAGCCAGGAAGGCCTGATCGGCACCGAATACCTGTTGCACATACCCACCGACGAAACCGACAAAGGCCACCACCATGATCAGCGGCCCCGGCGTGGTCTCGCCCAAGGCCAAGCCATCGATCATCTGCGTCGGGCTCAGCCAGCCGTAGTGGCCGACTGCACCTTGGTAGACATAGGGCAGCACTGCATAGGCACCGCCAAAGGTCAGCAACGCGGCCTTGGTGAAGAACCAGCCCATCTGGGTCAACGTGCCTTCCCAACCGAACAGGGCGGTCAACAAGCCCATGGGCAAGGCCCACAGTGCCGCACCAATGACGGCCAGCACGAGCAGGCGCGGCCAGCGAAAGCGCGCATGTTCCGGTGTCGGGGTGTCGTCATCGATCAGCGCAGAGCCGAAGGATTGCTTGGCCGCACCGTGGCCGCCACCGACACTGAATTTCTGCGGGGCAAATCGCCCGCCGAAATAGCCGATCACGGCGGCACCCAACACGATCAGCGGGAACGGTAGGTTCAACGCGAAAATGGCGACGAAGGAGGCGGCGGCAATCGCCCACAACCAGTTGTTCTTCAATGCACGGGAGCCGATGCGGTGGGCGGCCTGCACCACGATGGCGGTCACTGCGGGTTTAATCCCGTAGAACAACCCAGCCACCACCGGCACTTCGCCGAAGGCGATATAGACCCACGACAGCGCGATCAGGATGAATAGCGAGGGCAGTACGAACACTACCCCGGCAATCACCCCGCCCCAGGTACGGTGCATCAGCCAGCCGATATAGGTGGCCAACTGCTGTGCCTCCGGGCCGGGCAACAGCATGCAGTAGTTCAGGGCATGCAGAAAACGCCGTTCGGAGATCCAGCGCCGGCGCTCTACCAGCTCCTGGTGCATGATCGAAATCTGCCCGGCCGGGCCACCGAAACTGATGAAGCCAAGCTTCAGCCAGAAAGCGAAGGCCTGCCAGAAGCTGACCGGCTGCGGTGCTTGCGTCAGTGTTTCCGCGTTCTGCGCGGCTGTTTGCGTCACGTCGAGGGTACTCCTTTGTCGAAACTGGCCAGCAATCCGTCAAAAATGGCGGAAGCGGCGGTCAGCAATTGATCGTCTTGAGTCAGGGTTTCGCGCAGTCCGGCTAGCACGCTCTCGATACCGGCGGCCTCGGGCGGCTGCACGCCGCCCACGTCGAGGTAATGCACAAGTAAACCCAGCCGTGCGATAGCGGGCTGCTCCAGGCCGAAGCTTGCCGCCAACACCTCGAAGGTGACGCGACTGCCGACATGACTGAAGGTCGCGCCGTCGAAGTCGAAACCCAGCGCATCGGCCGGACAATCCCCGGGACTGGCCAGCCACAGAATCCTGGCCTGTGGGTCGATAAAACGGCGGATTAGCCAGGCACTGGCCAAGCGATCCACCCATGGCCGCTGGCGGGTCGCCCAGGTGCGCTCCTGGTAGTCGGATGAATGCAGCCGCGCGATGACACCGGCCATGGCGTGCGGCTCATCCGGGGACAGGGCCCGGGCGCAGGCTAGCTCCAGCTCCTGCAAGGCTTTATCCGTTTGCTGTTGTGCCTCATCAGGGAAAAAGTCGATTTCGACCAGGCTGGCGAAAGCTTTGCGGAGCTTGCGTACCTGCTTGAGCGTGTCCTGCACGGTATCGGCAGTCAGCACATTCCGCACTTGTACGACTTCACCCAGCACGGCCGCATAGTCTTCGCCGCGATCAAACAGGTCGGTAAAGTTCGCTCCCTCAGGCTCTTCGACGCGCAGCACATGGGCTGCCCCACCAGCGTCCCGTACATCTGAGGCCAAACCATCCAGGGTGGCGCGACAGTCCTCGCGCTCAGGCATCAGATAGACACCATCACGCAGCACTGCCGCCCCGGAGGCTTTCAGCGAGCGCCAAGCCCGTTGCCGAGCAGTGGCATTCTCGGTGGGCAAGGAAAGGATCAGTGCTAGCAGCTTCATTTGGTAGAGATATATTCAGATATGAATGACTCTCTACATATTGATCCAGAGCAAAGGAGACCGCAAGCGCTTGCGGTGTACCTACCGGCTTTAGGGGCGGGTCAGAATCATCAGCGGAGTGGATCACAACCACTGGAATGGGTGGGGCGGAATCTCCAGCATGGACGGGTCACAATCGCTGGAACTGGGTGTCAGCATCACTGGAATACACAGCAACCGCCTCGGCTTCGCCGTGCAGCTCTGCCTGCTGCGCTACCCTGGTTATGCGCTGGGCAACGACACGGCGCTACCCGAGCCCGTGATCCAGTGGGTGGCCAAGCAAGTCCAAGCCGACCCCGCGAGTTGGGCGAAGTACGGTGAGCGCGACGTGACCCGCCGCGAGCACGCTCTGGAACTGCGCACCTACCTGCAACTGGCCCCGTTCGGTCTGTCGGACTTCCGCGCCCTGGTGCGCGAGTTGACCGAGCTGGCCCAGCAGACCGACAAGGGCTTGCTGCTGGCCGGGCAGGCGCTGGAGAGCTTGCGCCAGAAGCGGCGCATCCTGCCGACGCTGAGCGTTATTGACCGGGCGTGTTCGGAGGCCATTGCACGCGCCAATCGGCGGGTCTATCGCGCCCTGATCGAGCCGTTGAACCCATCGCATCACGCCAAGCTCGACGAACTGCTCACCATTAAGGCCGGCAGCAACAGCACTTGGTTGACCTGGTTGCGGCAATCACCGCTGAAGCCGAACTCGCGGCACATGATCGAGCACATCGAGCGGCTGAAGATTTTCCAACTGGTGGGCCTTCCCGACAGCCTCGGCCGGCACATCCACCAGAACCGATTGCTGAAGCTCGCCCGCGAGGGCGGGCAGATGACGCCACAAGACCTCGGCAAGTTCGAACCGGAGAGGCGCTATGCCACGCTGGTCGCCGTGGTACTGGAAAGCACCGCGACCGTGATCGATGAACTGGTTGATCTGCACGACCGCATCCTGGTCAAGCTGTTCAGTGGCGCGAAACACAAGCATCAGCAGCAGTTCCAGAAGCAGGGCAAAGCGATCAATGACAAGGTGCGCCTGTACTCGAAGATCGGCCAGGCCCTGCTGGACGCTAAAGAGTCCGGTGACGATCCGTTCGCCGCCATCGAGGCGGTCATTCCCTGGGACGAGTTCACCCAGAGTGTCACTGAGGCCGAGCTGCTGGCCCGGCCGGAAGCCTTCGACCACCTGCACCTGGTCAGCGAGAACTTCGCTACGCTACGCCGCTACACCCCAGCCTTTCTGGAGGTGCTTCAGCTCCGAGCCGCGACGGCAGCGCAAGCCGTGCTGGATGCCGTTCAGACCCTACGCGAGATGAATGCCGATAATCTGCGCAAGGTGCCCTCCGACGCACCGACCGCCTTCATCAAGCCGCGCTGGAAACCGCTGGTGATCACCCCGGAAGGCATCGACCGGCGCTTCTACGAAATCTGCGCCTTGTCCGAGTTGAAGAACGCGCTGCGCTCCGGCGACATCTGGGTCAAAGGCTCGCGGCAGTTCCGCGACTTCGATGACTACCTACTGCCTCCCGAGAAATTCGCCGCACTCAAGCGGGAACAGGCGCTGCCACTCGCGATCAACCCGAACAGCGACCAGTACCTGGAAGAGCGTTTGCAGCTGCTGGACGAGCAGCTGGCCACTGTCACCCGACTGGCAAAGGACAACGAACTACCCGATGCCATCCTCACCGAGTCCGGGCTAAAAATCACCCCGCTGGATTCCGCGGTGCCCAACACCGCGCAGGCGCTGATCGACCAGACCAGCCAGCTACTGCCGCGCATCAAGATCACCGAGCTGCTGATGGATGTGGATGAATGGACGGGCTTCACCCGCCACTTCACGCACCTGAAGGATGGCGCACAGGCGAAAGACCGGACGCTACTGCTAACGGCGATCCTGGGCGATGCCATCAACCTCGGCCTGACCAAAATGGCCGAGTCGAGTCCGGGCATGACCTACGCCAAGCTGTCCTGGTTGCAAGCCTGGCACATCCGTGACGAAACCTACTCGACGGCCCTGGCCGAGCTGGTCAACAGCCAGTTCCGGCATGCCTTCGCCGCCAACTGGGGTGACGGCACCACCTCATCCTCCGATGGCCAGCGTTTCCGTGCCGGCGGTAAAGGCGAGAGCACCGGCCACGTCAACCCGAAGTACGGTAGCGAGCCAGGACGGCTGTTCTACACCCACATCTCTGACCAGTACGCGCCGTTCAGCACCCGCGTGGTGAATGTAGGCGTGCGTGATTCCACCTACGTGCTCGACGGTCTGCTGTACCACGAGTCCGATCTGCGGATCGAGGAGCACTACACCGACACCGCTGGCTTCACCGATCACGTCTTCGCCCTGATGCACCTGCTGGGCTTCCGCTTCGCGCCGCGCATCCGCGACCTCGGTGAAACCAAGTTGTATGTGCCCAATAGCGTCCAAGACTACCCGACGCTGCGTCCAATGCTCGGCGGAACCCTGAACATCAAGCACGTCTGCGCTCACTGGGACGAGATTCTGCGGCTGGCCGCGTCGATCAAGCAGGGCACCGTCACCGCATCGCTGATGCTGCGCAAGCTTGGCAGCTACCCGCGCCAGAACGGCCTGGCCGTGGCTCTGCGCGAGCTGGGTCGGATCGAGCGCACGCTGTTCATCCTCGATTGGCTGCAAAGCGTGGAACTGCGTCGCCGCGTGCATGCCGGATTGAACAAGGGCGAGGCGCGTAACTCCCTGGCCAGGGCGGTGTTCTTCAACCGCCTCGGCGAGATCAGGGATCGGAGTTTCGAGCAGCAGCGCTACCGGGCCAGCGGCCTCAACCTGGTGACGGCCGCCATCGTGTTGTGGAACACCGTGTACTTGGAGCGCGCGACCCAGGCCCGAGAAGAGGCAGGCAAGCCAGTTAATCCTGAGTTACTGCAATACCTTTCGCCATTGGGCTGGGAGCACATCAACCTGACCGGCGATTACGTTTGGCGGCAAAGCCGCAAGCTGGAAGACGGGAAATTCAGGCCGCTGCGGCAGCTCGGAAAACCTTAGCGTACGATTTTTTCCGAGTTCTGCGGGCTCCCCAGCAGCAACACCGGCAGATCGAGCAACGCCGTCATCAGCGCATCGACCACGAAGGCCCCTTCACCTGGCTGGCCGAGTTGCCACACCACTCCTGGCTGGCCCAGCCCGAGTTTGCGCCGGAACAACTGGCCGAACGGCTGCAGACTTATCTGACTGACTGCCGCCAGTTGCTGGAGCTGGATGAGCAGATCCGCCATCTGCTGGGTGAAATCCATAGCGGCGGATTGACCAAGTATCAGTTTGTCGGCGAACCGGAAAACGAGATTGTTCGTCTCGTTGAATTCGCCCATCACCTGCCGCAGGAAGCCGAAGCACTGGAAAAGAAGGTACGCTCGGCGGTGGTGAATGTGGCCGCCTGCCTGCGCGAGCTGCGTGACGGCCTGTTTGCCTTCAAGCGCCGGATGCGCGAGTTCAACCGCAAGATCAGCGGCCGACAACTCTCCGACCTGGCCGTGTTCAAGATCGAACCCGAGGACGAAACCCTGCTGGTGGAGGCCATCGAGCTACTGATCAATACCGCTGCCACCGTGGACAGCGGCGAAACCTTCGAGCTGTTCAACCAGCAGAGCGTCCTTGACGACGAGCAGATCAATCGCGCCAAGACCCTGCTGATCGAAGAGGGCAATGCCCGCCACGGCCTGCGCGTGGCCGACCTGTTTCGCCTGCGCTTCTGGGTCGGCAAGGCAGATCGCGAGCCGGAAGCCTTCGATGACCTCGACAGTGCCGCTTCCAATGGCACCGTACTGATGGCCAAACTGGTGACGGGGCTGGCGATGCTGCATCTGATGCAGGATCAGCGTCGCCCCATCCAGGGCATCTGCTATCTGGACGAGGCACTGGCCCTGGACGCCCGCAATCAGCGCAGCCTGATCGACACGGCGGCGGAGTTCGGCTTCTCGTTGATTTTTGCCTCGCCCGCGCCGCTGACGACCGTGCGCTACTGCGTGCCGATTCACACGCGCAACGGCAGCAACCAGATCAGCCGCCATAGCTGGCAGGTCATTGAACCGCTGGATACCTAAGGATGGATCGAACCCTGCGCGCAGCCTTGCTCAAGCTGCATGGCCAACAAACCCTGCCGGCCAGCCATTTCACCGCCGCTCAGCGCAGCGCTCTGGATCGCTTTGCCCGGCAGACAGGAGCGGTAATCTGCCAGCGTCAGGGGCGCGGTGATGTTTACCGTGTCAGCGATCCGCGACTATTCGATATTCATCTGAGCGCACTCTCCCCCCAGGTCGGGATGCTGGCCACGGACGACCTGCCGCTGCGGGCGCAACACATCGCCCACGCGCGCGACAGCAAAGCGCGCAATCATCAGCATGAGTGCTACTACCCCTTGCTCAAGGCCGTTGGCGAAAAGGTTCTCTGGCGGCAAGGCGAACACGGGAGCGAACTGCCACTCAGCCAGCTCACGCACCACTTCGGGGCTACCAGCCTGCGCATTGAAACTGGCGACACCTGGCAAAGCGGGCAGCCGCTCTGGCTGGTGGAGAACCAGGCGCTGTTTGACCGCACGGATTGGCTGCCAGTAGGAACGCAAGCCACCCTGCTGTACTACGGCGGACAGCTTGATGGCCGGCTTCTCGCCTGGCTGGGGCAGCGCCCGCGTGCAAGCCGTGTCGTACTGTTCCCGGACTATGACGGCGTGGGGCTGGCCAATTTCGCGCGACTCTTTGCACAGCTTGGCGACACTTGCGAATGCTGGCTGATGCCCGACTGGCAAAGCAAACTGGCACGCTATGGTAGCCAGCGGCTATGGCAGGATACGCTTCGGGAGTTCACCAGTGCTGTTCCGCAGTTACCTGATTATCTAGGCCCGTTAACCGAACAGATGCGCCAATCCGGACGGGCGCTCGAACAGGAAGCGGTCTGGCTATCTGTTCTGTAGGTGCCCTTTGAGTAAGCTCGCAATGTCACCTGGGGCCAGGCCAGCCTCTAGGGACCGCCTCAGCGCCTGCTCCAGTTGTTGCCAGCCCTGCGCTGAAGTGACATTACTGCCTAATGTTTCGGTCAGACGGAACATCAGCCCTTCCAGCAGTTCTTTGTCACCCACGTCCGCTGCGGTCTGCTCCGCTAGTGCCAAGAGGACGTTGCGCGCAGATGCCAACGAGTCGATTGGCACCCCGGCCAATGCCGTAGGCGTAGTGATGACACGATCCACCCTGACGACTGTCGCCAGATCAAGGGCCTGATCGACGCCCGGCTCGATCTCCATGCGGATCAGCACATCGCCAGCCAACAGAAAGCGGGTCTTGATAAGCCCCGGCTGCTCATCCTGAAACAACCACACCGACTGCTTGTCGGCCAGCAGCTTGCCTAGCACGAGCTTGCTGTCATCCAGTGCCCCACGATCCTGCCACTGGTGCAACACGTCGGTACGCAGGCGCCCGCCTTCCACACCGAGGTGGTGCAACAGGCCGACGAGTCGTTTGGCGGAGATCACCTGCTCCTTGCCACGTAGCCAGACCGAGAGGTTAGCGGTGCGGATGCCGGTGGCTTCAGCGATCCGCCCCAGCGTTTCCCCGCGCAGTCGTATCAAGGCGGCGGCAAAGGCTGGCAATTGTTCGTTGGCAAGGGTTGGCATGTCGGGCTCTGTGAATTCACTGTAAATCACTATAAGACTTATTGGCCGACAAGACGAGAGTGCGGAGTTTGGCGATTCGCGCAAGCCGCCGTTATAGTAATTTATAGTTAGATTATTTGGGAGGCCATCATGCGTAAGCCAAAGCAAGCCCGTCCGTTGCGCCTGCGGGAATACGAAGCAGCCATTGCTGCACTCAAGGCGCAGCATCCCTGGCTTGCCCGGCAGATCGTCGAACCCGCGCCAGGGCATCTGGCCGTGGTGGCACATCTGTTTGCCCAGGTGGAATACCTGCTGCCACCCGCTGTGCTCGCACGCAAGGGTTCGCTGTCCGTGAGCTGCAACCGGGATCGCCTGGTCATTCATTACCAGCCGCCACGACGCCACAGCGAACGTGCAGCAGCAGTGTTCGATCTGATTGCCCAGACCAAGCACCTTTCGCTGCAAAAATGTGCCGTTTGCGGTGTACAGGTTGTCGGGGACGGCATCCGTCCGCAACGCTGTCCGCAACACGACGGCATCCAAGGATTGTTTGCCGAAGAGGTGCGACGCAGCCGCCTGCTCATCGTCGAACAGGGAGTACAGCAGGTGGTGCACGATCTGGGTAAGGTGACGACCGAAGATGTACGCGCCACCATGGCGGTTGAGGATGAGCCCGTCCCGAGTGAAGCCAAACCGGAGCAGGTTCAGGAGCAGCCGACAGAAACCGCTAAATCAGCGACCTTGCCGAGCATCGTCTTTGTCGATGAAGCCGGGCTGGAGGCGTTCGTGGATCGCCACCGACCGAAAGGCGATGACAAGTTCAAGCGCGCGCAGGCGATGGCGGAGCGGATCAAGCGGGCGGGCCATGGTAGCCGCCAACTGGGCCTTCTGCCCCCGAACTGGAAAGCCCTGCTGGATGAGTTCTCGCTGGCTTTTCCAAACTTCCATGAACTGGCCGAGCTGCTACATGATCACTTTGCCCTCTCCAGCCTGGGCGATGGCCGCGCGTCCTGGCCTGCCG
Organism: Pseudomonas sp. AU12215; assembly: GCF_001675465.2. NCBI lineage: Bacteria > Pseudomonadati > Pseudomonadota > Gammaproteobacteria > Pseudomonadales > Pseudomonadaceae > Pseudomonas > Pseudomonas sp. AU12215. The sequence continues at coordinate 39,660 of NZ_MACM02000002.1, forward strand.
TGTTGCTGGTCGGCCCGGCGGGCATCGGCAAAACCGAGGCGGCACGCTGGTTGGCCGATCAGCTCGTGTTGCCGTTCCGGGTCTTCGACATGGCAAGTACGCAATCAAGTTCGCCGCTCGCAGGTTCCGAATCGTTCTGGAGCAATTCCGAGCCAGGCCAGCTCTTTGAGCTGCTGGCTTACCAGCCACTGGCCAACCCGGTGGTGGTGCTCGATGAGCTGGATAAGGCCAGCAACGGGCGACCGCAATACGATCCGCTGGCGGCGCTCTATACCTTGCTGGAACCGCGCAGTGCGCGGGATTTCATCGACCTGTCGATCCGCGACTTTGCCATCGACGCCAGTCATGTGAATTGGATGGCTACCGCGAATGAGCTGGATGCCATTCCGGGGCCGCTGCGCTCACGGCTGACGGTGTTGCACATTCAACCGCCCAGGCCGGAGCAGGTCAGAAGCATTGCGCAGTCAATTTACAACCGTCTGCGCGACGAGGCGAGCTGGGGCACTGCCTTTGCCGAGCGACTGGATGATGATGTCCTGTCCCGTCTACAAGCCTTGCCGCCGCGCAGTGTGCGTCTGGTTCTGCAGCGGGCCTTGGGCGCAGCGGCTCGTGATGACCGAGGAGTCGTCCAGGTGCAAGACATCAGGCCGCTGGTCGAGATCAGCCGCCGTTGCGTTGGCTTTGTCAGCGAGGGATGGAATTGAGGTTGGCGATCCAGGCCGCACCGGCAGCCAGCGCATCGGCCTCACTGGCATAGGTTGTCGATGGGCCGCTGATAATGCAGGGCTGGGTTTCGCCGTCGCCTTCCACCGTCCACAGCTCCCAGGTTCCGTCGTTTTTCCAGCTGGGGATGGCGGTGTAGGGTTTGTCTTTCAGCGCAGCCAGCGCGGCATCCACTTCGGGACGGATCTGCAACTCACCCGAGTAAATATAAGGTGTCGCGCAACGGGCATCAGATCGGTTCATGTTCCGTACTCCAGAAAAGCTCCAGTAGCGCGCTCGCCTGCAGGTAAATACCGGGGTTGCGTGCTTCACTCGGGCCAGCAATGTTGAGAATAGCGATGGGATGGCTAACCAACCAGTCTTGCCATGCCACCAACAGCTCTTCTGTAGGGGCATGCAAATCGCACAGTAGCAGCGGCTTGCCGTGTCCCGTCGCCAGATCGCGAGTGAGCAAGCTGCCACCTTCGAGCCTGTCCCGGTAAAGGATCAGTGTGGCATCCGCATCCAGCACATTGCGTTTGGTGCGCTGGCGATAGCCGATGGATTCGGTCTCCAGCAACTGGTAGCGAGCATCCAGTACGCCATCAGCGGCCCGTCGGCCTGCCGGGCACCAGCCGCCGTGCGGAATCTGCCGGGCAATGGCGAAATCCAGCGCCGCCCGGTCTACGCCGGTCTGGCCGCCGGAGAGGATGCGCTGAATGCTCACCCTTGCTCCGTTGCGGCGACCGTGCAAGTCACTTGAACCTCTGCGCTGTGCTGATCTGCCGAGAGCTGGCCGATGCGCCCGCGCTGGCTGGCAAGCTTCAGTTGCTTGCGCACCTGTTCCAAGCTGCGCTTTTCGATCACTGCGGTATAGCTCGCACCCAATTCACCATCCGGGTCGATGAACAGCTCGATACGCGTCACCGGCAACCCGAACACTGTGAAGCTGCGTGCCGGCGTCAGCGCCCAACTGCCGGGAGCATTGGGCGCAATGCCCTCCAGCACGCGCATCGGCAAGGCTTGGCGGCATTCCACGGCGGCGACAATGGCCGGCTCGATCCGCAACCAGCGGTCGATGTCTGTCGTATTGCCATCCATCAGCACCACCGGCATGGCGGCCAGTAGCAGTGCGTTCATCCCTTGATATTCCTGATCCAGAAGCGGCGATCATCGACCGTGAAGTTGGGGTCATAGCCGACCAGGGTCAGCAGCGAACCGACATAGTAAAGGCCGAACTGATTCATCAGCCAGCGCTCCATCGCCGGGTCGCTTGGCAGCTTACTGTACGGGGGGATTGGCCCGTCACCGCGAACCTGGCCGCTGGTTTTGCCGGAGATGGAAAAGCTCTTCCAGGTCAACACGAAGTTGTTCGACTGTTTCGGCAGCTCCGGCGCGCAAAGCGACAGATTGCTGAAGCGCTCTGAGCGCTTGGCGTCGTGCCAGAGCACTGCGTCAAAGCGAATGCAATCACTGGCTTTGAGCGTGAGGCTGCGGGTCAGCGTCATCTGATCAGCCGGAATTTGCAGATTGCTGATCACCACCTTGGGCCACTCCGGGGCGCGACCGTCGGTAGAAAGATTGTGGCGCAAGGCGTTATGCAGTGGAGTGCCCAGCAAGCTGTTGCGGGTTGCCGCGCTTGCGGGCGTAGCCGCTTGCGCCAGACTGGTTCCAATGGATTGTCCCAGTCCGTTCAGGGAATCCAACGCCCCCTGCATGTCGGTTGTGGCGCAGCCCGTCAATACAAAAGGCAGAAGCAGCAAGCTCCGGTAGTGTTTCATCGCAGTTCCTCGCGAGCTTATCCGTTGAAGATGGCATTGAGCCGGGCACACCAGGTTTCCGCCGCCCGACGGCTCATGGGGAAACTGAGCAGCGGTCGTTGCGGGTCGGCGGTTTGCAGCTCGATGGCGAAGTCCTTGGCGCGCACCGTGCGCTCGAAGGTCGGCACGCTCATGCCGCTGGCGTTGACCTGACGGCTACCGCCGTTCATCTCCATGCTCTCTACCTCGCGCCAGGTCATCCGCCACCCAAGCAGCCAGGAGAAGTCGTGGATACGCCAGGCTTCATCCACGATTGAGCAGACAGCCAGTTTGCGATGCTGCCGGTCAAACACTAGAAAGGCCGGCGCGGGGTAGCCCAAGAGATGTCCAGCATCGAATGACAGCCCCTGCTGAGCGTTGAGCTTGGCTACAAGTGCCTGACAGCGGGCCTGCAAGCGCGCCAGAAAGCGGAAGGACAGCATGAAGATCGCCAGCGAAATCAGCAGATAGAGCATCAGCTCACTGGTCAACAGCCCCCACAGCGATGTCTGTGACAGGCGCGCAGGCCCCACGCCGACCATCGCCAGTACAAGAATCAGCGTAAAACCAGCGGCAGCAAGACCTGAAAGCCCAGCCGCCGGAACTGCCAGCGCCGCCGCCGCTCCCATCCCCGCAGTCTTCCAGACGCTTGCCATACGTCATTTCCCCCATTTTGTTACTCATAGAGGCCATTTTATGGGGACTGCATTCAATTGTCACTTATAGTGCGGGTACTTATCGGGCGTAGCCCTATAGAGGGGGTACTCATAGAGTCATTTCTCTTTAAAGAAGAGAGAAATATGGCCCTTGATCCCCGACTACGCTTCGGCCTGAAGCTGATAGAAATCAGAAAGACCAGAGGGTGGTCGCAAGAACGCCTAGCACTGGAAAGTGGCTTGGCACGCAGCTATCTGGGGGGTGTTGAGCGTGGTCAGCGCAACATCGCATTGCTCAACATCTTCAAGCTGGCCGAGGCGCTGGGGGTGGAGCCTTCAGTACTGCTGGAGGCGCCGGCGGCTGGACAGGAGCCTGCACCGTAACATCGTAGCGCTACGGTATCGTAACGTTACGATGGTCACTGCCTAGTCGCTCGCGGCAGCTATCGCAGCCATCTGCTTTCAAGAATAAGTAAAGTCCACTAAAATGGTACTTACGCAATTTTTTACGCGTTAAGGGTCATAAAAGTGACTTTTCATCTCTCGACTCCCGCTGAGATCCTGCACGCGCTGGGTGTTCGTCTGCGCGAGCAGCGGCTTGCCCAATCGCTTACGCAGCGTGAACTGGCGCAAATGGCCGGACTGTCCTTGGGGGCGTTGCGCAAACTCGAAAGCGACGGTCAGTGCTCGCTGGAAACGCTGGTCCGTGTCGCGCAGGCACTTGGCTTGCTGGAGGCGCTGGACGATCTCTTCGTGCTCAAACGGCAATCCATCGCCCAGATGGAGCAGGTGGACCTTGTCAGCCGCCGCCAGCGTGCGCCGCGTAAGAGAACATCATGAAGCTGCTTACCGTGCATTATTGCGGCTGGGGAGAAGACTGGCCGTTGGGACGCCTGGCCGATGACGGTCAATCCCTGCTCTTCGAATATTCTCCCGAAGCTCTGTCTCAGGGCTTGGAACTGTCGCCCTTGCACCTCAAGCTGCGTGCGGATGCCTACGGTGGTTTTCCGACCCATTTGCATCGCCTTCCGGGCCTAATAGCCGACAGTCTGCCTGACGGCTGGGGTTTGCTGCTGATGGATCGCCTGTTCCGTCAACACGGCTTGCGCCATCCCGGGCCACTGGACCGCCTGGCCTTCATTGGTGAGCGCGCGATGGGCGCGTTGCGCTTCGTTCCGGCAAGCGACGCCGGCGCCCACGAGCCCGACTGGTCCTTGCTGGCGCTGGCCGAGCAAAGCCGTCTCGCGCTCGCGGGTGAGGCGGGGGCAGCCCTGCGCGAGCTCGCGCTCACCGGCGGCTCACCGCAAGGGGCCAGGCCCAAGGCCTTGGTGCAGTACGACGCAATGACCGGGCAGGTCAGCACCCGTCTGGATGCGCCCGGCAGCCCCTGGCTGGTCAAGTTCCCGGCGCAGAACGAACACAAGGAGGTCTGCGTCATCGAGCAGCTCTATGCCGAGTTGGCTCGGGATTGCGGACTGGATGTGCCCGAAAGTCGTTGGTTCGACCTTGGCCCCGAACTGGCCGCCTTCGGCGTCGCGCGCTTCGACCGGGAGGGAGGGCAACGCGTCCCGGTGCACAGTCTGGCTGGATTGTTGCAAGTGGATTTTCGCCTGCCCGGTGCCACCGACTATACCGCCTTCCTGCGGGCTACCCGTTTTCTGACGCGCGACGAGCGCGAAGTGGAGAAAGCCTACGCACGAGCCGTCTTCAATGTGCTTTTCCACAACCGTGACGACCATCCCAAGAATTTCGCGTGGCGTCTCGGGCCTGACCGGCGCTGGCGTCTGGCTCCGGCATTCGACCTGACCTTCAGCGAAGGCCCGATGGGCCAGCATCACCTGGACGTTTGCGGCGAAGGTGCTGCCATCGAACGCCGGCATTTATTGCGTCTGGCGGAGGAAGGTGGCGTCCCAAGGAAATGGGCGGAAGAGGTCATCGAACGGATGTTGCTGCAGGCAAGCTCATTGGGTGAGCGATTTGAGCGTGCTCCGATTAGGCAGATGTTGGCGCAACAGATAAAATCCACCATTGATGCCTGTCGCTGGCGTCTGGAAAGCTGAATCCGAGCCGCCGCAACGGCGCCAGATCACGGTTGAACATACTCAATGCTGAGTTTCTTGAGTACAAAAATGAGTATGTTTTTTTAATGGAGCAGCATGGTGAACTGTTCATTCAATGAGTTGCAGCCACAATCGCTGTTCAACGTCTAAGCGCCAGCCAAACACGAAAAAGCCCCGGCCATAAGCCGGGGCTTTTTCTTATGGCTGCCCCGCCCTGCCGCTCATCGCGAAAATCCCGCACGACCGGCTAAACGATTGATAGAACAGAACAATATTCAAGAAAAGGGGTTGACACCCCCTCTCGATCTGCGGAAAATGCGCGCCACTCGGCTACATAGCTCAGTCGGTTAGAGCGCAGCATTCATAATGCTGATGTCCCAGGTTCAAGTCCCGGTGTAGCCACCATATAAAAGAAGGGGTTTAGCGAAAGCTAAACCCCTTTTTCTTTGTCTGCGAAAAGTCATTCTTTCCCCGACTACTCAGCTTCGGCCAGCAAGCCATCCCCATCATTCCGCGTGTCATTTACCCGCAACGAAACCCGGCGTCCCGCAAAGTCCTCCCGCGCGTGACGAATCAGGTCGTCCACCGCCTCGATACGGGTGGCAGTAGACAGCCATTCCTCGAAGCTTTCCGGCGCCAGCACCACAGGCATGCGATGGTGGATGTTTTCGATGCTCGGCGCAGCGGATTTGGTGAGTAGGGCGCAGGAGAGGACCGGTTCGCCATTGGGGCTCATCCACAGGGACCAGAGGCCCGCGATGGCGATGATGGGGTCGGTGTCGCTGTGGATGAAGTAAGGCTGGTGGACTTGCCGGCCCGCCGGGTTGCGCAGATTTTCCTTCTCGTTCCACTCATACCAGCCCAACGCGGGCATCAGGCAGCGAGTGCTGCGCAGGGCGTGCCGCCAGAGGCGTTTGCCTGCAGCTTCTTCGCTGCGGGCGTTGAAGGAGAAGCGTGGTGGAGTAGAGTCCTTCCACCAGTTGGGGATCAGGCCCCAGCGGGCAGGCAGCAGTTCGAGTTGGCCGCTTTCGTTGTGGCGCAGGATGGGGACGGTCATGGTCGGGGCGACGTTGTAGCAGGCCTCCAACCAGCGCGGCGGTGTGCGCGCACCGATGTGCCAGTAGCGCTCGATGGCGGCCTCTTCAGGACTGACGTAGCGTCCGCACATGCTGCGCACCTCAGGAGAGTGGTGCTTTCAGCGTAGTTCGGGCCGATAGTCAGCGAGGGTCACCGCGACCGGCAAGATCGCTCAATCAGCCCAACCGCTCCAACACACCCTGCCCAATCACCCGCGTCGTTTCGATCCCGAAGTCCACCCTCCCCTCCTCCCGCAGGAATGCATCCACCGCGTCATCGATGCGATCAGCCAGTTCCGGTAACTGCCAGTAATGTCGCAGCAACATGCCGACACTGAGGATGGCCGCGAGCGGGTTGGCGCGGCCAGTGCCGGTGATGTCCGGGGCGCTGCCGTGGACGGGTTCGGCCAGGGCGATGCCGGCGCCAAGATTGAGCGAAGGTGCAAGGCCCAGGCCGCCGCCCCAGTGGCTGGCGAGGTCGGAGAGGATGTCGCCGAAGAGGTTGGTGGTGACGATGAGGTCGAAAGACTCCGGGCGTTCGACCAGTTGCAGGGCGGCTACATCGACCAGGCGTTCGTCGAGTAGGTCGCTCCAGCCATCTTCGGCCAACCGGTCGCGGCAGGCATCGCGGAATAGGCCGCAGGTGAGCGGCAGGACGTTGGCCTTGTGCACGAGGGTGATGCGCCGTGCGTGGCGCAGGCGAGCAAGCTCCGCGGCGCCAGCGGCGAGGCGTTCGCAGGCGGTGCGGCTGATGACTCGTTCGGCGATGGCGACGCCTTCCGCCTCCCAGTGCTCACGGCCGCTGTAGAGGCCTTCGCTGTTCTCCCGCAGGACCAGCAAGTCGATGCCTGCGCGCGGCGAGACGACTGGGCGCGAGCGTACGGGGCGCAGGTTGAGGTTCAGCGCCAGCGTCTGGCGCAGGCTGAGGATGGCGCTGCGGTAGCCTTCGACCTTGTGGCTGGGCGAGGAAACGGCGCCGAACAATCCGGCGCCGCAGGCGCGCAGGCGGTCATAGGTAGTGTCGGGCACCGAAGTGCCGTGGCGCTGGAAGCAGTCCCAGCCGGCTTCGGCCTCTTCTATCTGCAGATCGGGCAGCAGGCGGTGCAGGACTTCCATGGCGACGGGCACGACCTCGCGGCCGATGCCGTCACCGGGGATGACGCAAAGACGTCGGCTCAAGACTGGCCGAGCGGGCGCAGGCGGTATTGCGGCGGCAGTTGGTCGAGGCCGCTGACGGTGACGTTGAGGTCCTTCCAGATGCCGTCCTTGATCCCGTAGATGCAGCCGTGCACGGAGAGCTTCTGGCCACGGTGCCAGGCGTTCTGGACGATGCTGGTGTGGCTGACGTTGGCCACCTGCTGGATGACGTTGAGCTCGCAGAGACGGTCGACGCGCTCTTCTTCCTTCTCGAACTGGCCGAGGTGGTCGCGGTATTCGTAGGCGAGGTCGCGGATGGTGCGCAGCCAGCCGTCGATCAGGCCGAGCTGGGTGTGCTGCAGCGCGGCGCGCACGCCGCCGCAACCATAGTGACCGGTGACCAGGATGTGCTTGACCTTGAGCACGTCGACGGCGAACTGGATGACCGACAGGCAGTTGAGGTCGGTGTGCAGCACGACGTTGGCGACGTTGCGATGGACGAACAGGTCGCCCGGCAGCAGGCCGACGATCTGGTTCGACGGCACGCGTGCATCGGAGCAGCCGATCCACAGGTATTCGGGAGTCTGCTGGCGGGCCAGTTTGGCGAAGAACTCGGGGTCCTCCTCCTTGATGGCTTCGGCCCAGCGGGCGTTGTTGTCGAACAGTTCCTGCAGATCGCTCATGTCCGGCTCCTCATCATTGGCTGGCGGCACCTTACGCAGCGCGGGCGTGACTGACAAGCGGCATCAGTGCACGGCGTTGAGCCGCCACCAGCGCGGTGGACGCGGCGCCTGCTGCAGCGCCAGCTGGTACCAGGCGTCATGCCAGGCCTGACCTTCGGCGGCGAGGCGCGGCCAGTCCAGCGTGCGCCGATCCAGGGCACTGAGCAACTCGGTTTCCAGCCAGCCGTGGCCGGCGCGCAAGGCATCGGCGAAACCGGGATCGGCCAGGGCGCGCTGGTGCACAGTCTCGAAGCGCCACCACAGCGAGTCCTCCACGGCGTCGGTTTCGAGACTGAGCAGACCTTCCCCGGCGCGCTCTTCGAAACCCAGCGGCTGGAACATGGACAGGCAGGGTGCAGAGGTGCCGGTGGCGGCCAGGCGCGGAGATTCACCGTCGAGCCGGGCGATGAGGCTGGCGGTGGTCTGCGAGGGGCGCCAGAAGCTGCCGGCGTGCAGGCAGATCTGCCGGTTGTCGTGCAGGTCGAAGCGATGCCCGCGGTGACCGTGGCTGCGCAGAGCGACGACCAGCGCCAGCCAGTCGACCTTCGCCGGGCAGTGGGCGAGAAAGTCTTCGTTGAGCTGGCGGCGCTGGTGGGCACCGGCAACCCAGGGCAGCACGCGGCCATCAAAGGCGCGGGCGAAGTGGAAATCGCCGCGGCCATTCCAGCAGCCGAAGCGGCGCGCCTGGGTTTCCAGGTCAGGGCTGGCGAGATCGTACTCGTGGCCGAGGCTCAGGGCATTGGAGATCGCCCAGCGCTCGACCTTCTTCGCCGCCCACAGGCGCCCGGCGGTTTCCAGCACCCAGGCTTCGTCGCGGTCGGCGATCAGGTAGCTGTTGTCGTAGCGCATGCGCTTGTTACGATAGCCGGCAGGGCCTCCCTGCCCATGGCGCTCCAGCAGTCCGGTGATCACCGACAACGCCTCGCGGGCGCTGCTGCCGCGCTCCAGCCCAAGGCGCAGCAGGTCCATGCCGAGCAGGGCTTCGCCGTCGCGCTGAGTCAGTCTGGTGAACACGGCTTCGTTGCCGATGGCCACGCCCTTGTCGTTGACGCCCATCTCGGCGCCCCACAGCCAGGCCGGCTGGCTGAGGATGACGCCATGGCGATGGGAGGTCTGGGGGATATCCAGATAGGTGGTGCGCACCTTGGCCGCGCTGTCGCCGCTCACAGCAGGCAGGCGGACCAGGCGTTGCGTTTCGGCAGGCTCGCGGTCGCTGTTCTTGGCGAACCAGGTGGCCCCGCCGCTACGCAATACCAAGGTGTCGCACATAGTCTTCCTCCCCGTGATCTTCCCGCGCGCCCAGCACTTCCCGCGCCGCACGCTCCCCGGCCTCTACGGCTCCGTCGAGATATCCCATCCAGCGCGTCGCCGTTTCTGTGCCGGCGAAGTGCAAACGCCCGTAGGGTTCGCGCAGGCGCGCCGCGCCGCTGCTCCACAGTCCCGGCGGGAACAGGGCGGCATAACAGCCCCGGGCGAAGGGTTCCTCGGCCCAGGATTTGTCCACGTAATCCTTCGGCTGGAGCGCCTGCTCGCCGAAGTAGCGGGCGAAGCACTCCAGCACCTGGCCGCGGCGCTCGTCAGCAAGCCGGGCGTTCCACTGGCGCGCTTCGTCGCCTTCGATAAAGCCCAGCAGCACGCCGCGTCCGGAGTCGGGGACGCTATTGTCGAAGGTCAGGCGGACCGGGCCGATCTCGCTAGTGGCCTGGCCGGAGAGGCCCTTGTCGCGCCAGAACGGGGTGTCATAGAGCGCCATGCACTTGATCACCGAGCCCTGCGGCAGGCGTTGCAGCAACTGGTCGCGCCAGCTGGGCAGCAGCGGCTCCTGGGTGATCCGCAGCAGTTGGGTGGGCGGCACGGCGAAGATGACACGGGCGGCCTGGTGCGTACCGCGGTCGGTGATCAGCTCGACGCTGCTGCCGTTCTGCCGCACGGTGCGCACCGGCTCGCCGGTGATGACGTCTGCGATACGCTCGGCGAGTGTTTCGCTGATCCGCTGGGAGCCTCCGTGGATGCGGTCCTGTTGGGCGCCGCCCTCGACGCCCAGCAGGGTATCCAGGTTGGTGCCGCTGTGGATGTAGAACAGCACATGGAGGAACGAGAGGTCATGGGGGCTGGCGGCAAGCACGGCGCCGCTCATCAGCTCGAAGACCTTGCGCCCGGTGGCCGTGCGCACGTTGCGCCGCAGCCATTCGGCGAAGGTGAGGCTGTCCCAGAGCTCGGCCTTGGGGTGCAGGCTGGGGTCGCTCAGGGGGATTTCCCGTGCCATGCGGTCCAGGCGTACATGAGCCTGAAGGACATCGAGCAGAACATGGGGAGGAAGCTTCGGAATAGCGCCGCGATAGGGCCGCAGGCGATTCCCGAAGAGAGTGAGGTTGTCGCCCTGGTTCCATTGCGGATAGGTCGACAGGCCGAGTTCGGCCAGCAGGGAAAGGATGCGTTCCTGGGTAGGGCCGACCCACTGGCCGCCCACCTCGACCACCTCGCCGCTGGCGAAGCGATGGTTGAGGGTGCGCCCACCGACGCGCTTGTTCGCTTCGATCACTTTGACCCGTTGCCCGGCTTGCGCCAGACGCCAGGCTGCGGTCAGCCCCGAAATACCGGCGCCCACCACGATCACATCGCTGCGATTCATGTCTGCGACCCTATGTTCTTGTTGTTATTGGGCTTAAGCGTAAGCCAGGAATCGCCCTCGGAGAAACCCGAATCGTGGGAAATTTCCAGGCTTTGCGGGGGATGAAATGTCGAGGGCTCTAGCTTGGGCTATCCCGGAATGGAAGTGATCTGGACGGGTCGGAACGAACAGTGCGGCGGGGAGATGATCGCGGACAGAGTCCGCTCCCAGGCACTCCTGGATTCCGGCGTGCGGGGTCGCGGGGAGTCAGGGAAGTTCTCGTAGGATGGGTGGCGCAGAGCGATACCCATGCCACAGGCGCACCGATTGATAAGTGTCGCTTCGCGCCCCCCATCCTGCGTCCTGGTCAGTGCAAAGAAGCCCGCGTGGTGGGCGCTCAGTCGACCAGCGTGCAGGCCATCACCAGCGCGTCTTCACGGCCGCCGACTGCCGGGTAGTAATCGCGGCGACGACCGATTTCATTGAAGCCGTAGCGCTCGTAAAGGCGATAGGCAGGGCCATTGGAGGCGCGGACTTCGAGAAAGCATTCCACTCCGCCCCGCTCGTGGGCGCGCTTCATCAGGTGCTCCAGCAGCGCCAGCCCCAGGCCGCGGCCCTGGCTCTCCGGCTTGACGGTGATGTTGAGCAGGTGCGCTTCATCGAGGATCAGCTGGATCACGCCGTGGCCGACCTGCTGGGAACCTTCGAACATCACCCAGCATTCATAGCTTTTCAGCCCATCGGCGAAGGTGCCGCGCGTCCAGGGGTGGCTGAAGGCGGCGTATTCGATCTTGAGTACGGCATCGAGGTCCGCCTCGGTCATCGGGCGGAAAGAAACAGCGTCGCTCATGCAGGTGCCTGACTCATCCAGCGTTGCCGCACTCGGCGCATGGCGCGCCAGAGGTCGGCTTTCAAAGTGGGTTCTTCGGCCAGGCGCTCCAGGCCCGGCAGTGCCCAGGCTACGCCCAGGCCTTCGACCTGCAGCTCGCGCAGCAAGGACTCTTCATCGCCCTCGCCGGCGAAGCGCACGGCGGGCATGCCGACCAGCCACAGGCAGGAACACGGGGCGCCCTCCTCCAGCCGCGCGGCGACGAAACCCTGGACGAACTCGCGGGCGGCTTGCGGGCCCTGGTCCATATTGCCGCGTGAGAACAGCGGCCAGCGTACCGGCTCGCCCATCAGTTGCGGGCTGTCCGGCAGGCCGGCGGCGCGCAGCAGGTCCTTGAGCAGCAGGTAGGCCGGGTCGCGGCTGGCCAGCGGCTCGCCGGTGGGCAGTTCGACCAGCACGGTGCATTCGCCGGCACGCAGCAGTTGCAGGGCGAAGCGTGGCGGCGGCGCGATCGGCGCGCGGACAGCCGGTTCGGCTTCCGCCTCGGCCGGATCTTCGGCCTTGACCGCGCCAGCCGGCTTGGCCGCAGCGCCGACCTTGGGCAGCAGGCGCGCAGCGATCGAGCCGGGTTCTGCAGGCATTGCCGGTGCAGCAGGCGCGGGGGCGGCAACCGGGGCGACGGCCTCGCGAGCCACCGCAACGGACGCAGGAGCAATCGGCTCGGCTACGACGGGCGCAGGCGTTTCCAGCAACTCCGGGCGCGACGGAGCGGCGAACGGCAGCACCACGCGCGGCAGCCAACTGGCGACCTGCATGGCGCCAAGGTAGGCGCGGCGACGGGCTTCTTCAATCAAGGGGCGTTTACCTGTGGGTGGTGCCTGCGCGAGCAGGCCGACACGACGAGGCGGGATTGTCGCGTGAAACGCGCTGGGGGGAAAGGCCGGCGGGCGGAGAGCCCGTGCGTTTCGCTTACGGAGTGCCGAAGACGTAGACGTTGCCGGTGAGCTTGACCGCGCCGGTAGCCTGGTAGGTGAGCAGGTTGGTCTGCTGCAGGCCACTGCCGGAAACCTTGCCCTGGTTGGCGCCGCCCAGGGTGAACTGCAGGTTGGTGGCGCTGGCGTTGGTCAGGCCGATCTTCATGGCCTGGCGGTTGAACAGCGCGCCGTCACCGTTGAAGCCATTGTTGATGGTCACCATGTCGATGGACATGCCGTCGAAACTGAAGGTGCCCTTGATGTTGTCCAGCACGATATAGCCGGTGCTGTTGAGCGGCTGGATCGCCAGGCGCGCACCGCAGCCACCGGTGCAGCGGGTATCGGCGGTGTTGGCGGCAAGATTGAAGTTGACACTCAGGCTGACGCCGTCCTGGCCGCTGACATCGGCCATTTCGCTGTCGTCCAGGCCGCGCATCTCGCTGTGGGCTGTGGTGGCGGCCAGCAGCAGCGTTGCCAGAAGCGGAAGTCGTGCGCTGTTCACGGCGAGTCTCCTCTTGCGCTAGCGCGGCAGGTTCACGGTGCGGACATTCAAGTAGTCGATACGCAGGCCGCGAATGGCCTGGGAACCGACATCGGTGCCGCTGATGTTCAGGTTTCCGATGCTGATATTGCTCTTCTGAACGTTCTGGTAGAAGGCCTCGTGGTTGGCCCAGGTAACGCCCGGCGCACTGAGCACCAGGTCACCGTTGCTGGCCACGGAGAGCGTTGCCGGCTGGTAATTGGCGTCGCCCAGGTTGAGGTCGAAGTAGACATTCTTGGCCACCACCTTGTTGCTGTCGGCGCAGTTCTCGCAGCCGGCGATGATCAGTTTGTCAGCATACATCTGCAGGCTCATGGAGGCCTTGAGCCCGGCGGCGTCTCCCCACAGGTTGAGGTAGGAGCCGTTGAGAGTGAAGTTCTCCAGGGCGATGGAGAAGAAGTCCGTACGCGAGGTGGTTGCGCCAGCCGATCCGTTGCTGTTGTAGGCCGTACTGGGCAGGGTGAACTTGGTGGCAATGCCGATATCCAGTCCCTGGATGCGGGTGCCGGAGGAGCTCTGCATGGCGCCGGCCACCAGTTGCACCGTGGAGACGTTCTTCTCGGTGCGCGTAATGGTGCCGCTGACGCAGGTGGTGGCGCTGCCGCCTTGGGCGCCGCAGAGCTGGACGAACTTGTCGTAGTCGCTGGCGCGCTGGCTCAGGGTTACGCCGTTGCGGCTGACGTTCCAGGCGGCGCTGAGGTTCTGCTGGGCAGCCGTGAGGTCGCTGGTGCTGGTGTTGTAGGTGTCCACCGAGGCGTTGTAGTTCTTCACCGCGGTGTTGTTGTTGCAGGCGGCGAGGATGCCGCAGTCGTACTTCGTCCCCAGCGCCGGGCGGTCCACGCACCAGAGCCCGCAGACCTGGGCAGGCGCCGAGGTGTAACGAGTGTTCATGGTGTTGTAGTTGGTCTTCTGCACCGCCTGGGCCGCATCGACCTGGGTCTCCCGCTGGTTGACCACCACCATGTCGGCGTCGATGCCGCTCTTGAGCGTTACCATGTTGTTCGAATACGTGGTGAGCAGCGTGTCGCGCTGGGTCTTCAGCGCGCTCAGCTCGGCATTGACTTTGTTGGTCGCCTGGGCCGGGTTGGTGCAACCGGCGTCGCCATACAGGCAGCCCTGGTAGTACGACCACAGGCCGAACTTGTGGGTGTCGTTGATCGGGTCGGTCCAGGTCGGCGTCATCAGTTGCAGCGCTTCCTGGTTGGCCGGGATGTTCAGCCCGGCCTTGTACTTGATCGGCCCGAGGGTGAAGGGGTGCATGGGCGTGCCCAGGTAGGCCTTGGTGTCCAGCGTGCCGCGCTGGCTGCCGGCGCCCTTGATGTAGGCGCCGGTGATATCGACCTGGACGTCCTGGTTGGCGCTGTTCTTGACGCCGGTTATCTTCGAGGTGGCGGTCGCCTGGTCGTAGCTGAAGCCGTCGATGAAGAAGCCCAGGCCGGCGCCACTGACTTCTTCCAGTTGCTCATCATCCAGGGCCTTCATGCCCAACGCCGGGAGGCTGACCAGGCAGCCGGCGAGGCAGGCGAACAACGCGGCGCGCCAGCTCATCTCAGCACTCCTCATCTCAGCAACCTGACGCTTGCGCGCCCATGCAGGTGGACTGCCGGGGCAGGCCGCGCAACGCATCGTAGAGGTTGATCAGGATCGGATAGACCGAATCCGCGCCGGAGCCCACTTTGGGGAAGTTGGCGAAGGCGCCGGACTGGGTATTGACGAAGTTGCCGGCATTGGCCAGGTCCTGCCAAGGCACGTTCTGGTTCTGCAGGGAGAAGAAGATGCCCTGGGCGCCAGTATTGATGTCGGTGGAGCCCGGCTTGCCGATATAGATCGTCTTGTAGTTGGTCAGGTCGAAGCAGGTAGTCAGGCCCAGCGCCTGGCAATTGTTGGTGGTCGACAGGGTCGGGATCAGCGCGGCGATCAGGCCGCCAGCGTCCGAATGCAGCGAGTCGCCCTTGGCGATCCCGATCTGCGTGGCGCGGTTGATCGGTTGGCCGTTGATGGTGGCCTCGCCCGTGCCGGCCTTGAGCAGCACCACGTCGGCGTACACCGGCGTATCCCCGGCCACGGCCAGCGCCAGGCAGTTGATCAGATTCGGGCAGCCGTTGCGGGTGTAGTAGTCGTAGGCGATGGACGCCGGCCCATAGATCTGCCCCTGCAGGTTGCCGGTAAGGGACAGGATGTCGCCGGACAGATCGCCTTGCGCCTTGCCGAAACCGACGCGCGCGCCCACCAGTTGGCGCACACCGTTGTTGGTCTGGAAGGCGAACTCGACGTACGGATCCTGGATCTGGAACGGCACCACCTTGGCGTCGGGAGAGTTGGCGTTGTCGACCCTGCCCAGGGCGAAGTTGTTGATCAGGATATCCGCCGGCTGGCCGGAGACGGTGGTCGAGCCGGTGCGGCTGTAGTTGCCCAGGCTCAACTGATCGATGTTGGTCAGCAGGCTGATGTCGGCGCCGAAGTTGAGCCGGGTGTACTGGTAGTTCTGGTAGGTGGAAGCGTCGACGGTGAGCATCGCGCCCTGGCCGGAGATGGCGGACAGCTCATCATCGTCCATCGACTGCATGCGCGCCTGAGCGGAAAAGGCCAGCAGGCCGCCGCAGAGCAAGGCAAGGGCACGCATGAGCGGACCGGAGGACTGATGCATGGCACTCTCCTTTCCTGGCGCACGTCGAGTGAGCGCCTAGTTGTTATTCATCGGGCGAGGCGAGCCGGAAAACAGGTCGAGACTCGGCGCCGTGATGCCACTATAGGAATTCACCCGCCACGGCGGGCCGACCCATAGTCGAGTAAATCACCTCGAACGATAGACGAGGAAAGGAAAGTCCGGGCCAGGTTGTTACCCATCGTCACACCCGGGTGACAGCTTCGGGCGCCCGAAAGCTCAGTGATGGCGGAACAGACCGATCAGATGCTCGGCGATGGCGCCCTTGATGGCATCCAGGTTCAGCCGCGACTGGGCCTGCAGCTTGGCGGTGTTCAAGCGGTGCAGATGCAGCGAGGGCATGCGCGCCTCATACTCGCGCAGGTCACCCTTCACCAGCACCGGCAGGAAGATGTCCCCGCGCATGCGGTAACGGTTGATCAGCAGCTTCAGGCCATCCTGGAACGGCAACTCCCGCGAGGCCACCAGCCGGTGCTCGCCCGGAATCTTCAGGTACAGGCCGCTGTAACCCATCGTCTCGCCGGGCAGGATATGGATGCCGGTGGGCTCCACCGCCTCGGCCGGAATGTCGTGGAAGGTATCGAACCAGGCCTGCTCGTCCGGGAGGATGGTGATGCCGCCCTCCTGGCTCTCCGGGATCACGAAGCTGTAGTTGCTGTAGAGCTTCTCGACGTACGACGAATAGATGCACAAGCGATTTTCGAAGCGCTGCAGGAATGCGATGGCTTCGTTGCGATCGGTGATCGCATCCAGGTCCCAGTCCAGGTCGTTCTGGCGTTCCAGTTCGGCCCAGCGGGCTTTGGCAAGTGCGGCGTCGTAGGTCATGGCAGCGATCAGCCTTTCGATATCCCGGCTCTGATAACAGGCTATGGCAAAAAACTTGCCAGAAAATTCAGTGAGTTAGCCCTGATTTTCCGTGAACCAGCGCACACCTTGGGCGCTGTCGCGGTCGCAAACTGACGCGTTTCGTCACCCTGTCGGCCAGGGGGGGACCTTTGCAGTACAATCGCTCCCTTTGTTCATTCCGGGCCCAACCAAGCCGATGATCGACCCACGACGCGTACTCCGCGCCCTCGCCGAACACTGGGTGCTGCTCGAACCGCTGTGCGAGCGCTTCGACGCCGGCACTCTGAGCCTGGTGGAGCTGCGTATCCAGCTCACCAGCCAGTTGCCCGACAGTACCCCGGTGGACATCACCGCCCTGCTCGACCAGTGGGTCCGCCTGGACATCCTCGTCCCGGTGGCCAAGAGCCCCAACCGCTTCGAGCTGAACGCGCAGATCCACGACTTCCTCGCCTACCTGCGCCAGGAGCACCGCCTGGGCCTGTGCCTGGAGATCGAAGCCTACCTGCGCCACCTCGAGCGCCTCGCCGGCTACATTCGCGAGGCTTTCGAGGCACGCGACGGCAACGACCTTGCCCGGCAACTGCGCCTGCTCGACATGCGCGTGCGCGACGTGCTGAAGAAGCTCGCCAACGACGAGCAGGCGCTGGTCGCCGTGGCCGATCGGGCCAAGACCCAGGACCGGCAGATTCCGCTGCGCCAGCGCTATGCCGAAGTCCTGGCAACCTGGGACGAATACGTCGAACCGATGATCCAGCTGGTCTCCGCCGATGGCGCCTTCGAACAGGGCGTGCACCGCGTGGAACAGGTGCTGCTACGCCTGCTCAGCGAACAGGCACGCCTGGGCCAACTGGTGGACGACGACCAGTTGCTGCGCACCCACGCGCGTATCCTGGAGATGCAGACCACTGCCCAACTCACCCTGCGCCGCGCCCGCGAACTGCTGCTGCCGCTGCGCGAGGAAGCGCGCCGGCACAACGCGATCACCCGCGGTGCAGCCCTGGCGCTGTCAGTCATCCGGCGCAAGGGCATCGACGCAGTGCCGCAGGCGGCGATGCCGATGTTCACCCGGCCACAGAGCAACTTCCTGGGCACCGCCTCGCAGGTCGAGAGCTACGTCTTCGCCCTCGCCAACTTCCAGCCTAAGCCGGCGCACTTCCCCAAGGCCAGCGGCAATCGCAAGAGCGACGGCCCGCAGCGTTCGCCACGCACCGCGCGGGAAATGCTCGACCGCTGCCAGGCCGCGCTGCCCCTGCCGGACCTGATGCAATGGCTGCTGGAGCAGGAACCCGAAGGCGCCACCGACGAACTGCTCTACTGGTTCTCGCGCCTGTCGCGCGATGCCCGCTTCCAGCGCGACCGCCTTGAGCGGGCCCAATACGACACTCTCCAGCACAGCGTCAGCCTGTGCTCCTTCGCCCTGATCGCCGGCCCGACCGCTGGCAAGGACAGCAAGAGCGAATCGCATGCAGATTAATCTCACCGAAATGACCCAGCTCGCGCCGATCTTCCGCGAGCTGTTCAAGGGCTTCCACATCAGCCGCCGTGATCCGGAGCTGTACAGCCAGCTGTCCAACCAGCAGGACGCCTACCGCGCGCTGTTCCGCAGCCTGGGCTACGAGCTGGTCTGCGATACCCGCGGCTTCTACTACTTCGTCCCCGAGCAGACCGGCGCCCAGGTGAACAAGACCGCCCAGCGCCTGGCACTGTTCACCTTCATCCTGGTCGAACACCTCGCCGACCAGGGCCGCGACCCGCTGGCCGTGCTCGACGGCGGCAGCATCGGCCGCGACGAACTGCCGCCGCTGCTGGAGAAGTACCGCGACCTGTTCCTGCAGGCCGAGGTGACCACCCAGGAAGAACTGGAAGAGAAGGTCATGCGTCGCCTCACCCAGCTTGGCTTCGCCGCCGAGGACAACGGCGTGTACCGCTTCCTGCCGCCCATCCACCGCTTCCTCGACGTCTGCCTGTCGGTCCAGCAGGACCGCGACCTGGCCAGCAACCTGCACGCCAGCGAAATGCAGTTCACCGCGCCCGCGCTGATGGAAGAAGACGACGAGCCGGTGGTGATCCTCGAGTCCTACGCCGACGAACCGCTGGAAGACAGTGAGGACGCCATCGTGGTGATCGACGAACCCGCTGCCGTCGCGGAAGAAGAGAGCGAAGAAGACGCCCTCGCCCGCGCCATCGCCGAAGAACAGGAGGCCCAGGCATGACCCAGGAACGCTACGGCATCCGCCGCTTCGCCCTGCTCAACACCGCCGGCTACAGCCTCGGCATCTTCCCGCTGGAACAGCCACTGTCGGTGTACGGCGCGAACAACCTCGGCAAGTCGGCGTCGATCAACGCGCTGCAGTTCCCGATCCTCGCGCGCATGTCCGACATGAGCTTCGGCAAGTACAGCCTGGAAGCCTCGCGCAAGTTCTACTTCGCCACCGACACCAGCTACATCCTCATCGAGTTGGACCTGCCCAACGGCCGCCATGTGATCGGCGTCGGCGGCCGCGGTCCAGGCGGCGGCTTCGGCCACCAGTTCTTCGCCTACCAGGGCGAGCTGGACCTGGAGCACTACCAGAAGAACGGCACCTGCCTGCGCCTGCGCGAGCTGTATGCCAACCTTGAGCGCGAGGGCATCAAGTCCTATGAGCTGAAGCCCGACGAGCTGCGTCGCCTGCTGGTCGGCGGCCACACCTCGATCCCGCTGGACCTGACCCTGATCCCGCTGCGCTCCACCAGCGAACAGAGCCTGAAGACCTTCCGCTCGCTGTTCATCAACCTGCTGCACATGCGCGAGATCACCGCGGCCAAGCTCAAGCAGCTGTTCCTCGATGCCTTCGAGCACAGCCTGCGTTCGGGCAGCGTCGACTACATCGCCGCCTGCGAGGAAGCCTTCCGCGACGTACGCCGCATGGAAGGTGACTACCAGGCCCTGGTCGCCGCCGGCCCGCTGGTCGAGGCCCTGGCCAACGGCGTGCAGCAGCGCGAACTGCTGCGCGGCAAGATGCACCGCCTCTCGCCGCTGCTGGATAACCTGCTGGGCACCTGGGAAGACTATTCCGGCGCGCGCAAGGAAGAGCTGGTCATCCAGGCCGAGCACTACAAGCGCGAGCAGGACGGCCTGCAGAACGAGCAGCGCGGCAGCACCGCCGAGCTGATGCGCCTGGAGCGCGAGATCAGCGAGATCCAGCGCTGGATGGGCGAACTCGCCGTGCTGAAGAACCGCTTCGCGCTGGTCGATGACGTCAAGGTCCTGGAGCAGCAACTGCTCGCCGCCAAGGACGCCCACGACGAACTGGCCGGCGCCCTGGCGCACTCCCGGCAGTTCTCCAGCGAAGACCTGGAAGAACGCATGCGCGATCTGGAAAAACGCCTGAAGGGCGTTCGCCAGCAACTCGAGCACGCCGACAACAACAGCTATGCCCGCCTGCGCGAGGAATTCTCCCAGCAGGACGTGGAGCGTCTGATGCGTCTGTTCAACGGCGCGCTGTTCAGCCTGCCGCTGGGCGAAAAAGGCGTAGACCTCGACGAAGCCGGCCAGTGGGTCGGCAGCGTCGAGAAGATCCTCGATGCCTTCAAGGGCGAGCGCTTCGAAGTGCCCGGCCTCTCCATCGACATTTCAACCATCGAGCCGCCGGCCCTGCAGGCCCTGGCCGACCGCGCCGCGCTGCGCGACCAGAAGGAGCGCCTGGAGAAGGAGCTCAAGCAGCTCAAGACCCAGCAGGCCGTGGCCGCCAACCGCAACGCCAGCAAAGCGCAAGCGGACAAGTTCTATCAGGACGTGCTCGATGCGCAGAAGGCGCTGGAAGACTTCCGTCGCAGCCAGACGCTCAACGCCGAAGAGCCGGCCAAGCTGGAGCAGCTCGCCCAGCTGGAAGCCACCCAGGACGAGCTCAAGCGCTCCGCCGACGCCTTCACCGAACGCGTCCAGCAGCTCTCCGCCAAGCTGCAGCTGATCGGCCGCCAACTGGCCGACATGGAAGCCAAGCAACGCACCCTCGACGACGCCCTGCGCCGTCGCCAGCTGCTGCCGGCCAACCTGCCCTTCGGCATCCCGTTCATGGACCCGGTCGACGACTCCATGGACAACCTGCTGCCGCTGCTCAACGACTATCAGGACACCTGGCAATCGCTGCAGCGCGTGGACGGTCAGATCGAGGCGCTGTACGCCCAGGTGCGCCTCAAGGGCGTGGCCAAGTTCGACAGCGAGGATGATCCGGAGCGTCGCCTGCAACTGCTGATCAACGCTTACGCACACCGCACCGACGAAGCCATGACCCTGGCCAAGGCGCGCCGTGCAGCCGTCACTGACATCGCCCGTACCCTGCGCAATATCCGCAGCGACTACGACAACCTGGAACACCAACTGGCGCTGTTCAACCGCGAGATCAACAAGCGCCAGGTATCCAACCTGCAAAGCTTCCGCATCGTGCTGGCGCCCAACAAGGACGCGCTCAAGCACATCGACCAGATCATCCACAGCGCCGGCCAGTACGAAGAGGGCGAGAACCTCTCCGTCTTCGACCTGACCCAGAGCGCCGAGCAGGATGCGAAGAACGAGGAAGCCAAGGACTACCTGTCGCGCCTGGTGGCGGCGAACAACAACCAACTGGGCCTGAAGGACCTGTTCGAGCTGGCGTTCGAGATCACCAAGCTGGGCGGCCAGCCGATCATGCACACCGATATCGACGGCGCCGCGTCCAACGGCACCACCATGACCATCAAGGCGCTGACCAACATGTACCTGTTGCTGCACCTGATGGACCGCGAGCAGGCCGGCCGCGTGCGCCTGCCCTACTACCTCGACGAGGCGGCGGACATCGACGAACGCAACCAGTCGGCGCTGCTGGAGACCAGCCTGCAACTGGGCTTCGTGCCGATCCTGGCGAGCGTGAAGCCGCAGGTGTCGGCGCAGGTGGCCATCGACCTGGAGGGCGGCAGCGGTCCCAACGGTATCTACATCGACGAGGCGGACTGGAAATACATCCGCCGGCGCGACACAGAAAAGGCTGCGCACAACGACGTGGAAGCCAGCGCCGAACCGGCGTGATGCTCTCGCAGCGTTAACGAAAAAGCCCCGCCATGCGGGGCTTTTTCCTTTCCGACTCTGCGTGGCCCTGCACTTGTAGGAGCGAGCTCGCTCGCGAACCGCATAACGCCGAAGCCTATCCGATACCCATGCCTCCAGCGACGATGCTGATGGGTACCGGTGCGCACCAAGCCACCCTACAAATGCTGCTCGTGCATCCACCGCACGCGTAGAATGAAAAGGGCCGCTGATGCGGCCCTTTTCCTGTACATCTGAAACTCAGTTCGCCTTCCCCAGCGGAATCTTCGGCGCCCAGTCCAGCCACTTCTCGTCGTACTCGTCGAACAACGCAAAGGTCTGCCCGGGTTTGGCCGGCGAACCCATTTCGTCGTTGTTCGGTGTCGCGAAGGCCACGCCGCCGGAGAGGATGGTTTCCATCGACTCCGTACGCAGCTTCACTCCCTTGAACAAACCTGCGTCGACACCGACGCCACTGGTATTCCAGAAGCGGCTGCCCGTCCGCACCAGCGCCGCATAACGTGGCTCGATGAGAATGTGGACCAGCACGCGGTCCGCCGTCTCGCCCAGCTCGAACGAAGTAACCTTGCCGACCTGCACCTCGCGGTAGGTCACCGGAACCCCGGCCTTGAGCGAACCCCGTCGAGACGCACTCAGGGTCAGGCGCAGGCCATCAGCATCCAGCAGGCGGTTGGGTTCGCCGCCCAGCAGGCTGAAGCTGGTCTGCGCCTGGCCGGACTTGGCCGCCGGCAACACTTCGATGTACTGGCCACTGACGATCGTGCTCAGGTTGGATACGCCGGAAAGGCCGACCTGCGGGCCCACTACCCAGAAGCGTGTGCCTTGCCGAGCGATGCGATCCGCTCCCCGGGTGAGGCGCGCCTTCAGTTGCACAGACTGCAGATCCTTGCTCAGATCGACCTGCTCGACGCGACCGACCTCCAGGCCCTTGTAACGCAGGACGGTACCTTCCTTCAGACCATCCGCGGTATCGGCGCGCAGGTCGATGATCTGGCCCTTGAGGTGCGCATCGTCCTCGCTGTCGTACAGCGCAAAGCGGCGCACCTTGGTCACCGGCGCAGCCTTCGGGTCGGGGGTATCGAAGGCGATGCCGCCAGCGATCAGCGTCTGCAGCGACTCGCTCTTCAGCTTGATCCCGTCCAGACCGCCACTGATGGTGACACCGCTGATGTTCCAGAAGCGCGACGAGGTGTTCACCAGCTTGGCGTACTCCGGCTCGATATGGACACCGATGATCAGCCGCGAGGGGTCACGGCGGGAGAGCTGGTAACTCTGCACGCTGCCCACTTTCATCTGGCGGTAGAGGATCGGTGTACCGACCTCCAGCGAACCCAGTTGATCCGTGGTCAGTACCAGGTGCAGGCCCGGCGAGTCGAGATTCAACGGGGGCGCCTTCGGGCGGATGACGAAGTCACGGGTCGGATCGCCGCCACTGGCGAATCGCACACTCAGGTAGTTGCCCTTCACCAGCGCCTCCAGCCCGGTGATGCCCGCCAGCGAAATGCTCGGCTTGACCATCCAGAACTCGGTCTTGCTGTTGAGGAAGTCCTCGGTGCGCGGGTCCATGGACAAGGTGGCGGTGGCGCCATTGAAATCCTTGTCCATGTCGATGCTCTTCACCGTGCCGACCTGCACGCCGTTGTACATCACCGGCGTACTGCCCGGGGTCAGGCCGCTGACGTCGCTGACCTTCACCTTGACGCTGAGGCCGGCCTGAGCCGCGTCGAAGTCCTCATACAGGCGGAACGGTTTGGTCGGGTCGGTGGGCGGGCTGTCCGGGTAATTGTCAGGCGTCGAGAAGGCGATACCGCCGGCCGCGATGCTCGCCAGCGACTCGGTACGCAGCTTCAGGCCGCTGAGGCTGCCGGACAGGGTGATGCCGCTGGCGTTCCAGAAACGTGTGTGCTTGCGCACCAGGTTGGCATAGGCCGGCTCGATGTGGACCTTCACCTCGATGGTCTTCTGGTCCTCCGCCAGGCGGTAGCTCTTCACCTGGCCAACCTGGATCTGCCGGTAGTAGATCGGGCTCCCCTGCTCCAGCGAACCGAGGCGCTCGGCCTTCAAGGTCAGGTGCAGGCCCGGCAGGGAGTCGGACAGCGGCGGCGGCTCTTTCAGCGCGGTGAAGTCCTTCTGCTGTTCGCCCTTCACCGGGTCGATGGCGATGTAGTTGCCCGATACCAGGGTCTCCAGCCCGGTGACGCCGGCTATCGAGACGCGCGGCTTGACCAACCAGAAACGCGTTCCCTTGCTGAGGTACTCGGCAGCCTCCTTGCGCATCTCCACGGTTGCCGTGACGCCAAGGGTGGGCTGGTTGACGTGAAGGTCGACCACCTTGCCGACGCCGATCCCCTTGAAGATCACCTCGGTCTTGTTGGCCTGGATCCCCTCGCCGCTCTCGAACTGGATGTTGATCACGATCCCCGCCTGGTCGTATGCACGCCAGGCCAGCCAGGCACCGATCGCCAGCGCGATCAATGGCAGGATCCAGATTGCCGACCAGTTGGTGGTCTTGCGCATCTTGGGTTTGGGGAGATCACTCATCGTCGTTTTCCGCGTCCGTGTTATCCCAGATCAGCCGGGGATCGAAAGTCACTGCCGCCAGCATGGTGAGCACCACCACGCAGGCAAAGGCGGCTGCACCGAGGTTCGCCTCGATGCTCGCCAGATTGCCGAAGTTCACCAACGTCACCAGGATCGCGATGACGAAGATGTCGAGCATCGACCAACGGCCGATCCACTCAATGAAGCGATACATGATGATGCGTTGCTTGGCGGACATCGGCTGGTGTCGCTGCACCGAGTAGAGCAGCAGCGCAATGCCCACCAGCTTGAACGTCGGCACCAGGATGCTGGCGATGAACACCACCGCCGCGACCGGCAGCATGTCCGCATTGATCAGCTCCACCACGCCTTCCATGATGGTGGCGGGCATACCGTTGCCGAGGAAGTTGACCGTCATGATCGGCAGCAGGTTGGCCGGGATGTAGAGCACCGCGGCGGTGATCAGCAAGGCCCAGGTACGGGTCAGGCTGTTCGGGCGTCGCTCATGCACCAGCGCACCGCAGCGGCTGCAATGGGTCTCGTCATCCACTTCACGGCGATTGAGCTGATGGCATTCGCCACAAACCAGAATATCGGCATCAATGGCTCGCATCATCGAACTCCCCGGACAGTTCACCCCAGACCTGATGATGGGACATGGTCACTTCGAGCCACACCTGGGTGAACAGCAGCCCGATGAAGCAAGCCAGGCCGACACTGACATGCAACTCGGCCATGTCGATCAGCTTGACGATGGCAACGATGATCCCCATCAGGTAAACCTCCAGCATGCCCCACTCGCGCAGGTGCTGGTAACCGCGGAGCAACAACATCCCCTGGTCGCGCCAGACCTTGAAACGTATGGTCAGCAGGACAAACAGCTGGCACAGCAACTTGGCCAGAGGGATCACCATGCTGCACAGGAAGACCAGGACCGCGACGCCCTTCATATCGGACTCGTACAGACCGATTACGCCGCTCCATACCGTGTCCATGCTGGTCTGGCCAAGAATGGTGATGTGCATGATCGGCAGGAAATTCGCCGGGATATAGAGCAACAGTGCCGTCAGCACCAGGGCCAGCGCACGCCGGATCATATGGGGACGATGGATCTCCAGCTCATAGCCGCAGCGCGGGCAAACGGAGCGATGCCCTGACGGAACAGGCTCGCGGCGCATCAGCAGGTCGCACTCGTGGCAAGCCGTCAGCTCCTCCAGAGGCAGATCCTGCAAGGCATGTCCTTCGACTTCGGGCATGTAGGCACTCAGGGAAAATTTGTCGCTATTGTAGACGACACAACCTCCGATTCGGTGCCCGGAAATTATCTCGAAAACTCTGGAAACCGAGCGGCCGTGCCAACCCAGGCGAACCAGACTTTCCCGCGCGCAAAGCAAAACCCCCGGCCAGCTTCAGCTGACCAGGGGTCTTGGGATAGGAGCTTGACGATGACCTACTCTCACATGGAGAAACTCCACACTACCATCGGCGATGCGTCGTTTCACTACTGAGTTCGGGATGGGATCAGGTGGTTCCAACGCTCTATGGTCGTCAAGCAATTCTTTACGGACGCTCGTGGCAGTTGCACACGCTCATCCAGATTCGGGTATGTGACAGGTATTTGCGGTTCACACGAACTTTCGGTTCGTTACGTCTTCACCGTACAACACACAAATTGTTTGGGTGTTATATGGTCAAGCCTCACGGGCAATTAGTATCGGTTAGCTCAACGCCTCACAGCGCTTACACACCCGACCTATCA
>NZ_MACM02000003.1:0-62794 GCF_001675465.2 Pseudomonas sp. AU12215
CCTGGCCCATCGTGGCTCTCGCGACATCCAT
Organism: Pseudomonas sp. AU12215; assembly: GCF_001675465.2. Taxonomy (NCBI): domain Bacteria; kingdom Pseudomonadati; phylum Pseudomonadota; class Gammaproteobacteria; order Pseudomonadales; family Pseudomonadaceae; genus Pseudomonas; species Pseudomonas sp. AU12215. The sequence goes on from NZ_MACM02000003.1 coordinate 32, forward strand.
GTCGCTCAACCCCTGAAACTCCGCTTCAACGAGGCCTCCTGAAAGGGGCATTCCGGAGCGTGCGGATGTTTCTCTGGAAATCCTTTAAAGCCAGAACCAGAACCAGAGCGAGGGGCTTTTATGTAGGAGCGAGCTTGCTCGCGAACGGACTTCGCTGCGGAATCGGTTTCGCGAGCAAGCTCGTTCCTACAGATTGGATTGAGGGCGCTTCAGGTCGCCAGCAACGGTGGCATCGGGCAATCCAGGATATCCGCCACCGCGCGCATCAGCTCCGCTTCGCCAGCGGTGATGCGCCCGTCGTGCTCGATGCAGCGCGCCAGCGCCTTGAGCAGTTGCGGCTTCTGCAGCGGGCGCAGTTGTTCCAGCTGCTTCAGTGCGGTCTCCAGCTCGCGCAGGCTGGCGGCGCCCGGCAGCGGCCGGGGGGCGAAGGGCAGGCCGCTCCAGGCATCGGCGAACGCCTGCTCGGTCTGCAGGTCGCTGGTTTCGCCAACGCGGGCGAGGAAGGCCAGCAGCGTTGCGCAGGCTTCGGACAGGTCCGCCAGTGCCACGTTGCCGATCTTGCCGCTGCCCGGCCGCAGGTTGCGCTCGATGATGCGCAGCAGCGTCCATTCCAGCAGCTTGACCTTGCCGTCCAGCTTGATCAGTAGCGCCATGTTCTCGCGCAGGGCGAGGAAGGCCTTGGCGTCCAGTTGCTTGAGCGCCGGCATGGCCAGGTCGAGCAGGGGCAGGCGCTGGCCCGGATCGAGTCGTAGCAGCGACTCCTCCAGCAGGTCCAGTTGCAGCGCCAGGCTGAGGTTCAGGCGTTGCTTGATCGCTTCCAGCTGGCGCGCCCGCAGGCCGGGGTCGCTATCCAGCAGCAGGCCGTAGACCAGCGCTTCGGCGCCTTCGCTGTCATGGGCGGCGCGCTGCAGGCGCTCGTCCAGGCGTTGCAGGGTGCTGCGGGCTTCCTGCAGATGCGCGATGGTGGGTGCGCCGACGGCGGCCACTGCCACGTCCACGGCGCTGGGCTGGTACGGCTGGCCGGTGACGGCGGAGGTCCAGGCTTGCTTGTTCATCAGCGCCACGTCTAGGCGTGGTTCGAATTTCGGGTAGTTTCCGTCCCAGCCCGGATCGACGCGGCGAATACGGTCCTTCAGCGGCGGGTGGGTGTCGAACCAGCTGCTGCCCACGCCATCGCCGAAGTACATATGGCTGAATTCTGCCGCGCGCGGGGCGCTGAGCAGGGCGCCCAGCGGGTTGCCACCGATCTTCTTGAGCGCACCGGCGATAGTCGAGGGATCACGGGTGAACTGCACGGCCGAGGCGTCGGCCAGGAACTCGCGCTGGCGGCTGACCGAGGCCTTGATCAACTGCCCGAAGAAGGTGCCGACATAGCCGAGTACGTAAAGCACCACGCCGGCGCCGATCACCAGCAGCACCACGCTGCCGCCGCCGTTCTTGTCGTTGCTGCTGCTCCGGCTGCTGATGCGCACGCCAGTGCTGGTCTCGCTCCAGCCGCGCAGCAGCATGCCGCCGATCAGGCCAAGCAGGAGCATGCCGTGGAGCAGGGCGGTCAGCCGGGTGTTGAGCAGCATGTCGCCGTGGTGGATGTGGCTGAACTCGTGGGCGATCACGCCCTGCAGTTCATTGCGGTCGAGCTGCTCGATGGCGCCGCGGGTAATGCCGATCACCGCGTCGCGGGGTGTCAGGCCGGCGGCGAAGGCGTTGATCGAGCCGTCTTCCAGCACATACACCGGCGGCACCGGCGAGCCGGAGGCCAGGGCCATTTCCTCGACCACGTTCAGCAACCGACGCTCGTCAGCATTGCTGGCGCTGAGGTTGAGCAGGCGGCCGCCGAGGCTCTCGGCCACGACCTTGCCGCCCGCACTCAACTGCACCTGCTTGTACAGCGCGCCGAGGACGACCACGCCGACGATCACGGCGGCCACCGACAGGTACAGCTCCGGATCGGGCAGGGAGGCGCGCGAGGTCAGGTGCAGAGCAGGCTCGCCGAGGTGACGCCAGAGCCAGCCCAGCGCCAGGCTGGTGATGGTCACCAGGCACACCACGGCGATAGTCAGCAGCAGGACCAGGCGCCCGGTCTGCTTGCGGGCGCGGTCCTGGTGTTCGAAGAAGTTCATCGCGCGTCCTGCGCCGAGGTTTTAGAAGGCGACTTTCGGCGCGGCCTGGATTGCCTTGCTGTCCTCGAACTCGAGCAGGCTGGCGTCCTTGCTGTGGCCGTAGGTGGCGGCCAGGACGTTGGCGGGGAAGGACTGGCGGTAGGTGTTGTACTCCATCACCGAGTCGTTGTACGCCTGGCGGGCGAAGGCGACCTTGTTCTCGGTGCTCGACAGTTCCTCGCTGACCTGCTGCAGGTTCTGCGAGGCCTTGAGGTCCGGGTAGGCTTCCAGGGTCACGTTCAGGCGACCCATCGCGCCACCCAGGGCATTCTCGGCGGCGGCCAGTTGCGCCATGCGGCCGGCGTCGCCCGGTTGCTCGGACGCGGCCTTCAGGCCGGCCACGGCAGCGTTGCGCGCAGCGATCACAGCTTCGAGGGTTTCGCGCTCGTGCTTGAGGTAGGCCTTGGCGGTTTCCACCAGGTTGGGGATCAGGTCGTAGCGGCGCTTGAGTTGCACCTCGATCTGCGCGAAGGCGTTCTGGTAGCGGTTGCGCAGCGCCACCAGACGGTTGAACACACTGATCAGCAGGAAGATCACGCCAGCGATGATGGCGAGGGTAATGATCGAGGAAACGCTCATGGGATGTCCTTATCGGCAGGCGATCGAGCGTCGATAATAGCGGAAAGCCAGCTGAATGTTGGGCAACTTCTCACGTCTTGCTTCGGCAGTGCATCGGCCGTATTGCGGCGTGTTGCGAAACGAAAAAAGGGCCTCCATGGAGGCCCTTTTGCCGAGCCCTGTAAATCAGCGGTTCAGATACTCGGCGCCGGACAGCACTTCGGCGTAGGCGAAGGCAAACGAGGCCATGTAGGCGGCATGGACCTGGGCGGCCGGCACCTTCACGCCGTTGAACTCCAGGTCCAGCGTGGCGCAGGCGTCGTGCAGCACGGTTACCGTGTAGCCGAAATCGGCGGCGGCACGCACCACGCCGTCCACGCACATGTGGCTCATGTGACCGACAACGACCACGGAGTCGACGCCGTGCTGGTCGAGGATGGCCTTGAGGTCGGTGTCGCGGAACGAGTTGACGAAATGCTTCAGGACCACCGGCTCGCCGGGCAGGTTGGCGACCTTGGCGTGGATTTTCGCGCCGTCGCTGCCGGGGGCGAAGAACGGGGCGTCGGCGCTTTCGAACTCGTGGCGTACGTGCACCACCAGGTCACCGCGCTCGCGGAAGGCGGCGAGCACCTTGGCGGCCTGGTCGGCGGCCGGCTCGATGCCGACCAGCGGCCACTTGCCGGAGGGGAAGTAGTCGTTCTGGATATCCACTAGGATGAGCGCTTGCTTGGCCATTTCCGAATTCCTTTTGAGTGGTGAGGAAGTGGGACCAGTATGGTTCGCCGCTCGCCGAGCGGGGATCAGGTGGAACGACAATAACCAGGGGAAAACTGACAATGGCTGTGGAACGGAGCGTCGTCGAGATCGGCTTGCTGCTCTATCCCGGTGTGCAGACGGCGGCGCTGCACGGGTTGACCGATCTCTTCGCGGTGGCGGAGCGCATCGCCGGCGACGAGGCCGGCGCTCAGCTGCCGGCACTGCGCGTCAGCCATTGGTGCGGGGAGGCCGGCAGCGAACCGCATCGTGTCTTCGATACGCATCCCGGCGCGGACAGCCGCCTGGTCGCGGTGCTGGTGCCGCCGTCACTGTTCGGCCTGCCCGACGCCGCGCCGCTGCGCAACCTCACCGACTGGCTTGCTGCGCGCCATGGCGAGGGCGCCATCGTCGGCTCGGTTTGCATCGGCGGGCTGCTGGTAGCCGAAGCCGGGCTGCTCGACGGCCGTAGCGCCACCGCTCACTGGAGCGGTGCCGAAGCCTTTGCCAAGCGTTTCCCGCGCGTACGCCTGGAGCCGCACAAGCCCATGGTCGACGATGGCGACCTGATCACCTCCGCCGGGCTGATGGCCTGGTCGGAGCTCGGCCTGCGCATCGTCGACCGCCTGCTCGGCCCGAGCATCGCCAGCCGCACCGCACGCTTCATGGTGGTGGAGCACAGCGACAGCGCCCAGCAATGCGGCAGCAACTTCGCGCCGCTGCTGGGGCATGGCGACGCCGCGATCCTCAAGGTCCAGCACTGGCTGCAGGGCAATGGGGCGGTGGACGTCAGCCTCGCCGCCATGGCCGCCCAGGCCGGGCTGGAAGAGCGCACCTTCCTGCGCCGCTTCCGCGCTGCCACCGGGCTCAAGCCCACCGAGTACTGCCAGCACCTGCGCGTGGGCAAGGCGCGGGAGCTGCTGGAGTTCACCAACGGCACGGTGGACCACATCGCCTATACGGTCGGCTACCTCGATCCGGGCTCGTTCCGCAGCACCTTCCGCAAGATCACCGGGATGGCGCCGAGTGATTACCGCAAGCGCTTTGGGGCAAAAGCGGCGGTAGTGCCCGTCAAGAGCTGATCAAATCCACCGATCATTCTCCGCCGTCCGCTCGCCGCCCTGATCCCCGGTATTCAGCACGCCGCGCGGCTCGATCAGCATCACCTGCACTTCCCGCTCGGCATACGGCTTGTGCTCCACGCCGCGCGGTACCACGTAAAGCTCGCCGGCGCGCAGGGTCAGCGGGCCGTCACGGAAGTCGATGCGCAGTTCGCCGTCGAGCACGATGAAGGTTTCGTCGGTGTCTGCGTGGCTGTGCCAGACGAAGTCGCCGTGCAACTTCACCACCTTGAACTGGTAGTCGTTCATCTCGGCGATCACCCGCGGTTGCCAGGTTTCGGTAATGCGGCCGAGCTTGTCCTGCAGGTTGATCGGTTGGCGTTGGGTCACGGTGTTTCCTCCTGGGGATCTTTCTCCCGAAATTACGGCGGGCCCGGCGGGCGGTCTTGCAGGAAATTGCGCTTCGATCACCCCTGCATTGACCTCATCGGGTTGCCGGCCCCGTCCCTGGCGCAGACAATCGATCCTTGGTCCGTCAGAAAGGAGTGCCGATCCATGGCGCAGAACATCTACGACAATCCCGAATTCTTCGCGGGCTACGCCCAGCTGCCACGTTCGCAGCACGGCCTGGACGGCGCGCCGGAGTGGGCTTCGCTGCGTTCGCTGTTGCCGCCGCTGGAAGGCTTGGACGTGGTCGACCTCGGTTGCGGTTATGGCTGGTTCAGCCGTTACGCCGCGGAGCAGGGCGCGCGCACGGTGAGCGGGCTGGACGTGTCGCAGAAGATGCTCGACCACGCACGGGCGAACACCGACGCCGCGCAGGTGAGCTACTTCCATGCCGACCTCGACCAACTCGAACTGCCCACCGCGGCCTTCGACCTCGCCTACAGCTCGCTGACCCTGCATTACCTCGCAGACCTGCCGCATTTCTTCCGCAACGTACACGATGCGCTGCGCCCCGGCGGCAGCCTGGTGTTCTCCATCGAACACCCGATCTACATGGCCTCGCTCAAGCCGGGCTGGGTCGTCGATGGCGATGGCCGCCGCTGCTGGCCGGTGGATCACTACCAGGACGAAGGCGAGCGCCGCACCGACTGGCTCGCTAAGGGAGTGATCAAGCAGCACCGCACCCTGGGCAGCATCCTGAATGCGGTCATCGGCGCGGGGCTGACGTTGCGCCACGTCGAGGACTGGGGCCCGAGCGCCGGGCAGGTGCAGGCCAATCCGGCACTGGCCGAAGAACGCGAGCGGCCGATGTTGCTGCTGGTCGCCGCGCAGCGCTGAAGAGCGAAAAACGGGCGACTATGCTCAGAGCATTGCGCCCGTCCTGCCCCGGAGATCGCCATGTCCCAGCCCGCCTCCGTCGTCCGCCCCAGCGTCATTCCCTGCCTGCGCTACCGCGATGCCCCCCAGGCCATCGACTGGCTGTGTGCCACCTTCGGCTTCCAGCGGCAACTGGTCGTTGCCGATGACCACGGCGGAATCGCCCACGCGCAGCTGGCACTGGCCGACGGCAGCGGCCTGGTGATGCTCGGCTCGTTGCACGACAACGAGTACGGCCGCCTGATGCGCCAGCCCGACGAGATCGGCGGCTGTACCCAGAGCATCTACGTGGTGGTGAAGGACGCCGAAGCGCTGTACCGCGCAGCGGTGGATGGCGGCGCGCAGATCGTCATCGACATCAAGGACGAAGACTACGGCGGCCAGGGCTTCACCTGCCGTGATCCGGAAGGGCATATCTGGAGCTTCGGCACCTACGATCCCTGGCACTGACTTCGCCCTGCAACATCCTGCGCAAGCCCCGGGCTTGACGCTTTCCCATCGCAAGTGTTGATATGCGCCCCGTTTCAGGTGCCCCCCGCCGCCGTGCGTGGGGTGAAACGGGAAGCCGGTGCGTCGCCTTCGTGCGATCAGTCCGGCGCTGCCCCCGCAACGGTAAGCGAGCGGAGCATCCACTAAGCCACTGTGCGCAAGCATGGGAAGGCGGATGCCCCAGGACCCTCGCAAGCCCGGAGACCGGCCTGGAACCTGTTTGGCAAACCCGCGGTGGGCGGGCGTGAGCCGGTTCCCGGGGCGCGCTCGTTCCGGGTGTCGCTGCGCCGCCTGCGAAATCCCGATTTCGAGGCGATCACCTTGCATTCTCCTGCTTCCATCTCCCGGCGCACCTTGCGCTGGACTCCCGTTCTCTCCCTCTGCGCCCTGAGTTCGCAGCTTGTGGCGGCGCCCCTCGACCTGGCCGATGAAATCGTCAGTGCTCCTTCCGTGGAGTCCACCACGGTGGCCGACATGGCGCGCTGCGGCAGCAAGCTGGAGGTCATCGACCGCGAGCAGATCGAGCGCGCCGGCCCCAGCGCCGACATCACCCGCGTGCTGCAGATGTACGTGCCCGGCCTGTTCGTCGCGCCGAAGAACGGCCCGTTCGACTACGGCACCTACTCGCTGCTGGGCGGGCGCAACGACGACACGCTGATCCTGCTGGACGGCGTGCGCCTGAACAATCGCCTCTACGGCGGCATCTACATCGATACCCTGCCGACCACCGCGGTGGAGCGCATCGAGGTGCTCAAGGGCGGCCAGGGCCTGCTGTTCGGCACCCAGGCGGTGTCCGGGGTGATCAATATCGTCACCCGCAGCGCGCGTTCGCGCGAGGCGTCCGGCGAGGTCAACCTGGGCCTGGATACGTTCAAGGGCCGCAGCGGCGATGCCCGCGCGGAGAAAATCGTGCAGAACGGCCTGGGCGACCTCGGCCTGATGGCCTACGTCAGCCACAACCGCTCCGACGGCTACCAGCCGTACCGCGACCGCGACATGACCGACACCGTCAGCGACAAGCGCCGCTCCTACGACGTCAACGTGTTCGGCGCCAAGGCCATCCAGGCCATCGGCGATGCCTCGCGGCTGGAGCTGTTCTACCAGTACGCCGACGCCGAGCTGGACTTCGCCCGACCGACATCGAACCATCACACCAGCAACAACCGCGTGCAACAGATCGCCACGGCGACCTTCCAGCAGAGCGTCAACGACGACTTCAGCTGGTTCGCCAAGACCCACATCAACGACTGGGATACCCGCTACGACCGCGTCTACAACCTGCAGGGCGGCGGCACCCAGGTGCTCAATCACAATGACTACTGGGGCTTTACCGACTGGGGGGCGCAGCTCGAAGGCAAGGCCAGGTTCGGTGGCGGTCACGAGCTGGTCTTCGGGAGCGACAACCAGTGGTACAAGGGCCAGGACGATGTGCTGATCATCGACAACGACAAGGCCGAGTCCCATGCGCTGTACGCCCAGCTGCGCCCGCGCATCGACGCGCTGCCCGACTGGCACCCGAGCCTGGGCGTGCGCCGCGAGGAAATCTCCGGCGGCGAAGGCGCCACGGTGTGGATGCTGACCTCGCTCTATGACCTAACCCAGCAACTCAAGCTGCGCGGCCAGTTCGGCACGGCCTTCAAGTTGCCCACCGCCGAGCAACTGTTCGTCAATGAGCCGGGCGACGAAGTCGGCAACCGTGACCTCAAGCCCGAGCGCAGTCGCAACGCCGAACTGGGCCTGGATTACACCGGCGAGCTGTTCGACCAGCCGTGGAGCGGCAGCGTCACCCTGTTCCGCCGCGAGATCACCGACCTGATCACCCTCGCGGGCGATCAGTGGGTGAACGGCAACGGCGAGATCGAAGTGCGCGGCGTGGAAGCCAACGGCCAGTGGCAGTTCGGCCGCCATTGGCAGCTCTCCGCCGACGCCACGCGCAACCTGGTGGACAGCCGCAAGGGCGTGACGGTGAACAACATCCCGCACTTCTTCGCCCGCGTGCGAGCCGGCTATGACGACAACCTCTGGGGCGCTGGCCTCGCCACACGCTACGTGGGCTCCATCGTCAGCGCCCAGGACGACGACTACGGCCACTACACCGTGCTCGACGGCGATGCCTATCGCTACCTCGACGCGGCCCGCGCGCATCGTCTGAGCCTGCTGCTGGAGAACCTGCTGGACCGCGACTACGCCACCGGCCGCACCAGCAACGGCATCCGCCAGGTGGACAACCTCGGCCGGCCGCGCACCGCCGAGCTGCGCTACACCTTCAGCTTCTGATGAGGGCCATCCTGCTGGTCGGCCCGCTGGCCGGCGCCCAGGGCGAGCGCCTGCACCGCGAGGTGTCGGCGCGTCTGGCGGGTGTCGAGAGCATCGACACCAGCGAGGGCTTCGACCTGCTCTGGGCCCGAGCGCGCGCGCAGCTTGCCGATGCCGCGTCGTTGTTGCTGGTCGACCTGGAGCCCGCCGCCGACGGCGCCTACCTCGACTGGGTGCGCGCCGAACTGGCGGTACTGGCGGATGAGTTTCCGCAGGCGCCGGTGCCGAGCATCACGGCATCGGCGCTGGGCCGGCGTGGGCTCGATGTCGGTGCGGTGCTGGCGGCGATCGACGATCCGGCGCAGCAGCTGGAATGCCGGGGTGTCGGTGCGGTGCCGTCGCAGCCCGACTGGTCCGCGCCGCCGCTGCATCGTCATCACCTGTTCCTCTGCGCGGGGCCGCGCTGCGTGCGCCGGGGCGCGTTGCCGTTGTGGAAGACCCTGCGTCGCGAACTGATTCGCCACGACCTCTACGAGAACGCCAAGGGCGCCTTGCTGACCCGCACCGGTTGCCAGTTCCCCTGCAATCGCGGGCCGGTGCTGACGGTCTACCCCGAGCGCGTCTGGTACGGCCTGCGCAGTGATGAGCAGGTTTGTCGGGTGGTGACCGAGCACCTGCGCGATGGCGTGCCGGTGGCGGATTTGCGCGTGGATGACGAAGCATGAGGCCGGCATGGCTCTTTGTGGGGGCGAGCTTGCTCGCGAAGCGCTTGATGTCATCGGTGCCCGGTTTGGTTCGCGAGCAAGCTCGCTCCTACACATTGGCATTGGCGCTCGGGGTGGCGTTGCTGCAGGGCATGGCGACGGCCACTGCCCAGGACTACCGCAACTGCGCGCAGGACTGGCACATCGATCACCCTCCGCAACGCATCCTCGCCCTCAACCAGCACGCTGCCGACCTGCTGCTGGCGTTGGGCGCCGGGTCGCGATTGATCGGCGTGGCCTACATCGATGACGACCTCAACCTGAGTGGCGGCCGCTATCGCGGCGTGCCGCTGCTGGCGCGCCAGTACCCGGCGGCGGAAGCGGTCTACGCGCTGAAGCCGGACCTGGTGGTGGCCGGCTTCGCCTCGGCCTTCCGGTTGGGCAACCTGTCCCGCGCAGAACTGGCCGGCCAGGGTGTCGGCAGCTACCTGTTGGATGCTGGGTGCGGGGTGTGGACGGATGATCTGTTCGTCGGTGTCGAGACGGACCTGACGACCTTGGGCGAAATTCTTGGCGAGCAGGAGCGGGCGCAGGAACTGATTCGCCAGCAACGCGCCGAGCTGGCCGAAGCCCGCCGCCTCTTTGCCCACCACAAGCCGCTGAACGTCTTCTATCTCGACAGCGCCAGCAACGGACTGGAGAGCCAGGGCCGGCGCGGAGTCATTACACAGCTGCTGCATGCCGCCGGGGCGCACAACCTGTTCGAGGATGTCGACCTGGGCAGCTTCACCGCCAACACCGAACAACTGCTGGCACGCGATCCGGACGTGATCCTGCTGGCCGATGCGCTGTGGTCCACGGCCGAGCAGAAAAAGAAAACGCTGCGTGCCGACCCGGTGCTGTCGCGACTGCGCGCCGTGCGCGAAGGGCGCTTCGTGGCCTTGCCGTTCACTCATCTGTTCCCTGGCGTGCACAGCGGCCAGGCGGCTCGCGAACTGGCGCAGGCGCTGCGCCGGTTTTGAACGCAAGCGTCCTGTCTGTTCGCCGCTCACTGTTCCTACCCAAGCGCGGGAGCCCGTGTTAGAAAGCGCCCATCGATCCTTGGGAGGTTGTCATGGGCAAGTTGCGCGTTGGAGTGATTTTCGGTGGGCGTTCGGCGGAGCACGAGGTGTCGCTGCAATCGGCGAAGAACATCGTCGACGCGCTGGACCGCGAGCGCTTCGAACCGGTGCTGATCGGTATCGACAAGGAAGGCCGCTGGCACCTCAACGATGCCTCCGACTACCTGCTCAACCAGGAAAACCCGGCCCTCATTGCGCTGAACCGTTCCAATCGCGAGCTGGCCGTGGTGCCGGGCAAGGCCGAGCGGCAACTGGTGGAAACCGGCAGCCGCCAACTGCTCGATCACGTCGACGTGATCTTCCCCATCGTTCACGGCACCCTGGGCGAGGACGGCTGCCTGCAGGGCCTGCTGCGCATGGCCGATATTCCCTTCGTCGGCTCCGACGTGCTGGGCTCGGCCATCTGCATGGACAAGGACGTGAGCAAGCGCCTGCTGCGCGACGCCGGCATCGCCATCACGCCGTTCCTCACGCTGACCCGCGCGAATGCCGCCCGCACGCCGTTTGCCGAGGCGCAGCGCAAGCTCGGCCTGCCGCTGTTCATCAAGCCGGCGAACATGGGCTCGTCGGTGGGCGTCAGCAAGGTCGAGGACGAGGCCGCGTACGACGAAGCCGTGCGCCTGGCGCTGGCCTTCGATGACAAGGTGCTGGTCGAGGCCGCCGTCAAGGGCCGCGAGATCGAGTGCGCGGTGCTGGGCAACGAGCAGCCGATCGCCAGCGGCTGCGGCGAGATCGTCGTCGGCAGCGGCTTCTACTCCTACGACAGCAAGTACATCGACGAGGATGCGGCCAAGGTCGTGGTGCCGGCGGATATTCCGGCCGAGGCCGGCGAGCGTATCCGCCAGCTCGCGGTAGACGCCTTTATCGCCCTGGAATGCTCCGGGCTGGCACGGGTCGACGTGTTCCTCACCGACAGTGGCGAGGTGCTGGTCAACGAGCTCAACTCGCTGCCCGGTTTCACCCGCATCAGCATGTATCCCAAGCTCTGGCAGGCCGCCGGGATGACCTACAGCGAGCTGGTCAGCCGCCTGATCGACCTGGCCATCGAGCGCCACGCCGCACGGCGCAACCTGCAGACCAATCGCTGATCCACGCCCCGCCAGCTGCTTCTGCGCTACCCTGAGTGCCCGTCGCCCGGTTTCGGGCGGCCGGCCCCGTGTCCCGTAACGAACCGTCAGAAGGAGCACGAGATGAACACTGTGGTATTCGCCGACGGCACCGCCGTACCCGCCATCGGCCAGGGTACCTGGCGCATGGGCGAGGACAGCTTCCAGCGCAAGCGCGAGGTCGCCGCCCTGCGCGAAGGTATCGAGCGGGGCCTGACCCTGATCGACACCGCCGAGATGTACGCCGAGGGCGGTTCGGAGGAGGTGGTTGGCGAGGCTATTGCCGGGCTGCGCGAGCGGGTCTTCCTGGTCAGCAAGGTCTACCCGCACAACGCCAGCCGGCGTGGCATCCCCGAGGCCTGCGAACGCAGCCTGCGGCGCCTGGGTACCGATTGCCTGGACCTCTACCTGTTGCACTGGCGCGGCCAGTACCCGCTGGATGAAACCGTGGATGCCTTCGAGCGGTTGCGCGAGGCGGGCAAGATCAAGCGCTGGGGCGTCTCCAATTTCGACCTCGACGATATGCAGGAGCTGAACGAGCCGGCCTGCGCCACCAACCAGGTGCAGTTCAGCCTGGAGGAGCGCGGTATCGAGTGGGACCTGCTGCCCTGGTGCCAGGAAGAACGCATGCCGCTGATGGCTTACTGCCCGGTTGGCCAGGGCGGTCGCCTGCTGCGCGATCGGGTACTGGCGGATATCGCCGGCCGCCACGACGCCACCCCGGCCCGCGTCGCCCTGGCCTGGCTGATCCGGCAGCCGGGAGTGATCGCCATTCCCAAGGCGGTCGAGCCGCTGCATGTGCGCGACAATGCCGCCGCGCTGCAATTGCGGCTGACGCCCGAAGACCTCGACGCCCTCGACGCCGCCTTCCCGCCGCCGAACCGCAAGCAGCACCTCGCGGTGGTCTGACTCCGCACCACGCACCGGCCCCGATCGTCGCCCCCCAGGGCGCGGCCGGGGCAGGGTGCTAGCCTTCCTCCATGGCCAAGATGGCCTGGGAGGGCAACAGCGATGAGCAACTACACGGCGGACGGCGCCGCCATCAATCGGGTACTGACCGATTACGTCGAGGGCATGACTTTCGGTGACGAGGCCCGGCTGCGCCAGGCCTTCCATCCTTCCTGCAAGATCATCGGCAACTACCACGGCGCGCTGGAGTGGGCCTCGCTGGACGAGTTCATCGGCGCCATCAAGGCCGAATCGCCGCCTGCCGAAGGTGCGCCGCCGGCGTGGGAGCTGAAGTCCCTGGACATAACCGGTGATAGCGCAGTGGCCAAGGTCACCGACGAGTTCATGGGCATGCACTTCACCGACTACCTGTCGCTGCTGCAGGTCGGCAACGGCTGGCAGATCGTCAACAAGCTCTACTACCTGCACGAGTGACGTGGAACGCATCGGCCTGCGCGGTACGCCGGAAACTTTGCTGATCACCCTCTACGCCAAGGCGAAGGAGAGCGAGCTGCCCGACAGTCTGCTGCGCGACCACCTCTCGCGCCGCGCCGTGGAGCAGATCAACTATGACTTCGCCCGCCTGCGCATCGGCCGCGCGGAGCAGGTGGGGATTGCCCTGCGGGCCAAGCTGTTCGACGACTGGGTACGCGACTTCCTGGCGCGGCATCCGGCCTGCGTGGTGCTGCAGCTGGGGTGCGGGCTGGACAGTCGGATCTTCCGCATCGACCCGCCGTCCACCGTGCAATGGTTCGAGGTGGACTTCCCGGAAGTGATCGCGCTGCGCGAGCGCCTGTACCCCGCGCGGGAGAACTGCCACCTGCTGGCCAGCGCGCTGACCACACCGGACTGGTGGCGCGTGATTCCGACAGGGCGGCCGGTGCTGATGCTTTCCGAAGGCGCGCTGCCCTACGTGGAGGCGGACAAGGTTCCCTGGCTGCTGCGCGCCCTGGTGGCGCACTTCCATCAGGGCGAACTGGTACTCGATGGCTACAGCCGCCTGGGCATTCGCCTGCTGCAGTGGAACCCGATGATCCGCCGTACCGGCGCCGTGCTGCACTGGGGGATCGACGAGCCCCGGGAGCTGGAGCAGCAGGTCTCGGCCCTGCAGTTCGTCGATGCCATCGCCGCCTACGACCGCGAGCAGATCGCCCGGCTGCCCCTGGGCATGCGCCTGCTCTACGAGATCACCCTGGCCATTCCGGCGATGCGTCGCATGGGCCGGCTGCTGCGCTATCGCTTCGCCACGCCGTCCTAGGCGGATGGCCGCGCGGGCTTGCGGCTGCTTTACTGATGCGTCTACGACGACCTTGCGCAGGAGCGCTGCGATGAAGCTCGAGCCGTTGATGGAGATGAACGTGAAGGCCAGCGTGCCGCTGGAAATCGGCCGCGTGCCCCAGGGCCAGCGGCTGATCTCGGCGGCCGGCGGCGGCACTTTCAAGGGCCAGCGCCTGAGCGGCGAAGTGCTGCCCGGTGGCGGCGACTGGATCCTGGTGGATGGCGACGGCGGCTGGCACCTGGAAGTGCGCCTGGTGCTGCGCACCGACGACGGCGCGCGTATCCTGATGCAGCACAACGGACTGCTGGTGGCCAACCCGAAGATCATCCACGCAGTCTCGCGGGGCGACAGTACCGAGTTCGGCGACACCTATTTCATGATCCAGCCGCGTTTCGAGGTCGGCGACGACCGCTACCGCTGGCTCAACCACCAGTTGGCGGTGGGTGAGGGCCGGCTGGGGCCGGGCTGGGTCGAATACCGTTTGTACTCCCTCGCCAATGGATGAGCGATGAAGAGCAGGACTTGTCACACGCGGAGGGCACAGTTGAGGCATCAGGGATCTGGAGACGACCCCATGGCTCTGCCTCCCAACATGCAGCCCGACGATAAAGTGGTGCTGTTCGACGGTGCCTGCCGCCTGTGCAACGGCTGGAGCCGCTTCCTCCTGCAGCACGACCGCGAGCGCCGGGTAAAGCTGTGCAGCGTGCAGTCCGCCGAGGGGCAGGCGATCCTCGACTGGTTCGGCCTGCCCACCGAGTACTTCGACACCATGCTCTACGTCGAGGGACGCGAAGGCTTCGAGCGCAGCGACGCCTTCCTGCGGGTGATCGGCCAACTGCCGGCGCCGTGGAACTGGCTGCGGGTGCTCTGGCTGATTCCACGGCCACTGCGCGACTGGTGCTACGACCGTATCGCCCTCAACCGCTATCGCCTGTTTGGCCGCGAAGAGCAGTGCCTGGTGCCCTCGCCGCAGTACCGCGGGCGATTCCTCGGCAATGACTAGCGCGGCCATCGCGCGCCTGGCGCTGGGCCTGGTGTTCCTCTACCACGGCCTGGTGCCCAAGCTGCTGTTCCTCAGCCCGGACGAAGTGCGGATGATCGAGGCCCACGGCTGGCCGCTCTCCACCCAGCGTATTGCCGAGGTCGCGGGCGCCGCCGAGATCGTCCTGGCCCTGGCCATCCTGCTGCTGCGCCGCAGCCGCTGGCCGCTATGGCTGGCGGCGGCTGCGCTGCTGGGCCTGCTGGTGGATGTGGCGCTGTTCGCCCCGGAACTGCTGCTGGGCGCCTTCAATCCGGTCTCCACCAACGTCGCCGCGCTGGCCTTGTGCGCCATCGCCCTGCTGGGCGAACGGGACGCCACGCCGCCCCGTCCGCCACCGCTGCGTTAGAAGCTTCGGGAAACGCTGGCCACTACCGTTGCGGTGCAGGCGTCGCCGAAGCCGAACTGGGTCCGGCATTCGTTCTGCGACAGGTCGGTGTCGATGTAGCTCACCGCCCAGTCGAAGCCCACCCATTCATGGCTCAACTTGGCTTCCCACTCGTGGTAGGTGTCGCGGGTACTGCCGTCGCCGGAAAGATAGAGCGGGTCCTTGGCGTCGTTGCGGCCGTAGCGCACGCGCAGCTTGAACTCCTCCGGCAGCTCGGCGTTGTAGGCCAGGTAGGTGTAGAGGTTGGCCTGGTCCTCGCCGAAGTAGGTCGGGTAATCGTTGCCGTAGTAGGCGCCGACCTCGATGCCGTAGGCGTGGAGGATGGCGTAGGTATCGCTCTGGTTGAACTGGCTTTCCTTGGGGTAGGCGTACTTGATATAGCCCAGGTCCAGGGCGATGTTTTCGTCGGCCTGCCAGTACCAGCCACCGTAGTAGTCGATTTCCTGACGGGTCTTCAGGCCACCGCCGAAATCGACGTTGGAGCTCCATACGCCCAGGTAGGCGCCGGAGGCATGCTGCAGGGTGGCGCCGACCTGCAGGGCCGGGTCGCCCTGGGTCTGCGAGATGCCACGGGTGCGGTAGTCGCTGACCAGCGCGGTGTCGATCTGCAGGTTGAAGTCGTGGCCCAGCTCGACGGCCAGGGCGGAGGTGAGCGGCGCGCAGGCGAGCAGCGCGCCGGCCAGCCAATGGGGGCGATTCATGCGGGAAGTCCCTTTGTTGTGATTGTCTGTGGGCAGATGAAAAATCCCGCGCAGCACCCGCCTTCCCGGCTATGCCGGGTAGCGTTAAGGGAGGGCAGGGCTGGCGGGCAAGGCGCCGGGGCTGTTCAGACCCCGGCGCAGGAGCCCGGCTCAGAGAGCCGGTTGATCGTCGGCGCGGTAGACTTCGCGGCCTTCGAACAGGGTGTGCAGCACGCGGGCTTCGTCCAGTTGCTGGTCCGGAACGGTGAACACGTCACGGTCGAGCACCACCATGTCGGCCTGCTTGCCGGCCGCCAGGGTGCCGATCTTGTCGCTCAGGCCGATCGTCTGCGCGGCATTGCGGGTGTAGGCGTAGAACATGGTCTGGCGGTCCACGCGCTCGGCGGCGTTGAGTACGCCTTCCTCGCCCTTGCGGGTCACGGCCTGGTAGATGGCTTTCAGCGGGTCCGGCGTGGAGACCGGCCAGTCGCTGGCGCCGGCGATGGTGGCGCCATTGTCCAGAAGGGACTTGGCCGGATACATGTAGCGGTAGGTCTCATCGGCGATGTAGGGCTTCACCAGCTCCACGGTGTAGGGTTCGGCGGCGGCCCAGTCGAGCTGCATCGAGGCAATGACGCCGAGCTCCTTGAAGCGCGGGAAGTCCTTGGGGTTGACCAGTTGCAGGTGGGTGATCGAGTGGGTCACGCCGCTCTGCCGGTCCTTGCGCGCCTGGGCGAATCCGTTCAGCGATTCGCGCACCGCGCGGTCGCCGATGGCGTGGATGTGCACCAGCCAGCCGCGTGCGTCGGCAGCGCTGACCAGTTCGCCGAAGTGCTTCGGATCGATCAGCAGTTCGCCCGGCTTGTGGCTGTTCTTGTAGTCCTCCAGCAGCGCGGCGGACTGCGCCGGGAACTCGATCACGCCATCGGCGAAGACCTTGATGCCCGGCAGCGTCAGGTTGGGGATGCCCTGGAACTGCTGGCGGACCTTCTCGATCACGTCCAGATCGGCCGGCGTACTTCTCGGGTTCACCACCTGCAGTGCGGCAACGTGGGCGGTGAGCTGGCCGTCGCGGGCCAGGTCGCGATAGACCGGCAGCACGCCGACGGTCTTCTCGGTGGGCTTGATGGCGAACAGCGCCTCGCCGGGCGTGCCGTTGGCGGCCGGGTCCATCCAGGCCGTGATGCCCAGACTGTTGTTGTACTTGACGGCCGCGACACCGGCACGGTCCATGGTGGCGGCGTCGGGCACCGGCATGGCGGCGGCCACCAGGTCGAAACCGGAGTCGACCAGGAAGCCGCTGGGGTTGAAGTCCTTGTCGTGGGCGACGTTCTGCTGCTCCAGCGGGCTCAGGCCGCGCACGCGCTTGGCATCCAGCCCGGCGCGCTTGAGCATGGCGGCGTTGGCCCAGGCGGTGTGGTGGTCGCTGCCGATCAGCACCACCGGGGTGTCCTTCCACTCGCCCTGGTTGAAGCGCTTGGCCAGGCCGTCGGCCTGGGACCAGTAGGTGGAGTTCATGCCGTTCATCACCACGGTGTCGTGCACCTTGGCCTTGCCGCTGTCGCGGTCCTGCTTGAGGCGTTTCTCGAAGGCATCGAGGTCCATCTGCTCATCCTGCAGGCTGGCGGAGATCAGCTCCAGGCCGCCGAAGATGGAGTGCGAGTGGCTGTCGATGAATCCGGGCATCAACACTTTGCCGCCCAGGTCGACCTGCTTGCTGCCACTGCCGGCGAGCTTGCGGATGTCCTCGTTGGAGCCCACCTGCAGTACCTTGCCGCCGGCGACTGCGATGGCTTGCTGCAGCGGCTGGCCAGGTTCGGCGGTGAAGACCTTGGCGTTGTACAGGATCAGGTCCGCGTTCTGTGCCTGTGCTTCAAAAGTACCGAGTGCGATGGCGAGCGCCAGCGCTCCCTTGAGCATGCCGTGCATGACTTTCCTCTGCTTTTCGATGGATTATTGTTGGTCTGCAGCGCAGGCTAATGGCGTGGCGTGTGCCGCGGAAGTCGCTAACGGGCATAACACTTGTGAAGGATTGGCACGAATGACGATGGACAGATTCAGCAGCTTGGCAATGTTCGTCGCCAGTGCCGAGACCGGCAGTTTCAGCCGTGCCGCCGAGCAACTGGGTAAGACCCCATCGGCGGTGACCAAGGCGGTCGGCCAGCTGGAAATCGATGTCGGCGCGCGGCTGTTCGAGCGCACCACGCGCAGCATGTCACTCACCGAGGCTGGCCAGCTCTACCTGGATGGTGCTCGCGAGGTGCTGGCGCGGATGCGCGAAACCACCGAGGAGATCGCCCAGTTGCAGCACAGCCTGCGGGGCGTGCTGCGCATCACAGGGCCGCTGATCGTCGGCCCGGTGTTCCTCGACCGGGCCTGTGCCGAATTCCTCGACCTGCACCCGGACGTGCGCTTGCAGGTGGACCTCTGCGATAGTTATGTCGATCTGCTCGACGGCCGCTACGACCTCGCCCTGCGCATGGGCAACAGCGACCTGCCAGGGCTGATAGCCCAGCCGCTGGCCGAAAGCCGCCTGGCGATGTGCGCCAGCCCCGCTTACCTTGAGCGGCGCGGTGCACCCAGCCATCCGAGCGAAATCATTGACCACGATTGCCTGGTCTACCGCCACCCGGCGCTGGACGACCGCTGGTGGTTCGACGTGGACGGCATGCGCTTTTCCACACCGCGCAATGGCCGGTTGAGCAGCGACAACCAGGCCACCTTGCTGACCGCTTGCCTTGCCGGACACGGCCTGTTGCCGTGCCCGCGCTGGAGCGTGCTGGAATATCTGCGCAGCGGGCGGCTGGTGACGGTGCTGGATGACTACTTCTTCGAACCCGACACCTTCGGCGCGCAGATTCTCGCGGTCTACCCGAGCAACCGCCGGGCGACGCGCAAGATCCACGCATTCATCGAGCACCTGCGCGAGTACCTGCGGCGCGACGGCATTCTCTAGGTTGTTACAGCAATACCCCGGCCCAGGCCGAGACCAGCAGCAGGATTGCCATCAACTGGTTGAGCCGCTGCATCTGCCGGGGCGAGAGCAGGCGCTGGCTGCCGATACCCAGGCCGGCCCAGACCGCCATGCAGGGAATCGACACGAGGAAGAACAGCAGCGACAGCAGTTGCACGCGGTCCAATCGATCGGCGCCGTAGCCGGCGTATACGCTGATCACCGCCAGCGCCATCATCCAGGTCTTGGGGTTGACCAGCTGCAGCGCGGCAGCGCCTGCCGCTCCCAGGCGCGCGGCGTCGGTATCGCGCTTCGGGTCTGCCGGCGGGCTGCGGAGGATCTGCCAGGCCAGCCAGCTCAGCCAGAGCACGCCGACTGCGCTCATCGCCTGTTGCACCCGTGGCAGGCTGGCCAGTACTTCGCCCAGCCCGCTGCCCACCGCCAGCACCAGCGCCGCTGCGGCGCCGCAGCCGCCAAGCATGATCGGTAACGCCGCACTCCAGCCGAAGCGCGCGCTGTTGCTGAACACCAGTAGGTTGGTGGGACCGGGCGTGATGGAGGCGACGAAAGCGAAGAGCAGGAAGGGCAGCCACTGGCTGAACTGGGCGAGGTGCATGGCGGGAACTCCAGTGAATCGGTGGGAGTTCATCATCGCCAGCGGGGCGGGCTCAGTCTGGAAGCTTTGAGCAGCGCTTGCGGTAGTACGCGGGCGTCACACCATAGGCGCGGCGGAACCAGCGGCCGAGGTGGCTCTGGTCGGCGAAGCCGAGGTCGGCGGCGATGTCCGCCGGGGCCAGGCCGCGGCCGAGCAACTGTCGGGCTCGTGCCAGGCGCAGTTGTATCAGGTAGGCATGGGGCGGCAGGCCGAAGGCCTGCTTGAACGCGCGGGTCAGGCGGAAGCGGTCGCAGCCGCTGGCCTGGGCCAGGTCGTCGAGGCCGATGTCGGCGGTCAGGTTGGCGTGCAGGAAGTCCCGCGCGCGCTGTGCCACCAGCGGCAGATGCGCCTGCCTGGTGCCGCGCTGGCGCCAGTGCAGGTGACGGGTCATGCCATCGAGCAGATCGTCGATGGCGCTCTGGCGGACGATCTTCAGGTCATGGCCATGCACGGCCTGGAAGGCGTTGTCGATGTGCCGGGCAAGCTGCGGGTCGTCGATCAGCAACTCGGGCACGGCCAATTGGCAATTGCCCGGTGCCTCCTCGAACAGCGTGGCGATCTCGCGCTCAAGCCAGGGGGCGTCGAGGTACAGGGTGCGATAGGTAAAGCCGCCCTCGGTGGGCGCGTCGCCGTCATGGATATCGCCGGGCTCGAGGAAGAACACCTTGCCGGTAGTGCTGACGTAGCGCTGGTTGCGGCTGCGGAACTGCTGCACGCCCGATTCGGTGAAGCCGATCAGGTAACTGTCGTGCCAGTGCGGGTCGTAGGCGTGGCCCTTGAAGTGCGCGCGCAGGCTCTGGATGCCGGTGTCGGCATCCTGCAGCAGGTCGATCCAGTTGTCTTTGTGCATGGGCCGCCTCCGTACCGCTTGCCCGGTCGGCCAGCATAGCGCGCGATGAGGCGATGTCTGGAAGATTCGTGCAGCCGTCGATCCGCCGGCTGCACGACTATCCGCCAGGATCAGCCAGGCATGGCGTCGAAACTGTCGCTACGCGCCATGCGCCAGATGCGCTCGTAGAACTCGCCCTCGATGTTGCCGGAGAGCAGTTCACCCGGCTTCAGGAAGTAATGCAGGTGCGAGAACAGGCGGATTTCGGTGGCCGAGACGCGGCGTACCAGATGCCGCGCTTCCAGCTCCGAGGGGTGGCGGATGCCGGCGGCGGCGATCATCTCCGCCAGGCCCTTGAGCGTGTTGCGGTGGAAGCTGTAGACGCGCTCGGCCTTGTCCGGCACCACCAGGGCGCGCTGGCGCAACGGGTCCTGGGTGGCGACGCCGGTGGGGCACTTGTTGGTGTGGCAGCTCTGGCTCTGGATGCAGCCAATGGCGAACATGAAGCCGCGCGCCGAGTTGGCCCAGTCGGCGCCCATGGCCAGCACGCTGGCGATGTCGAAGGCGCTGACGATCTTGCCGCTGGCGCCGATGCGGATCTTGTCGCGCAGGTCCAGGCCGACCAGCGTGTTGTGTACGAACAGCAGGCCCTCGCGCATCGGCAGGCCCATGTGGTCGGTGAACTCCAGGGGCGCAGCGCCGGTGCCGCCTTCCTTGCCGTCGACGACGATGAAGTCGGGGAGGATGCCGGTCTCATGCATGGCCTTGGCGATGCCCATGAATTCCCACGGGTGGCCGATGCACAGCTTGAAGCCTACCGGCTTGCCGCCGGAGAGTTCGCGCAGCTGGACGATGAAATCGAGCAGCCCCTTGGGCGTGCTGAAGGCGCTGTGCGAGGACGGCGAGATGCAATCCTTGCCCATGGGCACGCCGCGGGTGGCGGCGATTTCCTCGGTGACCTTGTGCTTGGGCAGGATGCCGCCGTGGCCAGGCTTGGCGCCCTGGCTGAGCTTGATCTCGATCATCTTCACCTGCGGGTCGACCGCCTGCTTGGCGAAGCGCTCGGGGCTGAAGGTGCCGTCGTCGTTGCGGCAGCCGAAGTAGCCGCTGCCCAGTTCCCAGGTCAGGTCACCGCCGTATTCGCGGTGGTAGGGGCTGATGCTGCCCTCGCCGGTGTCATGGATGAAGCCGCCGAGCTTGGCGCCCTTGTTCAGCGCGCGGATGGCGTTGGCGCTGAGCGAACCGAAGCTCATCGCCGAGATGTTGAATACCGAGATGGAGTAGGGCTGCTTGCACGCCGGGCCACCGACGCTGACGCGGAAGGTGCAGGGGTCGGCCACCGGCGCCGGGCGGATGGAATGGGCGATGAACTCGAAGCCGGATTGGTAGACGTCGATCAGGGTGCCGAAGGGTTTGTCGGCGGTCTCGTTCTTCGCCCGCGAGTACACCAGGGCGCGTTGGGCGCGGGAGAAAGGCAGGGCCTCCTGGTCGCCTTCGAGCAGGTACTGGCGGATTTCCGGGCGGATGGCTTCCACCAGGTAGCGGATGTTGCCCAGGATCGGGTAGTTGCGGCGCACCGCGTGGCGTTCCTGCAGCAGGTCGAAGACTCCGAGCACGCTCAGGGCGAGGGTGGTCAGGGTGAAGGGCCAGACCCAGTCATGCCCGAGGAAGGGCAGGCTGAGCACGGTGAACAGGACGCAGGCGGCAAAAAAGGCATAGCGGCTTAGGAGCGACAGGTTCATGGAATCTCCAGTCGTCAGGCTTTGATCACGGTCAGGTTGGCCGAAAGGGCCGCCACAGAGCATGGCAGGCATCGCGCGAACGTGCCTGGGCAAAGGTCAATGACACGGGCTTTCGGAGGTCTTTCTAGTTCTGGCGGGCACCGACGGTAGCCCGAAGCGGGGAAAAAAGAAAGCTAGCTAACGATTTTCTCCGGCGCTGAGAAAGCTTGTTTCGGGCGGTGCAAGAACGATGGCGTTTGCCCCTGGGCTGTTCGCGAGCAAGCTCGCTCTTGCGCGCGCCGGCGTCAGGCCGGCAGGAGCGAGCCCGCTCGTGAGGCGCATCCGCCGAACTAACAGGCGATCACATTCACCGCCAGCCCGCCCTTCGAGGTTTCCTTGTACTTGTCCATCATGTCGCGCCCGGTATCGCGCAAGGTGTCGATGGCCTTGTCGAGGCTGACCAGGTGCTGGCCGTCGCCTCGCAGGGCGAGTTGGGCGGCGTTGATGGCTTTGAGCGAGGCCATGGCATTGCGCTCGATGCAGGGCACCTGGACCAGCCCGGCGACCGGATCGCAGGTCAGCCCGAGGTTGTGCTCCAGGCCGATCTCGGCGGCGTTTTCCACCTGCTCCAGGCTGCCGCCGAGGACTTCCGCGAGACCGCCAGCGGCCATGGCGCAGGCTGAGCCCACTTCGCCCTGGCAACCGACTTCAGCGCCGGAAATCGAAGCGTTGAGTTTGCACAGGATGCCGATGGCGGCGGCGGTGAGCAGGTAGCGCTCGATGCCTTCGGCGTTGGCGTTGGCGTCATAGCGCGCATAGTAGTGCAGCACCGCCGGGACTATGCCGGCCGCGCCGTTGGTGGGAGCCGTCACGACGCGCCCGCCGGCGGCATTCTCCTCGTTCACCGCCAGCGCCCAAAGGTCCACCCAGTCCAGGGCACCCAGGGTGGTGGCGATCAGATTGCCGCTGTCCGCTTCGTTCAGCCGGCGATAGAGCATGGGCGCGCGGCGGCGCACCTTGAGGCCGCCGGGCAGTGTGCCTTCGGTTTCCAGACCACGGTTCACACAGCTCTGCATTTCCTCCCAGATATGCGCAAGGCCGGCGCGGATTTCCTCGTCGCTGCGTAGCGCGCGTTCATTGGCCCACATCAGGTCGCTGATGCGTCGGAAACCGTGCTCATGGCACAGGCGCAGCAGTTCCTCGGCGCTGTGGAAGGGGTAGGGCATCGGGTTGTCCGGCAGTGCGCGGTCGGTATTGAAGTCCGCCGCATCCACCACGAAGCCGCCGCCGACCGAGTAGCAGATGCGTTCGGCCAGCAGTTCGCCGTTTTCGTCCAGGGCGCGCAGGTGCAGACCATTGGGATGGGCGGGCAGGCTGTCGTCGTGGAAGACCAGTTGCCGTGCCGGATCGAAGTCGATTTCGTGCAGGCCGCCAAGACGCAAGCGATGACGCAGCAGGATGTCGTCCACCTGAGGGGCGAGGGCAGCGGGGTCGGCTTCCGCCGGGTCGATGCCGAGCAGGCCGATCAGGCAGGCGCGGTCGGTGGCGTGGCCCTTGCCGGTGGCACTGAGGGAGCCGAAGAGATGCACCTCTATGGCCTTGGTTGGGGCCAGCAGGCTTTCGGCGCGCAGGCGATCGACGAACTCGCGGGTGGCGCGCATCGGTCCCACGGTGTGCGAACTGGACGGCCCGACTCCGGGCTTGAACATGTCGAAGACGCTGAGGGTCATGGGGGTTCCTCCTGTCTTCCAGCATGGACCCGTGTGGCCTTGAATGCTCACCGACCGCTCGACGGCTGCAGACTCCTGCAGAGGCGGTTGCTACTTCGGGGCTCTAGCCCTGCGCCTGCAGGAACAGCGAGAACAGCTCGGACTGCGACTTGATCCCCAGCTTGGCGTACATGTGCTTGCGGTGGACCTTCACCGTCTCGGCGGAGATCGCCAGCTTGCGGGCGATCTCCTTGCTGGAGCAGCCGCTGAGCATCAACCGGCCCACTTCCAGCTCGCGCGCGGTGAGCGGTGTTTCCATCTGCTGGGCGGTGGATTCCAGGCGGTTCTGCCAGCGTGGCGGCGGGGGCGCTTCCTGGACTTCGCGTTCGAAGGCCATGCGTTGGCGCATCAGGCCGGCGACCCAGGGGTGTACCAGGGTTAGCAGGGCGATCTGTTCCGGAGTGAAGCGGCCCTTGCTGCCCACCGAACAGCAGAGGGTGCGCTCGCCGTCGAGTTGCACGTTGATCTGCACTTCATCGGCCACCACGTTGAGGCTGAAGTAGCGCTGGTAGTAATCGGTCTGCTCGAACATCTCCGGCGCCACGTCGTCCAGGCGCAGCAGCGCGCTTCCGGGCGCCTCGCGGCTGGCGATGTAGAAGGGGTCGAGCAGGTAGAGGCCCTTGAGGTAGTCCTGGAACAGCGGATCGGGGCCGCCATCTTCGCCGGGGCATTCGGCGAACACCTGGGGCCTGCCATTGCTGAAAAGCAGCACGACCCAGCTGTCGAAGGGCACATACTGGCCCAGCAGGCGCACCAGCGAGGTCCAGAAGTTCGGCTTGTCCAGCGCTTCGATCAGCTGCCCGACCGAGCGGTGCCAGGCGATATCCTGAAGGGAAAGGCTCATGACTCTACCCCCGATGGGTTACCACGCGGGCGTAATTACCCGGTGATGGCACGCCCGGCATACTCGGTGGATGCCTTGAACCGGCGCGGTGCGCATTTTGACCGACAGCGTCCGGTCACCGCAAAGACAAGAATCCGAGGAAGCCCCATGAAAGTAGAACTCGTCCAACTCGCCGGTCGTGATGGCGATGTGGCCTGGAACCTGGCCCGCACCCTGGAGGCCATCCACGCCTGCGCCGACGACACCCGACTGATGGTGTTCCCCGAGACCCAGCTGACCGGCTTCCCCACCGCGCAGAACATCGCCGCCATCGCCGAGCCGGTGGACGGCCCCAGCGTGCAGGCCGTGCAACGCGCCGCGCAGGAGAAGAACATCTCCGTCGCCGTGGGCTTCGCCGAAGCCGCTGACGATGGCCGCTTCTACAACACCACGTTGCTGATCACCCCCGAAGGCATCGCCATGAAGTACCGCAAGACGCACCTGTGGGCGTCGGACCGCGGCATCTTCACCCCCGGCGACCGCTACGCCACCTGCCTGTGGAACGGCATCCGCGTCGGCATCGTGATCTGCTTCGACATCGAATTCCCCGAATCCGCCCGCGCGCTGGGCCAACTGGGCGCTGAGCTGATCATCGTGACCAACGGCAACATGGACCCGTACGGCCCGACCCACCGCACCGCGATCATGGGCCGCGCCATGGAAAACCAGGCCTACGCCGTGATGGTCAACCGCGTCGGCGAAGGTGATGACGGCCTGGTTTTCGCCGGTGGCAGCGCCGTGGTCGACCCGTACGGCCAACTGATAGTCGAGGCCGGCCGCGAAGAGTGCCGGCAGATCGTCGAGCTGGACTTCGAACGCCTGGCGCAGTCGCGCCGCGACTACAGCTACCTGGCCGAGCGGCGCTTCGTGCTGCCCGGCGAGCTGCGCGAGCACGACGGCGGTCTGCGCGAGCTGATCATTCCCGCCTGAGTTTTTCTTCTGGCACCGCTGTCGGGGTGCCGGGGCGCAGGGCTGCGCCGATCAAGCGAATCATCAAGAACGACGGGCGCCGCGAGCACCCGCGAGGCCTGCGGGTGAGTGCAGGTCGGCAACTTAAGTACTGCCATAACAAACACAACGCGGAGTAAGCAGTAATGGCTCGACTCAAACGAACCCTGTCGCTGGGTTCGGTGGTGCTGTTCGGCATCGCCTACATGACCCCGATCATCGTCCTTGGCACCTTCGGCATCCTTGCCGACGTCACCCGCGGCGTAGTGCCTTCGGCCTACCTCGTCGCTTCTGTCGCCATGCTCTTTACCGCGCTCAGCTACGGGCGCATGGCCGCCGCCTTCCCGGTTGCCGGCTCGGCATACACCTACGTGCGCAAGTCGATCAGCCCGAAACTGGGCTTCCTAGCCGGCTGGGCTGTGCTGCTGGACTACCTGTTCCTGCCCATGGCCATCTGGCTGATCGGCGCGGCCTATCTGCATTCCGCCTTCCCGGCCGTGCCGCAAGCCTTGTGGGTACTGGCCTTCATCGGCGTAACCACCGCGATCAACGTGGTCGGCCTGCGCCTGGCGAAGAACATCAACGGCGTGTTGATGCTGGTGCAGTTCCTCGTGCTGATCGCTTTCGTTGGCCTGGCCATCCACTACGTGATGGGCGACGTCAGCCGTCCGCTGTGGACCCTGGAGCCCTTCCTCAAGGAGGGCACCCAGCTGCCGCTGATCATGGGTGGCGCGGCCATCGCCTGTTATTCGTTCCTGGGCTTTGACGCGGTCAGTACCCTGACCGAAGAAACCCACGAACCGCGCAAGACCATTCCGCGTGCCATCCTGCTGATCACCCTGATCGGCGGCGGCATCTTCATCGCCGCCAGTTATTTCGTACAGCTGGCGCACCCGTCGGTGGAGTTCCAGAACGCCGATTCCGCCGCCTACGAAATTGCCCGCAACATCGGTGGCGACCTGTTCGTCAGCTTCTTCCTGATCGGCCTGATCGTCGGCCAGTTCACCTCCGGCCTGTCGGCCCAGGCCAGCGCCTCGCGCCTGCTGTTCGCCATGGGCCGCGACGGCGTGCTGCCGCGGCCGTTCTTCGGGCGCATCAGCAAGCGCTTCGAAACCCCGGTGAACAGCATCGTGCTGTGCGGCGTGGTGGCCCTGCTGGCGCTGCACATGGACGTCACCACGTCCACCTCGTTCATCAACTTCGGCGCCTTCCTGGCCTTCAGCCTGGTGAACCTCTCGGTGATCTTCCATTACTACCTGAATGCCGAACGCCGCGGTCTGCGCGAGCTGGTGCTGTTCCTGCTGTTCCCGCTGATCGGCCTGCTCGCTGACCTGTGGCTGATGGTCAGCCTCGATCACCTGGCGATCTGGCTCGGCGCCACCTGGCTGGTGCTCGGCGTGATCTACCTCGCGGTGATCACCGGCGGCTTCCGCCAGCAACCGCCGGAGATGCATTTCGAGGAGGCGTGAGGCCCGCGCGGGGCTATGCTGGGGACTCCGAGCCGTGATGACCGAGGAGATCCCGCCATGCCCCGCCTCACTCTCTACCATTCGCCCCAGACACGCTCCAGCGGCACCCTGGTGCTGCTGGAGGAGCTGGGCGCCGAGTACGACCTCGAACTGATCAACATGAAGGCCGGCGAACAGCGCAAACCGGCGTACCTGGCGATCAATCCGCTGGGCAAGGTGCCGGCGATCCGCATCGGCGAGTCGCTGGTCACCGAGCAGGGTGCCATCTTCATCTACCTCGCCGACCTCTTCCCCCGCGCGAACCTCGCTCCTGCCCTCGACGATCCGCTGCGCGGCCCCTACCTGCGCTGGCTGGTGTTCTACGGCTCCAGCTTCGAGCCGGCCATCGTCGACCGCGCCCTCAAGCGCGATGCCGCACCGCAGGCCATGAGCCCTTATGGCGACTACGACAGCGTGATGCGCGCCCTCGCCGAACAGCTGGAAACCGGCCCTTACCTGCTGGGCAACCGCATGACCGCTGCCGATGTGCTGTGGGGCGCGGCCCTGCGCTGGACCATTGGCTTCGGCGTCGTGCCCAAGCTGCCGGTGTTCGAGCGTTACGTGGAACTGGTGACCTCGCGCCCGGCCTTCAAGCGGGTTTGGGAGCGGGATGTACAGTGGGCGGAGGAGCATGCCAGGGCGGCGGAAGCGAAGCCGTCGTGAGCGCTGGATGGAAATCGCGCGCGCTGGAAAGGTGATGCGCGATTTGAGGAGTTGGTCTCAAGTGAGGTGGGAGTATTCCTTTTCTCGTGTCGGAATATTTTCTCGCCTCCTCGATTGATCAATGATCACCCCAACGCCGCGCACCCCATCGCGTGGCGTCGGCAACTAAAGCTATTACAAGCCGCTCCTTGATTCATGTCCCCAAGGCCCTCCGCAAGGAGGGCCTTTTTTATGCGCGCGTTTCGGCCGTGCTCAGCCCTTGGCGGCGCTGACGCCTTCGAGGGTAGCGAAGGAAGTGTCCTTCGCGGTCAGCAGGAAATCGCGCATGAAGGGTGCGTCCAGCATGTCGGCGCGGATGGCGGCGAACAGGGTGCAATACAGGCCTTTTTCCCCCAAGCGCTTGGCGGTCACGTAGCCCCGCGAGCTGTACTCGTGCAGCGCCCAGTTGGGCAGGCTGCAGACGCCACGGCCGGAGGCCACCAGTTGCATCATCATCACCGTCAGCTCGGAGGTGCGGACCTGCGCTGGCTCGACGTCGGCCGGTTCGAGGAAGCGGGTGAAGATGTCCAGGCGATCGCGCTCGATGGGGTAGGTGATCAGCGTCAGGTTGGCCAGGTCTTCCGGAACGATGAAGGACTTGCCGGCCAGCGCGTGGTGGTTGTCCACCGCCAGCAGCGCTTCGTAGGTGAACAGCGGCACGTAGGTGATGCCGGCGATGTCCACCGGGTCGGAGGTCACCACCAGGTCCAGGTCGCCACGGGCCAATGCCGGCAGCGGGGCGAAGGAGAAGCCGGAGGCGAGGTCCAGCTCCACTTCCGGCCAGGCGTCGCGGAACTGGTCGATGGTCGGCATCAGCCACTGGAAGCAGCTGTGGCACTCGATGGCCATGTGCAGGCGGCCGGCGGTGCCGCCCGCCAGGCGCGCCAGGTCGCGTTCGGCGCCGCGCAGCTGCGGCAGCACGGCGTCGGCCAGTTGCAGCAGGCGCAGTCCGGCACTGGTGAAGCGCACTGGTTTGGTCTTGCGGATGAACAGCGACAGGCCCAGGCGTTCCTCCAGTTCCTTGAACTGGTGGGACAGGGCGGATTGCGTGAGGTGCAGGCGCTCGGCGGCCTCCACGAGGCTGTCGGCTTCGCGCAGGGCATGCAGGGTTTTCAGGTGACGGAGTTCAAGCATGGCGCGGCCTCGCCTCAGTATGAGGAAATCTTGATGAAAAGGCGGATAAATTGAACTGCCCTCATGATAAGCCGGCTGCTGGCGATTCACCAGCAGGGGGAGCCGGGCCCGACTCATCGGGCTGAGGTCACCAGCTCAGATAGAACATGCCCTTGGCCAGCAGGACGATCAGCACGACGTGGGCGAACACGCTGTAGTGGATGCGCCGGGAACGCTGGCCGGTCATGCGCCCGACACGCAATGAATACATGGCGAAGATGAAGTGGCCCAGGACACTGAGGGCCAGCAGCAGCTTGAGGCTGAGCAGGGTGGCGAAGGGCGATGCCAGCGGCTCGGCCAGCAGCGGCGCGTAACGCAGGTGCAGCATGCCCAGGCCGCTGCCGAACAGGGTCAGGATGACCCAGGGCATCACCCGGCGCAGGCGACGGCCGAGCGCGCCCTCGACCATTTTCATCGCCCGCGCCGGCACATGGCGGTGGATGCTCTCTAGGATGAGCACTTCGAAGAACACAGTGCCGACGAACAGGATCGCGGCGAACAGGTGCAGCACCAGCAGGATGGGGTAGGCCATGGCAGAGCTTCCGAGCGGGGGCTTCTATCTTCGCGACTGTTGGGGGCGGCCGCTCTTGATCCGCATCATGGGAAGGGCCGTCGGCGACCGCTCAGCGCCTTTCATCAAACTGTCACGGACCTGTGGCAGAGCGAGCGACGGAAATTCATCAGAATCGCTATCAACTGGGGTTTTGCGTTCCGGATTTTCATTCATGCGTGCTTTTCTACTGGCAGTCGTTCTTTTCTGCGGCTTGCCCTCCCTTGCTATTGCCGCCGATCGTTGCGATGCGCGGGTGCCGACCGAACTGGTCGACCTGGGCGACGTGCGCCTGGCCTACCAGAGCATCGGGCGTCCGCAGGACCCGACGCTGCTGCTGGTCATGGGCCTGGGTGGCCAGCTGATCCATTGGCCGGATGAGGTGGTCGAGGCGCTCTGCCAGCAGGGCTTCCGGGTGATCCGCTACGACAACCGCGATGTTGGCCTGTCTTCCTGGCGTGTTCCTACGCCCAGCGGCAACCTGACCTACGAAGTGATTCGCTATCGCCTTGGCCTGCCCGTGAGCGCGCCCTACAGCCTGACCGACATGGCCGGCGACGCACTGCACCTGCTGGACGCCCTGCACGTCGAACGCGCCCATGTGCTGGGCGCGAGCATGGGCGGGATGATCGCGCAGCATGTCGCCGACCTCGCGCCGGATCGCGTGATCAGCCTGACCCTGGTGATGACCAGCTCCGGCGCCGAAGGCCTGCCGGCGCCCAGCGAGTCGCTGCTGCGCCTGCTCGCCCGGCGCGAGGCCGCCAGCCGCGAACAGGCCATCGAACAGCAGGCCGACCTGCTGGCTGCCCTCGGCAGTCCGCAGGTTCACGACGACCGCCAGCAGTTGCTGCAGCAGGCGGCGCGCTCCTACGACCGCGCCTTCAACCCCGAAGGCGTGCAGCGGCAGATGCTGGCAATCCTCGCCGAGCCCAGCCGCGTGGAACTGCTCAACCGACTGAACGTGCCGACCCTGGTGGTCCACGGTACGGCCGATCCGCTGCTGCCGGTGATGCACGGCGTGCATGTGGCCGCGCACATTCGCGGCTCGGTGCTGAAGTTGATTCCGGGGATGGCGCACCGTTTCCAGGAAGACTTCAAGGAACCCTTGCTCGGCGCAGTGCTGCCGTACCTGCGCGAGCACCAGGGTGGCGGACACGTCGCCCAACTCTGAGGCTTTCGCAGGAGCGGACGTAGTCCGCGATCGATTTCCGACCACGCTGAGCCGGCCGGTTGCACATCGCGGCCGGAAACCGCTCCCACGCTCGCTGTGAGTTTCAGGGGGCGGGCAAGCTGTAGCGCTCGGCGAAATACTGCCGCAGGAACTCCACCGCCACCCGCACCTTGGCCGAGCTGGCCAGTGGGGCGGCGTAGACGGCCCAGATGTCCGCCGGCTGTTGGTATTCGGGCAGCACCTGCACCAGTCGGCCATCCTCCAGGCTGTCGTGCACGTCCCACCAGGAGCGCAGCAGGATGCCGCGCCCGTCGATGCACCACTGGTGCACCACCTCGCCGTGGTTGGACGACAGCGGCCCGGTGACCTTCACGCTTTCCTCGCCTTCCGGTCCCTGCAGGTGCCAGACGCCGAAGGGATGGTCGCGCTCCTTGATCACCAGGCAATCGTGCCCGGCCAGCTCGGCAAGGGTGCGCGGGGTGCCGCGGCGCTCCAGATAATCCGGCGCCGCACAGAGTACCCTGCGGTTGCGCGCCAGCGGGCGGGCGATGAGGTTCGGATCGATCTCGTTGCCGACCCGCACGTCCAGGTCGAAACCTTCGTCGATCAGGTCCACCAGGCGATCCTGCACATCCAGGCGGATATCCAGTTGCGGGTGGCGCGCGGCGAGTTCCGAAAGCGCGGGAGCGACGAAGCGCCGGCCCAGCCCCAGGCTGCTGGCGATGCGCAGCTGGCCGCTGGGCTCGCGGTGCAGGGCGCTGACGTCATCGCCCATGCGCTGCACGGCATCGAGGATGCGCAGCGCCCATTGATAGATGCGCTCACCATCTTCGCTCACCGAGACCCGCCGCGTGGTGCGGTGCAGCAGGCGCACGCCGAGGCCCTCCTCCAGCAGGCGGATACGCTTGCTGACGAAGGCGGCGGACATGCCCAGCTCGCTGGCGGCGCCGGCAAAGCTGGAGCGGCGTGCCACGTGGACGAAGACACGGAGATCTTCCAGGTTCGGCAGATTGTTCACAGTTCGTGTTTCAAGAATCTACGGTGGCAAGGATTATGTTTGTTTTTGCCACTTATAGCATGGCTGGCACTGCTTCCAACTTCACACCAGCGAGGGTGCCCCATGAGCAAGACATACAGAATCGCCGCCATTCCCGGAGACGGCATCGGCCAGGAAGTCCTTCCCGAAGGTCTGCGCGTAGTCCAGGCCGCTGCGCGCAAGCACGGACTGATGCTGGAGTTCGAGCACTTCGACTGGGCCAGCTGCGACTACTACCTGGAGCACGGCAAGATGATGCCGGACGACTGGTTCGAACAGCTGAAGGATTTCGACGCGCTGTTCTTCGGCGCCGTCGGCTGGCCGGACAAGGTACCGGACCATATCTCCCTGTGGGGCTCGCTGCTGAAGTTCCGCCGCGACTTCGACCAGTACGTGAACATCCGTCCGGTGCGCCTGTTCCCCGGCGTGCCTTGCCCGCTGGCCGGGAAGAAGCCCGGCGACATCGACTTCGTGGTGATCCGCGAGAACACCGAGGGTGAGTATTCGTCCCTGGGCGGGCGCATGTTCGAAGGCACCGAGAACGAGTTCGTGCTGCAGGAATCGGTGTTCACCCGTCGCGGCGTCGACCGCATCCTGAAATACGCCTTCGACCTGGCGCAGACCCGCGAACGCAAGCGCCTGACCTCGGCCACCAAGTCCAACGGCATGGCGGTGAGCATGCCCTATTGGGACGAGCGCACCGCGGCGATGGCCGCCGGCTATCCGGAGATCGCCTGGGACAAGCAGCACATCGATATCCTCTGCGCCCGTTTTGTCCTGCAGCCCGAGCGCTTCGACGTGGTAGTGGCCTCCAACCTGTTCGGCGACATCCTCTCCGACCTCGGCCCGGCCTGTGCCGGCACCATCGGCATCGCACCCTCGGCCAACCTCAACCCCGAGCGCAGATTCCCCTCGCTGTTCGAGCCCGTGCACGGTTCGGCGCCGGACATCTTCGGCCAGAACATCGCCAACCCCATCGCCATGATCTGGTCCGGGGCGCTGATGCTGGACTTCGTGGGCCAGGGCGATGCGCGCTACCGCGCGGCCCACGACGATATTCTCGCGGCCATCGAACAGGTCATCGCCCATGGATCGGTGACACGAGACATGGGCGGGCAGTTGTCGACCCAGACGGTGGGTGCGGCAATTGCTGAGATCGTTAGCAGATAAATCCTACATCTGCGGGGATTGCCCATGAAAAGCCCGTAGCTGAGCGGTTACGGGCGTCGTGGCAGGGCAGCATGAGTCGATGGGTAGCTCTTGCACCCTGCGGCGATTCATCGCAGACTGTTAACCATTAGATCGTTGTTAACCAGTGGTTTATTCGCGTTTGAGTCAACTGGTCCGACGATGCTTCATCCGCAGCCTGCGGCGGATGCGCAACAACAACAAAAAACGTCCCAGGAGACGCCTGATGTCCCCCTTGATGCCCCGCAAGACCCAGAAGGTCGATGTATTCCTGATATCCATGAGCCTGGTCGCGGTGCTCCTGACCGTGATCGGGCTCGCTGCGTTTCCGGCCCAGGCCGAGCAAGCCGCGAATCAGCTGTTCGAGGTTGCTACCCGCACCTTCGGCACCGCCGTGCAGCTGCTGATCTTCGGCAGCTCCCTGGCCGTGCTCTACATCGCCTGCAGCAAGTACGGCCACATCCGCTTCGGTAGCGGCAAACCGGAATATTCCACGGCCACCTGGGTATTCATGTTCATCTGCGCTGGCATGGGTTCCTCCACGCTCTACTGGGGCGTGATGGAGTGGGCCTACTACTACCAGACCCCCGGCCTGAACATCGTTCCGCAATCCCGTGAGGCGCTGGAGTACAGCGTCGGCTACTCCTTCTTCCACTGGGGCATCAGCGCCTGGTCGATCTACGCCCTGGCATCCCTGGCTATGGCCTACCACTTCCACGTGCGCAAGAAGAGCGGCCTGAACCTGGCTTCCATCGTCGAGGCCGTCACCGGCTTCAAGGCCACCGGTCCGGTGGGGCGCCTGGTGGACCTGATCTTCCTGCTGACCATGATGGGCGCACTCACCGTGTCCCTGGCGCTGACCGCCTCGACCCTGACCCGTGGCCTGTCCGGGCTGGTGGGCACGCCGGATACCTTCACCGTACAGGTACTGGTGATCGGTGTGATCGCCGTGCTGTTCTCCCTGAGCTCCTACATCGGCATCGATGGCGGCCTGCAGAAACTGAGCAAGATCGTCTGCTACGGCGCGCTGGTGTTTGCCGCGGTGGTGCTGCTGGTCGGTCCGACCCAGTTCACCATCAATAACACCGCCAACGGCATCGGCCTGATGATCCAGAACTACGTGCACATGAGCCTGTTCACCGACCCGGCCGGCGATGGCGCCTTCACTCGCAACTGGACGGTGTTCTACTGGCTCTGGTGGGTGTCCTACGCCCCTGGCGTGGCCATGTTCGTGACCCGCGTATCGCGCGGCCGGCAGATGCGCGAAGTGGTATTCGCCCTGCTGCTGGGCGGCAGCTTCGGTTGCTGGTTCTTCTTCGGTGCGCTGGAAAGTTACAGCATGCACCAGTTCATCACCGGTGCCGTCGATGTGCCGAAGATCCTCACCGAGCAGGGGGGCGAAAGCGCCGTAGAGGCGCTGCTGCTGGCGCTGCCGTGGGGCAAGCTGTTCCTCGCCGTGTACCTGTTCATCATGGCCGTGTTCTGCGCCTCGCACATGGATGCCGCGGCTTACGCCGTGGCCGCCACAAGCACCCGCAACCTGCAGGAAGGCGATGATCCGACGCCGACCCACCGCCTGTTCTGGGCCGTCACCCTGACCCTGGTGCCGCTGGCCATGCTGTTCGCCAAGGCCTCGCTGTCGACGATGAAGACCGCCGTGGTGCTCACCGCGATTCCGTTCACCCTGATCCTGCTGGTCAAGGTCTATGGCTTCTTCAAGTGGATGCTGGCGGACTATGGCTCGATGCCGGCCTACCGCATCGAGGAGGAGGCCGCAGCGATGGCGCTGGCAGGCGAGGCCGTAGTCGAGCCCCCGATTATCGCCGAACCCGTACGGGAAGTGGCCCTGGCCCAGTGATTTCCTGCGTGGCGTCGCCAGCCCGGGCGACGCCACCCGCAGGCTTTTTTTTGCCTGCGCTGTTAACCAACGGGTTGCAGTAAACCAAAAACAAATGGACCGCGCCCTGCGCGAGTCGATGAAAGCCTGGAGATATCCGATGACCGACTTCGAACGCCTGCCCGCCGATTTTTGCAGCGACCACGAGCGCGCCTACACCATTCCGGCGAACTTCTACACCAGCGATGCCGTATTCGAGCATGAGAAGGAAAAGATCTTCGCCCACAGCTGGATCTGCCTGGGCCATCGCAGTGAAGTGGCCGAGAAGAATGCCTATATCGTCCGCGAGGTGATCGGCGAGAGCATCATCGTCGTGCGCGGCCGCGACGATGTGCTGCGCGCCTTCTACAACGTCTGCCCGCACCGTGGTCACCAATTGCTCGAAGGCACTGGCGGCATTGCCAAGAACGTCATCGCGTGCCCGTACCACGCCTGGACTTTCAAGCTCGACGGCGAGCTGACCCACGTTCGCAACTGCGACCAGGTCGAGGCCTTCGACAAGGGCGACTACAGCCTGGTGCAACTGCGCGTCGAGGAATACGCCGGCTTCATTTTCATCAATATGGACCCGAACGCCGGCAGCGTGGAAGACCAACTGCCCGGCCTGCAAGCCAAGATGCGCGCTGCCTGCGCCGTGATCGACGATCTGCACTTGGCCGCGCGCTTCGTCAGCCAGACCCCGGCGAACTGGAAATCCATCGTCGACAACTACATGGAGTGCTACCACTGCGGCCCGGCCCACCCGAGCTTTGCCGACTCGGTGGACGTCGGCCAGTACGTCCACACCCTGCACGGCAACTGGACCCTGCAGTACGGTGTCGCCAAGTCTTCGGAGCAGTCCTTCAAGGTCGACGAGTCGGTGAGCGATCCGTCCTTCTCCGGCTTCTGGGCCTGGCCGTGCACCATGTTCAACGTGCCGCCGGGCGCCAACTTCATGACCGTGATCTACGAGTTCCCGGTCGACGCCGAAACCACGCTGCAGCACTACGACATCTACTTCCTCAACAAGGACATCACCGAGGAGCAGCAGAAGCTCATCGACTGGTACCGCGAAGTGTTCCGGCCGGAAGACCTGCGTCTGGTGGAAAGCGTGCAGAAGGGCCTGAAGTCCCGCGGCTACCGCGGCCAGGGCCGGATCATGGTGGATAAGCAGCGCACGGGTATCAGCGAGCACGGCATCGCCCACTTCCACAACCTGATCGCCGTGTCGCACCTGGACTGATCCGGTGCGCCGCCTGTGGGCGGCACTTGCGTGAGGCCTTGCATCGACGAAGTTGGCGCAGGGCACCCGCCCCGCAGACAGCGGGGCGGCATTCCCAAGAAAACAGCTCTCTTCCTCCGCCGCTCGGGGAGCCGGAAGAGAGGCGGGTGGCGCGGCCACCCGGTCAGTTGAGGTGAACCATGGCCAATACCTACGAGATGTTCAGCGTGCGCGTGACTGCCGTGGAGCAGGCAACCCCGCAGATCAAGCGCTTCACCCTGGCGCGAGCCGACGGCCAGCCAATGCCGGCCTTCAGCGGCGGCAGCCACGTGATCGT
The DNA here is from genome assembly GCF_001675465.2 of Pseudomonas sp. AU12215. NCBI lineage: Bacteria > Pseudomonadati > Pseudomonadota > Gammaproteobacteria > Pseudomonadales > Pseudomonadaceae > Pseudomonas > Pseudomonas sp. AU12215. The sequence continues at coordinate 36,417 of NZ_MACM02000003.1, forward strand.
GAAGATGGCCGACGGCCTGAGCAACGCCTATTCGCTGATGAGCGATCCGCGCGACCTCAGTCACTACCAGATCGGCGTTCGACGGGAAGAGCAATCCAAGGGCGGGTCGGCCTTCATGCACCAGCAGGTCGAAGTCGGCACCCAGTTGACGATCTCCACCCCGAACAACCTTTTCGCCCTCGATCCCAAGGCCGGGCGTCACGTATTGATCGCGGGTGGTATCGGCATCACGCCATTCCTTTCCCAGTTGCATGAACTGGAAGGCGGCGCTGTCCCGTACGAGTTGCATTACGCCTTCCGCAGCCAGGAGCATGGCGCCTTCCAGGGCGAACTGGCAGACGGTCCGCATGCCGGAAATGTGCGTTTCTATGTGGACAGCGAGGATCGCCGACTCGATCTGGCCGCTTTGTTCGCCTCCCTGGCGGCGAATGACCACGTCTATGTCTGCGGGCCCAAGCCACTGATCGATGCCGTCATCGATGGCGCGAGGAAGGCTGGAATCGCTGACGCGCGCGTGCACTTCGAACAGTTTGCGGCCGCTCCCGCCAGCGGTGGCGCCTTCACCCTGGTACTGGGCCGCTCCGGCCGTGAACTGCGGGTGGAGGAGGGCATGACCATCATCCAGGCCATCGAGAACGTCAAGGCCGCCCAGGTGGACTGCCTGTGCCGCGAGGGTGTCTGCGGAACCTGCGAGACGCGCATCCTCGAAGGCGAGGTGGAGCATTTCGACCAGTACCTGTCGGACGAGGAAAAGGCGTCGCAACAGACCCTGATGCTCTGCGTCTCCCGCGCTCGCGGGGAGCGGTTGGTGATCGACCTGTAGCTTCCTGGCCTTGATCCAGGAGCGAGCTTGCTCGCGAACTCACTGCGCGGCGGGGTGTGTTCGCGAGCAAGCTCGTTCCTGCACGTCCAGTGCTGTCATCCACCGGTTTACAGCTGTGTATACTGCGGTCCTCGATTACCTCCAGGAAACCGCGCTACCCATGATGGAAAACAGCTTCGCCTTCCGTCTCAAGGAACTGCTCGAACACCACAAGCTGACGTTGCAGGCAGTGGGTTCGGCCCTGGGTATTTCGCGCACGGCGGTGCACAAGTGGACCAAGGGCGGCGAGATCGACTACGACAACCTGCGTCGGCTGGCGGACTTTCTCAAGGTCAATTGGCTCTGGCTGCGCTACGGCGAGGAAGCCCTGCGCAGCGTGCAGGATGCCGAGCCGATCGAGCTGCCGATGACCGACCTGCGCCGTCGCTACACCGCCGAGATCATGGAGAGCGAGACGCGGATGAAGCTGGCCCAAGAGGGCGCGCGGATCGTCACCTGGGAATGGAACCTGATCAGCGACGAAGTGACCTATTCGCCGAACGTCGAGGCGGTCTACGGCTGGCATGTCAGCTCCAACCAGACGTTCTGGAGCCACCTCCCGGCGGAGGACGTGGCCACCATGCAGGCGATGTATGAGCGTGCTGCTGCCGAGGGCAAGGGCTGCGAGTGCGATTTCCGCATTCTCCAGCCCGACGGCAGCCTGCGCTGGATCGCCTCGCGCGCCACGGTGGTCAACGATGCCGTCGGCCGACCACTGAAGATGGTCGGCATCAGCATGGACAACACCGAGCGCATGGCCACCGAGGAACGACTGCGCAACAGCGAGGAGCGTTTCCGGGCGATCTTCGAGCTGACCTGGGGCGCACTGGCCTACATTGGGCTGGACGGCAGCTGGCAGCGGGTGAATGGCAGCCTTTGCGAGTTGCTCGGTTATCGCCCCGAGGAGCTGTACGCCATCACCTTCCAGGATATTACCCACCCCGACGACCTGGCGACCAACCTGGAGCTCCTGCGTCAATTGCTGGCCGGTCATTTCGATCGCTATGTGGTCGAGAAACGCTTGCGCCGCCGCGACGGAGACTATGTCTGGGTGCGCGTGCGCACCTCGCTGCAGCGTCGCGCACAGGACGGGGTGCCCGATCACCTGATCAGCGTGTTCGAGGACATCCGTGCCGAACGCGCCGAGCGTGATCGCCTGCAGGCGCGAATCAGCGAACTGGAAGCGCAGCTGGCGGCGCGCGCCTGACTCAGTGCAGGCGCACCCAGACGAACACCAGCAGCGAAGCTGCTACCAGCCAGGCCAGCGCGGCCATCGCCAGCGACAGCTCCAGGCGCATGCGATCCACCATCAGGTAGAGCGCGGCCAGGTAGACGAAGTAGGGAATGATCGACCACATGCCGAACAGGACGGTGGTCTTCAGGTCGTCCAGCGAACGGCTCTTGCCGACGATGTAGTGGGCGATCAGGGCGAAGGTGGGGAACAGCGGCACCAGGCCGGCGATGTAGTAATTGCGCGTCTTCGACAGCGCGGCGAGGATCAGCACCACGCCGGCGCCGAGGGCTGCCTTGAGGATCAGGTCCACGTCTTTCTCTATGCGGCGACGCCACCGGGGCGGTGGCGTCGCGTAGTATGCCTCATGGGGCAGTGTGGATATCTCGTTCTGTGGCTGGGAAGTCAACGGACCTCAGAAGTCATATCGCAGGCGCGCCTCCAGGTTACGGCCGTTGAAGTCTTTGCTGCCTTCGTAGCGATAGCCGCCTCCCAGGCTCACCGCACCCAGGCGATAGTCGAGCCCCAGGGCAGCTTCATAGCTATCGCGAGACAGGCGTACACCTGTGGTTTCGAAGTCGCCTCCGCCGATCAGGAAGCTACTGGTGGTGGACGTGCGGTCACCAATCAGGTCGTGCCAGGCCATGAGCGACGCCTCCGGTACCAATTGGCCTTTCCCAGCAGGCAGCGCGCCAGCTACTCGCAAGCCGGCGCCGAGTTCGCCGCGCTCGTAGCGTTGGCTATTGACGTGAAGCGCCGCGCTGGAGCCACTCTCGTCGTAGTTGTCCAGTCGGACATTGCTGTAGCGCGCTCCCACTCGCGGCTCAAGAACTAGCCCGTGGGCCAAGGCAAAATCATACCCGGCCAGAAGGCTCATTCCGGCCAGTTTTCCGTGATAATTACCCTTGGCGCGGGTATCGGCGATGTAACGCTTGCTGTGGTTTTCGCTCCAGCCATAGGAGAGGTTGGCGTCGACGAAGTACCCGCCCTGCTGGTAGCTGCCATAGAGTGTTAGTGCGTTGCCGTCGATGTCGGTCTTGTTGCCGTTGTGGCTCTTGACGTTCCCGTCCATGTAGCCATATGCCAGTCCGGCAATCAGGCCAGGGGCCAGGACGGCGTCCGCCCCTGCGGCAATGCCGCTCGCGTTCATATCGAAGCCAGTGATGTCCTGGCGCCTGCCCTGGCTGCCGTGGCCGTCAAGCCCCTGAACCCAGACTCCACCCTTATCAAGGTTGTCGGGGAGTTGACGCAATGCCATACCACGCTGGCGGACGGCGTTTTCCATTTGCCGCTGCTGGGAGATGGCCGCTGCATTGGCCCCTCCATTCACCTCGGGATAGAGTGACTCGGCAAACTTGGCGATCTGCCCGGCGTCCGCGTTTGCAATCTGCTCGAAGATTGGGTCGGTGGGCAGAAGTTTGTCTATCTGACCGGAGAGCTCGCCAATGGCAGTCTGCGCATCCACGCTGGCGCCCTCCTCGGCGACTATCTGGCCGGCCTCTTCGCCGGTGATGGCTCGCAGGTTGGCGACCAGGGTGTTGCCTTCGAACTCATGGCTATTGACCGTCAGTAGCGCGGAAGTACTGGCGACTGACAGCTCACTGGCGGAGATGGGAACCTCTACCGATTCCTGGCCCAACTGGTACCAGCGGCTGGCGCTGATCAATTGATATCGCTGGTCGCCCTGGGTGCTGAAGTCGTTGGGTTTGGGTGTGAGCAGAATTCTGCTGCCCGGATCCACCTCCGCCTCGCCGGTAACCTTCAGAATCGGCCGGTTCTGCTCGGTGGCGCGGCTCAGCGTCAGCTCCATTTCGCTGCCGATCAGCTCCAGGTTGCCTTCCAGCACGGTGTGGGGCCGTAGCAGTGTCAGGCGGCCGCCGCCCAGTTCGAGGTAGCGGGTCTGGATCAGCGCGGAGTCCATGGCCACGTTGCCATCCACCTCGGTGACCCACATGTTACGGATATCGCCTTGCACTGCACCGCCATCGAAGCTGGCAAGAGTGCCGCTGCTGGCTGTTGAGTCCGGCGAGAAGTTGCCTAACAGGGCGATCTGCCCTCCCGCGGTCAGACCATCCTCCTGTGTGTAGTAGACGCTGGTCTGGGAAAGATCGACAGCAGTACCGTCCGCCTGAATCAGGCCGGCGTTCTCGACCCCCAATCCTGATTCCACTTTCAGGGCAATCGAGCCTTGGCCTTTGGCGCTGATGGTGCCGCTGTTGTAGAGGACATCGTCTGACGTGTTGAGGAGCTTGTTGCCTTGGCCGAACAGCATTGCGACGCTGCGCGCACCATCGGCGCTGATGGTGCCGCTGTTGCTGAAGGAGTAGAGCTTGCTGTTCTCGATGACCAGGTTCTGGAAATCATCCCCTTGGGAGTGGATGACTCCGCTGTTTTCGAAGCCGCCTCCCAGTGTCGACTGATCGATCAGCAGGTTGTAGTTGTCGAGGGTGGGGGAGAGGGCGCCCAACGTGTTGCTCTGGCTGATCGTACCCTGGTTGCTGAACTTGCCGCTGATGTTGGCCTTCCCCACATAGACGGTGGCATCGGCGATGTTGCTGGCTTGTAGCGATCCCGCCTGGACGAAGTCGCCCTGGATGCTGGCTGGTGAGCTGTTTCGTGACTGGAGGTAGAGCGCGCCATTGCCACTGATGGTCCCGGCGGTCGGGCCGCTCACCGTCACTGTGGCGTGATTGTTCAGACCGCCCTGAAAGGTGCCGGTGGCAGATATCCAGGCGGTGAGCAGCGGCTCGGTGGTGTGAGCCTCGCCAACCAGGTCGATCGAATTGGTATAGGTATCTGCCAACTGCAACGGATTGCCGATGACGGAAAGGCTCTCGGCGCACGCCTGGTCGGCCATGATTGAAGCAATAACGATAGCGAGACGGTGTCGGGTCGACATGTAACCTCCTGATTGTTGGGGCTATCCCTGGAAAAGGCAGGAGGCTACGGCGATTCAGGTGGGGGAAATATCAGTTGCGTCCGAAAACGTTGTAGTTAACGGGTGATCGTTGGCGTCGCCTTATGCAATAGACGCACTCGGCAGAGCAGGGCTTTCGGGTGTCAGATAGCGCTGCAATTGGTGTTGCTGTTGAGCATTGAGAAACAGCCCGAGCTTGGTGCGGCGCCAGAGGATGTCGTCGGCGTCGCGGGCCCATTCCTCGCGGACCAGGTATTCCACTTCCCGCGCGTAGAGCCCGGCGCCCAGGTGTTCGCCCAGTTCGCTGAGGTTGTGCGCGCCGTCGAGCAGCTTCCAGATGCGGCTGCCATAGGTGCTGGCCCAGCGCCGGGCGAGGGCCGGGTCGAGCTGGCGCAGGCGCTCCATGAGCTGGATGGCCAGGTCTTCCACGGTGGTCATGGCTTCGCCGCCGGGCAGCGGGGAACTGGCGGTCCAGCTCGCTTTCATCACGCCGGCGAAGTGCGGCGCCAACTGCTCCAGTGCGGCCTCGGCGAGCTTGCGGTAAGTAGTCAGCTTGCCGCCGAAGACCGACAGCAGCGGCGCTTCGCCAGGGGTGTTGTCCAGCGCCAGGGTGTAGTCGCGGGTGACCGCGGACGGATCGTCGGACTCGTCGTCGCACAGCGGGCGCACGCCGGAGAAGCTGCGCAGGATGTCCTGTCGGCTCAACTGGCGCTTGAAATGCGCGTTGACCACATTGAGCAGGTAGTCGGTCTCGGCTTCGCTGATGCTGATCTGCGCCGGGTCGCCCTGGTATTCGCGGTCGGTGGTGCCGATCAGGGTGAACTGGCGCAGGTAGGGAATCGCGAAGACGATGCGCCGATCCTCGTTCTGCAGGATGTACGCGTGCTCGCCGTCGTAAAGGCGCGGCACGATCAGGTGGCTGCCCTGGATCAGACGGATGCCGTAGGGCGGTTTCTGGCGCAGTTCCTCGCGCAGGAAGCGGTCGACCCAGGGGCCGGCGGCGTTGACCAGCGCGCGGGCGCGGATCGAGTAGAGGCTGCCGTCGCGGTGTTCCAGGTGCAGGTGCCACAAACCCTTGCTGCGCCGCGCGCTGACGCAGCGGGTGTGCGGGTGGATATGCGCGCCGTTCTCGCGTGCGGCCATGGCGTTGAGTACCACCAGGCGGGCGTCGTCCACCGAGCAGTCGGAATATTCGAATCCGCGGGTGATCTCGGCCTTGAGCGGGCTGTCGATGCCGAAGCGTACGCCACGGGATGCCGGCAGCTTCTCGCGCTTGCCCAGGTGGTCGTAGAGGAACAGGCCGGCACGGATCATCCAGGCCGGGCGCAGGTGCGGGCGGTGCGGTAGCACGAAGCGCAGCGGATGGACGATGTGCGGAGCCTTGGCCAGCAGTACCTCGCGCTCGGCGAGGGCTTCGCGGACCAGGCGGAATTCGTGGTGTTCCAGGTAGCGCAGGCCGCCGTGGATCAGCTTGCTGCTGGCGGAGGAGGTGTGGGCGGCGAGGTCATGCTGTTCGCAAAGGAACACCGACAGCCCGCGCCCGGCGGCGTCCGCCGCGATCCCCGCGCCATTGATGCCGCCGCCGACGACGGCCAGGTCATAGACTTCGGCAAGGGGCGCGTGGCGCGAGCGGGTGGAATTCATGGGGCCGCCTGGTGTTGAAAGTGAATCTTTTATGTTCGTTTTCGAAAATATCCTAGTTCAGTGAACGAAAAATGACCAGCCTTTGGCGCGAATTCGCGCAGGTATTCGTCTGAATGTTCGAAAGTGAAATGACTGGGAAGTCTCAGACCAGCTCGAGCTGAACCTTGTGCTGGCTCATCAGGCGCGCTACGGCGGCGGGTGGCGGGCTGTCGGTGAAGACCCGGTTGACCAGGGAGATCGGGCCCAGGCGCACCATGGCGTTGCGGCCGAACTTGCTGGAGTCGGCGGCGAGGAATACCTGCCGCGCGTTATCGATGATGGCGCGGGAGACGCGCACTTCCTGGTAGTCGAAGTCCAGCAGGCTGCCGTCTTCGTCGATGCCGCTGATGCCCACCACGGCGAAGTCGACGCGAAATTGCTCGATGAAATCCACTGCCGCCTGCCCGACCACACCGCCGTCGCTGCGCACCGTGCCGCCGGCGATCAGTACTTCGAAATCGTCCTTGCCGGCGAGGATGCTGGCGACGTGCAGGTTGTTGCTGATGACCTTCAGATTCCGGTGGCCGAGCAGGGCGCGGGCGATGGCTTCGGTGGTGGTGCCGATGTTGATGAACAGCGAGGCATTGTCCGGGATGTGCGCGGCAATGGCTTCGGCGATGCGCTGCTTCTCGTCGCGCATCTGGTCGGCGCGGGTGTTGTAGGCGGTGTTCTCGATGCTCGAATCCCAGGCCGCGCCGCCGTGGTAACGGCGCAGCAGGTTCTGCTCGGCCAGTTGGTTGATGTCGCGGCGGATGGTCTGCGGCGTGACGGCGAACTGCTGGGCGAGCTCTTCGATGCTCAGGTAGCCGCGTTCGCGGACCAGATCGAGGATGTTCTGCTGGCGGGGTGGCAGGTTCATGCGGTTCGCTCGTGCGGACGGGCCGGGAGGGCAAGGATGCCGCACTGAGCCGACGCTGTCATGGACTTGTAGGAGCGAGGGGGACGCCATCGTTATTGCTCGCGGACCCCGCCGGGTTCTGTGGAATCAAGCGGTTCGCGAACAAGGACTGGGCGTCCCCCTCGGTCCTACAGCAGAGCAATCAGTCTTCCGCTGCCCAACCACGGGTGCGTTCGACGGCTTTTTGCCAGCCCTTGTATAGCCGCGCGCGCTCGGCTTCGTCGCAGGCCGGCTGGAATACCCGCTCGATCACTGCCTTGTTCTTCAGCTCTGCGAGGTCGCCCCAGAAGCCACTAGCCAGGCCCGCCAGCACGGCGGCGCCGAGGGCGGTGGTCTCGCGCATCTGCGGGCGCTCCACCGGAGTGCCGAGGATGTCGGCCTGGAACTGCATGAGGAAGTTGTTGGCTACCGCGCCACCGTCCACCCGCAGCGCGCGCAGCGGTTCGCCGGCGTCCTGCTGCATGGCGTCGAGCACGTCGCGGGTCTGGTAGGCGATGGATTCCAGGGTGGCACGGATCAGGTGATCGGCCTTCACTCCGCGGGTCAGGCCGAACAGGGCGCCGCGGGCATACGGGTCCCAGTAGGGCGCGCCGAGGCCGGTGAAGGCGGGGACCAGGTAGACGCCGTTGCTGTCCTTCACCTTGGTGGCGAAGTACTCGGAGTCGTGGGCATCGTTGATCACCTTCAGTTCGTCGCGCAGCCACTGCACGGTAGAGCCACCGTTGAACACTGCGCCCTCCAGCGCATAGGCGACTTCGCCACGCGGGCCGCAGGCGATGGTGGTGAGCAGGCCGTGGGTGGACTTCACCGCCTTGTCGCCGGTGTTCATCAACAGGAAGCAGCCGGTGCCGTAGGTGTTCTTCGCCTGACCCGGTTCCACACACATCTGGCCGAACAGTGCGGCCTGCTGGTCGCCGGCGATCCCGGCGATGGGCGTGCGGTGCACCCCGAGGCCGCCGACCTTGGCGTGGCCGTAGACTTCGGAAGATGCGCGTACCTGCGGCAGCATGGCGCGCGGCACATCCAGCGCGGCGAGCAGGCGCTCGTCCCAGTCAAGCGTGTGGATATCGAACATCAGGGTGCGCGAGGCATTGGTGTAGTCGGTGACGTGCACCTCGCCTTCGGTGAGCTTCCAGATCAGCCAGCTGTCGACCGTGCCGAACAGCAGCTCGCCGCGCTGCGCACGTTCCCGGGCGCCTTCGACGTTGTCGAGGATCCACTTGAGCTTGGTGCCGGAGAAGTAGGGGTCGATGACCAGCCCCGTGGTATCGCGGATGTACTGTTCCAGGCCATCGCGCTTGAGCTGCTCGCAGATGGCCGCGCTGCGCCGGCATTGCCAGACGATGGCATTGTGGATCGGCCGGCCGCTGGCCTTGTCCCACACCAGGGTGGTTTCGCGCTGGTTGGTGATGCCGATGGCCGCCACCTCGGCAACGCTGATGTTGGCCTGGGCGAGCGCCTCGACCAGGGTCGAGCTCTGGGTCGCCCAGATTTCCATCGGGTCGTGCTCGACCCAGCCCGGCTGCGGGTAGATCTGCGCGAACTCGCGCTGGGCCACGCTGACCACGTTGGCGTCATGGTCGAAGATGATGGCGCGCGAGCTGGTGGTGCCCTGGTCGAGGGCGACGACGTATTTCTTGTTCGTAAGGTTCGTCATGGCGGCGGCCTTGTGCGGATTCCGTTCGGCAGTCCCGGCCACGCGGGCCGGAAGGTGAATGGCGCAGACCATACGGGATTCGTCCGCGCCGGTGAAGCGAACACCGTGCAGTGCAGCACGCCTTGGCTTACTGTTATGCGCTGGAAAGCCGCTTGCGAGAAGCCCGCCGATCATGACCCCCGCCATCGACCTGCTGAAGAAGAACCGCGCCGAACACCACGTGCTGAGCTATGAGCACGACCCGAAGGCGCCATCCTATGGCCTGGAGGCTGCCGAGAAACTCAACCTCGACCCTGCGCGGGTGTTCAAGACCCTGCTGGCGGCCAGCGAGAAGGGCGAGTTGCTGGTGGCGGTGGTGCCCGTGGTGGGCACGTTGGATCTCAAGGCGCTGGCCCATGCGGCGGGCGTGAAGAAGGCCGACATGGCCGACCCGAACGCCGCGCAACGCGCCACCGGCTACCTGGTCGGCGGCATCAGCCCTCTGGGGCAGAAGAAACGCTTGCGCACCTTCATCGACGAATCCGCCCAGGGGTTCCCCACCATCCACGTCAGCGCCGGCCGCCGTGGGCTGGAAGTAGAGTTGAGCGCCGAGACGCTGGCCGGGCTGACATCGGCGACCTTCGCCCCCATCGGTCGCGGTTGAGCGAACGACTGTCTGCTCGCTTCTGTACGGTTCGTCGTTCATCGGCTTCTGTCATGCTCGGACATCACTTTTCAGGAGACTGCCATGCTGCTCGATTTTCACCAGGTAGACGCTTTCACTGATCGCCCGTTCGCCGGCAACCCGGCCATGGTGTACCGCCTCGATGCCTGGTTGAGCGACGAACTGATGCAGCAGATCGCCGCCGAGCACAACCTGTCTGAGACTGCCTTCCTGGTGAGGGAGCCGGCCGGCTGGCGCATCCGCTGGTTCACCCCGACCGCCGAGGTGCCGCTGTGCGGCCACGCCACCCTGGCCAGCGCCCACGTGCTGTTCGAAGTGTTCGACGAGCCGGGCGAAGTGCTGGAGCTGAACTCCCTGTCCGGTCCGCTGCGTGTGACTCGTGAGGAAGGCCGGCTGGCACTGAACTTCCCGGCGCAGCCGCCGAGCGAATCCGGCTCTACGGTGGAGTTGCAGAATGCGCTGGGCGTCGACGTGGTGGACGCACTGAACACCGCCAACCACCTGCTGGTGCTGCTGGAGTCGGAACAGGCGGTGCGCGACTGCCAGCCCGATTTCGCTGCTCTCGCGCGCCTGCCGTACCTGGGTGTGATCGTCACCGCGCGCAGCGACGGCTATGACTTCGTTTCGCGCTTCTTCGCCCCGGCCATCGGCCTCAACGAGGACCCGGTGACCGGCGCCGCCCACTGCGTGCTGATCCCCTACTGGTCGCGTCGCCTGAACAAGCTGCAGATGCGCGCCTTCCAGGCCTCCGCACGCGGCGGCGAGCTGTGGTGCCGCCTGGAAGGCGAGCGCGTCAGCATCGCCGGCTACGCGCGTCTGGTCGCCAGCGGTCGTCTGCTGGTTGTTTGATCTGTGACCGGGGGGCTTTGCGCTCCCCGGCGTAGGCTGGCCTTCACTGGAAACCGCGCCCGTTCGGCGCGGCTCACCGACCTGGAGGCAGGCCCATGGCCCTTCTGCTCATCGCTGACTATCACGTTACCGACGACTCCGCCGTCCTGGCGCCCGCTACCCTGAACGCTCTGGCCGCCGCCCGGCAGATCGGCGGCGAAGTTCATCTGCTGCTTGCGGGCAGTGGCCTCGAGGAACTGGCGACACGGGCTTGTGGTGTCGAGGGCGTTGATCGCGTCCTGCTGGCAGGCGATCCCGCCTACGACCACCTGCTGGCGGAAAACCTCTCGGCACTGGTGGTGCAACTGGCTCCGCGTTACCGCCACATCCTCGCGCCGGCCACCGCCGTGGGCCGCGATTGCCTGCCGCGCATCGCAGCCTTGCTGGATGTGGATGCGGTCTCCGACGTCATCGCCGTCATCGACGAACAGACCTTCCAGCGCCCGATCTACGCCAGCAATGCCATCGCCACGGTGCGCTGCGAGGGGCCGTCGATCGTGCTGGGCATTCGCCCAACCGCTTTCGATCCGCTGCCACTGGCCGGCGGCAATGCCGAACTGGAGCGTATCGGCGGGGCGGGCGATCTCGGTCTGTCGCAGTGGCAGGGCGAGGAACACCCGGACTTCGAGCGCCCTGCGCTGGAGTCGGCGAAGGTCATAGTCGCCGGCGGGCGTGGGCTGCAAACCGAAGAAGGCTTCGCCGCGCTCTATCCGCTGGCGGACCGGCTGCACGGCGCCGTGGGTGCGTCACTGGCAGCGGTAGATGCCGGCTTTGCCCCGGCGGAATTGCAGATTGGCCAGTCCGGGCGCATCGTCGCGCCGGAGCTTTATCTCGCCGTGGGGATCTCAGGGGCCGTGCAGCACGTGGCGGGCATGAAGGACGCCAAGGTCATCGCGGCGATCAATCTCGATCCGGACGCGCCGATCTTCGAGATCGCCGACTATGGCTTGCAGGGCGACCTGTTCGAGTTGTTGCCTGAACTGGAGAAGGCGCTCGCCTAGAGCGCCACGCTGCCCTGCGCCGGGAACAGCACCAGATGCTCGGCGGCGACGCCGATGCCCACTTCATCGCCCGGCTGGTGGTCGGCATGGCTGGGGAACAGCGATTCCAGCTGGGTGCCGGTGGGCAATTGCAGGCGATACAGGGTAGCCGCACCGAGGAACGACTTGCCGACGATGCGCGCCTTCAGCGCGCCATCGGCGGCCGGCACCAGGTCATCCGGGCGCAGCAATACATCCACCGCGCAGCCGTCGGGCAGGCAGTAGGCGCGGTTGCCGCGCAGCAGGCCCAGCTCGGTCTGCACCGCATCGGTCCCGCGCATCTGTCCACGAATGAAATAGCCCTGGCCGACGAAGCTGGCGACGAAGGGCGTCTGCGGCTCGTGGTAGAGATTGAATGGCGTATCCCACTGCTCCAGCAGGCCGTTGCGGAACACACCGACATGATCGCTGACGGCGAAGGCTTCTTCCTGGTCGTGGGTGACCAGAATCGCACTGGTGCCACGCGCCTTGAGGATGTCGCGCACCTCATGGCTGAGCTGGCGGCGCAGCTCCACGTCGAGATTGGAGAAGGGTTCGTCGAGCAGCAGCAGTTGCGGCTGCGGGGCCAGTGCACGGGCCAGGGCCACGCGCTGTTGTTGGCCGCCGGAAAGCTCATGGGGGAAACGCTGGCCGAGGCCGTCGAGCTTCACCAGCTCCAGCAGCTCACCGACGATGCGCTGGCGCTCGGGGTGCTTGCGGATGCCGAAGGCGACGTTATCCGCCACCGACAGGTGCGGGAACAGCGCGTAGTCCTGGAATACCATGCCGATCCGGCGCTTCTCCGGCGACAGGGTGAAGCCGGGGCGGGAAATCACTTCGCCGCCCAGTTCGATACGCCCGCCCTGCACCGGCTCGAAACCGGCGATGGCGCGCAGGGTGGTGGTCTTGCCGCAGCCCGAGGGGCCGAGCAGGCAGCCGATGTCGCCGGCGTTCAGGTGCAGTCTGACGCCTTGCACCACACGCTGCTGTTCATAGCCACAGGAAAGGTCGTCGAGGGTGAGCAGCAGCGGTTTGGTCATCGGGCTCGAAACAGGAGGGCTCAGGCGTAATGCGCGTGCTCGACCAGCAGTTCGAGCAGGGCTTTCTGGGCGTGGAGACGGTTTTCCGCCTGGTCCCAGGCCACGGAGCGCGCGTCGTCCAGCAGGTCTTCGCTGATCTCTTCGCCACGGTGGGCCGGCAGGCAGTGCATGAATAGTACATCCGCCGCCGCGCCATCGAGCAGCGCACGTGTTACCTGATATGGCTGGAACAGGCGCAGGCGCGCGGTTGCTTCGTCCTCCTGGCCCATGGAAGCCCAGACGTCGGTGCTCACCAGATGTGCGCCGGCGACCGCTTCGCGCGGGTCACGGAAGATCTTCACGCGTTCACCGGCCTGCTCCATCAGGGCAGCGTTGGGCTCGTAGCCTTCCGGGCAGGCCACATTCAGTTGGAAGTCGAAGCGGATCGCCGCCTCGATGTAGCTGTTGCACATGTTGTTGCCGTCGCCGATCCAGGCCACGGTCTTGCCGGCGATGCTGCCGCGGTGCTCATGGAAGGTCTGCATGTCGGCCAGCAACTGGCACGGATGCAGGTCGTCCGACAGGCCGTTGATCACCGGCACGCGGGAGTTCTCGGCGAACTCGATCAGGTTGCTGTGGGCGAAGGTGCGGATCATCACGGCATCGACCATCCGCGACATCACCCGCGCGGCGTCGGCGATCGGCTCGCCACGGCCCAGCTGGGTATCGCGCGGGGAGAGGAAGATGGCCTGGCCGCCGAGCTGGATCATCCCGGCTTCGAAGGAGATTCGCGTCCGGGTCGAGGCCTTCTCGAAGATCATGCCCAGCACGCGGTTCTTCAGCGGTTCGTAGAGCACGCCTCGGTCGCGCAGGTCCTTCAGCTCGGTGGCACGGCGGATCAGACCGAGCAGTTCGTCGGTCGTGTAATCCAGCATCGAGAGGAAGTGACGTGCGCTCATGGTTCGTACCTACTACTTATTCTCAGAATCAGGCCGAGGTACCGACCGGCTTTCGTGAGAAAAAACGGGCTGAACCTGCGGCGGGACCGCATGGAGCGGAAAATGGGGGAAGGCGCGATCCTATAAGGAAATGACGGATCTACGCAAGTTTCACCCGGAAGGCCCGTCGGGCGGGGCTTGACCATGGTCGTTCCTGATGCCGCGCAATTCACCCGACGGAAGCTGGTGGTGCTTCGCCGGGACTGGATTCATAGTGCTTGCGACCCCGCGACCGGCTCCATGAGCGCCGGCGACAACAATAACGAGGCGAGCCATGAGCAAGACCCTCCACCACCGTGCGTGCCATCTGTGCGAGGCCATCTGCGGCCTGACCATCGAGACCGAGGACGAGCGCATTCTGTCCATCAAGGGTGACGCCCAGGACAGCTTCAGCCGTGGCCACATCTGCCCCAAGGCGGTGGCGCTGCAGGATATCCAGAACGACCCGGACCGCCTGCGCCAGCCGGTGCGCCGTGTCGGCAACGAGTGGCAGCCGATCGGCTGGGACGAGGCCTTCGAGCTGGTGGCCACGCGCCTGGCGGAAATCCGCGAGCGCCACGGTAGCAACGCCGTGGCGGTGTACCAGGGCAATCCGAGCGTGCACAACTACGGGTTGATGACCCACAGCAACTATTTCCTCGGCCAGTTGAAGACCCGCAACCGCTACTCGGCGACCTCGGTGGACCAACTGCCGCATCATCTGGTCAGCCAGCAGATGTTCGGCCATGGCCTGCTGATCCCGATTCCGGACATCGACCACACCGACTTCATGCTGATCCTGGGCGGCAACCCGCTGGCGTCCAACGGCAGCATCATGACCGTGCCGGACGTGGAGAAACGTCTGAAGGCCGTGAAGGCGCGCGGCGGCAAGCTGGTGGTGGTCGACCCGCGTCGCACCGAGACGGCGGCGATTGCGGACCAGCACCTGTTCGTGCGCCCCGGCGAAGATGCCGCGCTGTTGCTGGGCATCCTCGACACGCTGCTCAGCGAAGGTCTGACCCGCGAATCCTCGTTGCCGGTCAATGGCCTGGGCGTGGTGCGTGAGGCGCTGGCGCCCTTCAAGGTCGAATCCATGGCCGTTCGCTGCGGCGTGCCGGCCGACGCCATCCGCCAGTTGGCGCGGGATTTCGCCGCCGCCGACAAGGCCGTCTGCTACGGGCGTATGGGCGTTTCCACCCAGGTTTTCGGAAGCCTCTGTCAGTGGCTGGTGCAATTGATCAACCTGGTCACCGGCAACCTCGACCGCGTCGGCGGCACCCTGTGCACCACGCCGGCGGTGGACCTGGTGGCGACCACGGCGGGTGGCGCGTTCAACCGCTGGCAGAGCCGTGTGTCCGGCCTGCCGGAATATGGCGGCGAATTGCCGGTGGCAGCGCTGGCCGAAGAGATGCTCACCGAAGGCGAAGGGCAGGTGCGTGCGCTGGTGACAGTGGCGGGCAACCCGGTGCTGTCCACGCCCAATGGCCGACGCCTGGAACAGGCGCTGGACGGCCTGGAGTTCATGCTCAGCGTGGACCTCTATATCAACGAAACCACGCGCTACGCCGACCTGATCCTGCCGCCCACCGCGCCACTGGAGCACGATCACTACGACACCACTTTCAACGTCTTTGCCGTACGCAACGTCACCCGCTTCAACGAGGCGATCCTGCCGAAACCCGAAGGCGCACTGCACGACTGGGAAATCTTCGTCGGCCTGGCCAAGGCCTATGCGGCGCGCAGCGGTACCGAGCTGAAACCGACCATGGCGCCGGAGCAGATGATCGAGATGGGCCTGCGTTTCGGCCCCTATGGCGATGCTTCCGAGCACAAACTGAATCTCGCACGTCTGCGTGAGTATCCCCACGGGCTGGACCTCGGGCCACTGCGGCCGAACCTGGCGCCGAGGCTGAAGACGGCCAGCCATAGCATCGAGGCGGCGCCGGAAATCTTCCTCAATGACCTGCGTCGCTTCGCCGATACCCAGTCGCCGGCCATTGACCAGTTGCTGCTGATCGGTCGCCGCCATGTGCGCAGCAACAACTCCTGGATGCACAACTATCACCGCCTGGTGAAGGGCAAGCCGCGGCACCAACTGCTCATGCACCCGCAGGACCTCGCCTCGCGCGGGCTGGTGGACGGGCAGAAGGTACGTGTGCGCTCGCGGGTCGGCAGTATCGAGATCGAGGTGGCGGCCAGCGACGAAGTCATGGCCGGGGTCGTCAGCCTGCCCCACGGCTGGGGGCACGCACGGCCGGGCGTGCAGCTGTCGATTGCTCGCGAGCAGGGCGGCGCCAGTGCCAATGACCTCACCGACGAGCGACATCTGGATGCGCTCTCCGGAAACACCGCGCTGAACGGTGTGCCAGTGGAGGTCGAGGCGGCCTGACAGGCTGTCGCAAGGCATCTGCAAAGCCGAGCGTAGCGCTCGGCTTTGCAGTACAATGCGCGGTACCGTGCCGGCCATCGCCATCCGAGGAGGCGGCTGCCGGATCAGTATCTGATAGTTCAGCCGAGGAAGTTCATGGATATCATCGATACCATCAAAGAGCAGATCGCCAACAACCCTGTCCTGCTGTACATGAAGGGTTCGCCGAATGCTCCGCAGTGCGGTTTCTCGTCCCGCGCCGCCCAGGTCCTGATGGCTTGTGGCGAGAAGTTCGCCTACGTCGACATCCTGCAGAATCCGGAAATCCGCGCCAACCTGCCCAAGTACGCCAACTGGCCGACCTTCCCGCAACTGTGGGTCGGTGGCGAGCTGGTCGGTGGCAGCGACATCCTGGCCGAGATGTTCGAAAAGGGTGAGCTGCAACCGCTGATCAAGGACGCCGTAGGCAAGGCCAACGCCTGAGTCTTTCGTGCTGTCGCACAAAGCCCCGCCTTGGCGGGGCTTTGTTTTTGGGAAGAGATAAAGGATGAGTGAACAATCACGGGCCAAGGCCGCACGCTGGGCGTGTGGCTATTGCTTCGCCATGGGCGGCATGGTGCATGGCAGCCTGATGGGCCGGGTGCCGGCGCTGAAGAACATGACCGGCGTGGACGAGCAGCAACTGGGCCAGGCGTTGCTGGGCGCCGGAGTGGGCGCGCTGCTGGCATTCGTTTTCGCCGGGGCATTGGTACGGCGTTATGGCAGCCGGGCGATCACGGTGGTTTCCGGGTTGGCGCTGATGGCTTGCTTCCCATTGCTCGGGCTGGCGCCTAACGTCTGGTACCTGGCAGCGGGGCTGCTGCTGGTTGGCCTGACCTTCGCCACCATGGACGTGGCCATGAACACCCAGGCGGTGGAAGTGGAGCGGCGCCTCGGCCGGCCGTGCATCTCCAGCCTGCATGGCATGTACAGCCTGGGCGGACTCACCGGCGCCATCGGCGCGGCGATCTTTGCCGGCATGGCGCCTGTCTGGCACTTCACCCTGCTGGCAGTCATCGCGGTGGCGATCCTGCCGTTCTTCGCCCGTCATCTGTTCGAAGGGCGCCCGGAGCCCACGGAGGAGGAGGCGCCAGCCCAACGTGGCTGGCGCCTGCCGCCACCGGCACTGATAGGTCTTGGGGTGCTGACGCTGTGCGCGTTCGTTTCCGAAGGCGCGGTCGCCGACTGGGGCGCCCTGCTGCTGCACCAGGTCATGGGAGCGTCGGAGCGAGTGGCGGCACTGGGCTTCGCGGCGTTCTCCGCGACCATGGTGCTGGGGCGTCTGTTCGGTGACCGCCTGCGCGTGCGCTTCGCCGACGAGGCGCTGGTACGCAACCTGGCGCTGCTGGCCATTGCGGGGATGCTGCTGGCGCTGTTCAGCCCGTGGATTTCCGGCGCGATTGCCGGTTTCGCCCTCGTGGGCGCGGGGTTGTCGGTGGTGGTGCCGATCCTGATCGGCGCGGCAGGCAACCGGCCGGGCGTCGAGCCTTCGCGCGGCGTGGCCGCAGTGGCGTCGTTCGGCTATGGCGGCTTGTTGCTGGGCCCGCCGTTGATCGGCTTCCTCGCCGAGCACGTGGGGCTGCGCCTGTCGCTGCTGGTGGTGATCGGACTGTGCGCTGGCCTGGTATTCAAGGCCGGGCTGGTGCGGCGTCCGCCGAAGGCGAACGGCTAGAAGGGAAGGGCACCGGCGTCCACAACCGCGCCGGTGCCTTGTTCCTGATCAGTCGTCTTCGTGCATGTGCGACTGCAGATAGTTTTCCAGACCGACTTTCTGGATCAGGCCGAGCTGGGTTTCCAGGTAGTCGATGTGCTCTTCCTCGGACTCGAGGATGTCCTTGAGCAGGTCGCGGCTGACGTAGTCATGCACGCTTTCGCAATGCACGATGGCGTCGCGCAGGTCCTTGGTGGCCTTGAGCTCCAGGTTCAGGTCGCACTGCAGCATTTCCTGGGTGTTCTCGCCGATCAGCAGCTTGCCCAGGTCCTGCAGGTTGGGCAGGCCTTCGAGGAACAGGATGCGTTCGATGAGCTTGTCGGCGTGCTTCATCTCATCGATGGACTCGTGGTACTCGTGCGCGCCGAGGCGCTTCAGGCCCCAGTCGTTCCACATGCGCGAGTGCAGGAAGTACTGGTTGATGGCGATCAGCTCGTTGCCGAGGATCTTGTTCAGATGCTGGATGACTTTCTTGTCGCCTTTCATGCCGGGGTCCTGCCGTGTGGAGTGGGAGAGATTGAAATTCTCGCCCCCTTATAACCATATGTCAAACATAAGTGCTTGAATTTGTTATAAAAAGGAATATGAATGCGAATGTTTTCATTCCGCATCCCGGCGCTAAATCCCTGAATTTCAGGCATAAAAAAACCGGGCCAGTGCCCGGTTTCTTCGGAATTCCTGCTGAACGGATCAGCGGTATTTTTTCAGCTCGCCGCGTAGGCCAGGTTGTAGTTCATGCTCTGGGCGCTTTGCAGTTCGCCGAGCGTATCGCGAACGACCTGTTTGGCCAGGCACGCGCACTTTCCGCATTGGGTGCCGACGCCGGTGCACTCGCGCACCTCGCGATAGTTGCAAGCACCATCGTAGATCGCATCGCGGATCTGAGTATCGGTGACACCTTGGCAGAGGCAGACGTACATGGTTGCACTACAGTCGCTGTGGGGTTGTTGGAAGCGATACTAATAATAATGAGAATGATTGTCAAAAGTTCTCGAGTACGCATCCGGGATGTCTGACAAATGGTCATTGGGTTCAATGACTTAGCATCTAACCCGCGTGGATTGCGGGCTGCGCGCATAGGCACCGGGAGCGATATGTTTTTTGCAGGAGCGAGCTTGCTCGCGAACAGGGGCAGCTATGGCGCCAATCCCGCCTGTCAGGCATCCGAAGGCGCTGGGGTTCGCGAGGGCAAGCTCGCTCCTGCAGGTAAGGCGGGGTGTTGATGCCGGCTCCATGAAAAAGCCCCGCCAGTGCGGGGCTTTTTCATGGGGCGTTGAAGCCGATCAGTGATCGTCTTCCATCCAGCCACCGAACTCCTTCCAGCGGTTGACGATGCCGCAGAACAGCTCGGCGGTCTTCTCGGTGTCGTAGCGCGCCGAGTGCGCTTCGCGGTTGTCGAACTCGATGCCGGCGGTCTGGCAGGCTTTCGCCAGGACGGTCTGGCCGTAGGCGAGACCTGCGAGGGTCGCAGTATCGAAGCTGGAGAAGGGATGGAATGGGTTGCGCTTCACGCCGCTGCGGTTCACCGCTGCATTGAGGAAGCCCAGGTCGAAGCTGCTGTTGTGGCCGACCAGGATCGCCCGCTTGCAGCCGTTGGACTTCAGCGACTTGCGGATGCCACGGAAGATCTCGGTCAGAGCCTGTTCTTCCGGCACGGCCATGCGCAGCGGGTGGTCCAGCTTGATGCCGGTGAACTCCAGCGCGGCCTGCTCGATGTTGGCGCCTTCGAAGGGCTCCACACGGAAGAAGTAGGTGTGCTCGGGGAACAGGTAGCCGCTTTCGTCCATGCCGATGGTGACGGCGGCGATTTCCAGCAGGGCGTCGGTGGCGGCATTGAAGCCGCCGGTCTCGACGTCCACCACGACCGGCAGGTAGCCGCGGAAGCGACGTGCCATCGGGTGGCGCGGGCCGGGCGGGAAAGAACCGTCGAGTTCTTCTTCGAAGATTTCGTTCTCGTCACTCATGCCACGGTCTCCAGCAGGCGCCAGCGCAGTTTCTCGCCGGCACGCAGCGGGACTACATCGAAGTCGCCGAACGGCAGGGCCGCCGGCGCTTCCCATTCTTCACGCACCAGGGTGATGCGGTCGCTGTTGCGCGGCAGGCCGTAGAAGTCCGGGCCGTGCAGGCTGGCGAAGCCCTCCAGCTTGTCCAGCGCATTGCGTTGCTCGAAGGCTTCCGCGTACAGCTCGATGGCGGCGTAGGCGGTGTAGCAGCCGGCGCAACCACAGGCGGCTTCCTTGGCGTGGCGCGCGTGGGGTGCCGAGTCGGTGCCGAGGAAGAACTTCGGGCTGCCACTGGTGGCCGCATCCAGCAGGGCTTCCTGGTGGGTGTTGCGCTTGAGGATCGGCAGGCAGTAGAAGTGCGGGCGGATGCCGCCAACCAGCATGTGGTTGCGGTTGTACAGCAGGTGGTGCGCGGTGATGGTGGCGCCGACGTTGGCCGGGGCGGCCTTGACGAAGGCGGCGGCATCGCCGGTGGTGATGTGCTCGAAGACTACCTTGAGAGTCGGGAAGCGCTCGACCACGCGGGTCAGGTGTTCGTCGATGAAGCGTTTCTCGCGGTCGAATACGTCGACGTCCGCGCGGGTTACTTCACCGTGTACCAGCAGCGGCAGGCCGACTTCGGCCATGGCTTCGAGGACATGGAAGATGTTGTCGACGCTGGTCACACCGGAATCGGAGTTGGTGGTGGCGCCGGCCGGATAGAGCTTGGCGGCGTGTACGAAGCCCGAGGCCTTGGCGGCGCGGACTTCCTCGGCGCTGGTGCGGTCGGTGAGGTAGAGCACCATCAGCGGCTCGAAGCGGCTGCCGGCCGGGCGGGCGGCCAGAATGCGCTGGCGGTAGGCGTCGGCTTCGGCGGCGTTGCGTACCGGCGGGACCAGGTTCGGCATGATGATGGCGCGGCCGAAGGTGCGGGCGGCATCGCCGACGGTTTGCGCGAGTGCGGCGCCGTCGCGCAGGTGGATGTGCCAGTCGTCGGGGCGCAGGAGTGTCAGGCGGTCGGACATGCGGATTCCAGGGGGGCGGTTGCAGCGGGAAGAGGGTGAAATGCTACCGGAAAAGGCCGCCGCCGGCACTCGCTATCAAGTTTTGCCGAGGCTGACCGATAGAATCTGGGACGCCCATTTGCCTGTGTGGATGCCACCGTGCGCCAGCCCTCCCTTCTCCTGCTCACACTTTGCGCCAGCCTGCCGGCCTGGGGGCTGACGTTCCAGCCGCGCCTGGAAAGCGCCCAGTGGACGGTGGCGGGCGATCAGTTCGAGTGCCGATTGTCGCAGAGCGTGGGGGGCTTCGGCGTGGGCGAATTCGTCTGGCGCGCTGGGGAGCAACCGACCTTCCGCCTCAAGTCCCAGCAGGGCTGGCTCGGCACGGGCTCGGCAACGCTGCTGGCCGCCGCGCCGCCGTGGCGGCCGGGGCAGGGCGACCTGAACCTGGGCTCGGTGAGCGTGGGTTCGGGTGAGGTGCCCTTCAACAGCACCCAGCAACAGGCCGGACGCCTGCTCGGCGGATTGCTCGAAGGGCGTACCCCGGAAGTCCGTCATCGCACCCGTACGGGTGAGAATCTGCTGGTGCGCTTGCTGCCCGCGCGTTTCGCCGATGGCTATGCGCAGTTCCAGGAATGTTCGACGAAGATGCTCCCGGTCAATTTCGACCAGGTGCGCCAGAGCCAGGTGGGCTTCCCGGATGGTGGCACCGAGGTCGACCCGCTGGGGCGCGCCAAGCTGGACATCATCCTGCAGTATATGAAGGCTGACCCGACGGTGAATCGCATCGAACTGGACGGGCATTCCGACAACAGCGGCAACCGCCTGGCCAATCGCGAGGCATCGCGCCGTCGCGCCATCGCGGTGATGGACTACCTCAAGGCCAACGGCGTAGCCGAGTCGCAGATCACCGTGCGTTTCTACGGCGAGCGCTATCCATTGGTTAAGAACAATTCCGCTGCCAACCGCGCGAAGAACCGCCGGGTGACGGTCAATCTGTCCCGCGAAGCGGTAACCGAAGACGCTCCGGGCGCACCCGCCGAGGCGCCCGTGGCGCCTGCCGCATCCGCTCCCTCCACGCCCGCGCCGGCTGCCAATGCCCCGACCCAAGGCGCGCCCTCGACGCCGGCCGCGAACGCCGCCACGTCCCCCGCCGCCCCCAAGGGGTGAACCTGCGGCGGCGGGTCGCACCGACGATAGTATTTGTCGCTTTGTCGTCAAAAGCTGTCGCCCCTCTGTAAATTATCCTGGGCGGGCAGTAGAATCGGTCCCTTTCGTGACAACCCCCGTGGAGTTGAGTGGCATGGCGGACGTGAAGAAGGTAGTCCTGGCGTATTCCGGTGGCCTGGACACCTCCGTGATTCTGAAGTGGCTGCAGGATACCTATAACTGCGAAGTAGTGACCTTTACCGCTGACCTGGGTCAGGGCGAGGAGGTCGAGCCGGCCCGCGCCAAGGCCAAGCAGATGGGCGTGAAAGAGATCTTCATCGAGGACCTGCGAGAAGAGTTCGTCCGCGACTTCGTCTACCCGATGTTCCGTGCCAACACCGTCTACGAAGGCGAGTACCTGCTGGGTACGTCCATCGCTCGTCCGCTGATCGCCAAGCGCCTGATCGAGATCGCCAACGCCACCGGCGCTGACGCCATCTCCCATGGCGCCACCGGCAAGGGCAACGACCAGGTTCGCTTCGAGCTGGGCGCCTACGCGCTGAAGCCGGGCGTCAAGGTCATCGCTCCCTGGCGCGAGTGGGACCTGCTGTCCCGCGAGAAGCTGATGGACTACGCCGAAACCCACAACATCCCGATCGAGCGCCACGGCAAGAAGAAATCGCCTTACTCCATGGATGCCAACCTGCTGCACATCTCCTATGAAGGCGGCGTGCTGGAAGACACCTGGACCGAGCACGAAGAGGACATGTGGAAGTGGACCGTCTCCCCGGAGAAGGCCCCCGACACCGCTACCTACATCGAGCTGACCTACCGCAAGGGCGACATCGTTGCCATCGACGGCAAGGACATGAGCCCGGCGCAGGTACTCACCGAGCTGAACCGCATCGGCGGCGCCAACGGCATCGGCCGTCTCGACATCGTCGAGAACCGCTACGTCGGCATGAAGTCCCGCGGCTGCTACGAGACCCCCGGCGGCACCATCATGCTCAAGGCGCACCGTGCCATCGAGTCGATCACCCTGGACCGCGAAGTCGCTCACCTGAAGGACGAGCTGATGCCGCGCTACGCCAAGCTGATCTACACCGGCTACTGGTGGAGCCCGGAGCGCGAGATGCTCCAGCAGATGATCGATGCCTCCCAGGAACATGTGAACGGCGTCGTGCGCCTGAAGCTGTACAAGGGCAACGTCATCGTGGTTGGCCGCAAGTCCGACGACTCGCTGTTCGATGCCAACATCGCGACCTTCGAGGAAGACGGCGGCGCCTACAACCAGGCCGATGCTGCCGGCTTCATCAAGCTCAACGCGCTGCGCATGCGTATTGCCGCGAACAAGGGCCGCAAGCTGTTCTGATAAGCTGGCGTCTCCCGTGACAAGCAGACCCCGGCCACGAGCCGGGGTTTGTGTTTATGAGCCCGCACTCCGGGCACCTGATGAGGAAAGAACCGATGAGACTGCTGCATACCATGCTGCGCGTCGGCGACATGGATAAATCCATCGCCTTCTATACCGAAGTCCTGGGCATGACCCTGCTGCGCCGCAAGGATTACCCGGACGGCCAGTTCACCCTGGCCTTCGTCGGCTACGGTAACGAGGACGACAACAGCGTCATCGAGCTGACCTATAACTGGGGCGTGGACAAGTATGAGCTGGGCACCGGCTATGGCCACATCGCCCTGGAAGTGGCTGATGTCTACAAGGCCTGCGAGGACATCCGCTCGCGCGGCGGCAAGATCACCCGCGAGCCGGGTCCGATGAAGCATGGCTCCAGCATCCTGGCCTTCGTCGAAGACCCGGACGGCTACAAGATCGAGCTGCTGTCGCCGCAGCGCAAGGACTGACCTGCGCCCGTCAGAAACCCCGCCCAGTGCGGGGTTTTTCTTTTCTGGCAGTGGGAGTCGAGCCGTTGGCGAGGAAGGGCGCTAGTGCCGGCACGGGGCGACTTAAAGTTCGCAGGTCATCCTCCTGAATGTCCTCGATGGTCGGGTGCAATGCCCGACGCAGGTATCGCCCAGCACCTTTGCGGAGGCTACGCCGGGTGCCTAGGGATTAGGAATCATCTGATGTCAGCGAAGATCGCTGCTACGGATACTTCGACCAGTATCCACGGGTTGCTCCGTGACGCCGCCCTGCAGGCCGTCCGGCAGCACCTTCGGTTCCTCGACGTCCAATTCCAATAATCAATCGCTTTCCTTCCCCCGCCGGCTTTCGCTTGCCGGTCGCTGCGATGCGTCACCGAGCCCCGTGGTTGAAGAAGGCCTGCAAGCCTGTCGGCTTGCGGGCGCCCTTGTGACCGGGAATGGCCGCGGAGCCACCGCTGGCATTCCCACGACTGCCGAGTTCCGAGGCCCATCATGGCTAAAACAATCGTTGTAATCGACAAGGCTACCCACGCGACCACTCAGGTCAATCAGGCTGACCTGACTCTCCGCGCGCCTTCGGTCGTGAAGCTGGCCTTGAGCAAGGAGCAGGTCGTCAGCATGACCCGCGAGGGTAACGCCCTGGTGATCAAGACCCTGGATGGCGAAACCATCGTCATCCACGGGTTCTTCGGGGCTCCCGGTCAGCCGAACAGCGATCTGCTGCTCGACAGCGGTGACGGCCACTACTGGGTCGCCGAGGTCAATCAAGAGGGCTCCGCCTTCGCCAGCTACAGCGAGGTCGACTCGGTCGAGTCGCTGCTGGTGACCGAGGGCGGCGACCAGGGTGCACTGCCTTGGATATTGGGCGGTCTGGCGCTGGTAGCCGGCGGCGTTGCTGCGTCCAGTGGTGGCGGCGGTGGTGGCCATCACGGTGGCAGCGGGCTCAAGGCTCCCACTGCAGACCTGCAGGCAGGCGAGGCGGGTGGTCTGGTTGTCAGTGGCTCCACCAGTCCCGGTGCGAGCGTAACCGTAACCTTCCCGGATGGCTCCAGCACCACCGTGGTAGCC
Organism: Pseudomonas sp. AU12215; assembly: GCF_001675465.2. Taxonomy (NCBI): domain Bacteria; kingdom Pseudomonadati; phylum Pseudomonadota; class Gammaproteobacteria; order Pseudomonadales; family Pseudomonadaceae; genus Pseudomonas; species Pseudomonas sp. AU12215. Next base: position 61,431 of record NZ_MACM02000003.1, read on the forward strand.
GATGCCGACGGACACTACCAGGCTTCCACTTCCTCGCCGCAGACCAGTGGTGGCGTGGATATCCACGTCGAGGATGGCAAGGGCAACAGCAGCGACGCCCACGTCAACTACACCGACACCACGGCGCCGAGCGCCCCCAGCACTGAAGTGATCACCAATGCCGACGGCAGTGTGACCGTGAGCGGCAGCGCCGAGCCCGGCAGCACCGTGACCGTCACCTATCCCGATGGCAGCACCGGCAGCGTCGTCGTCGGCGAGGATGGCGGCTACAGCCTGACATCGCCGCCCGACCAGCCCTCGGGCAGCCTGACCGCCAGCGCTACCGATGAGGCCGGCAACACCAGCCCGGGCACCCAGTTGCCTTACGTCGATGTCACGCCGCCCGCGGCACCGAGTATCGGCGTCACGGAAAATGCCGACGGCGGCCTCACCATCAGTGGCAGTGCCGAGGTCGGCAGCATCGTCACCGTTACCTTCCCGGATGGCTCGGTGGGCAATGTCATGGCGGACGGCAACGGCCAGTACAGCATCACCACCCATGTGCCGCAGGCCAGTGGCGAAGTCAGTGCCACCGCCACCGACGTCTATGGCAATACCGGTGAGCCCGGCAGCCTGGCATACGTCGATAGCACCCCGCCGGACGCGCCGCTGCTCGATCCGCTGGTTACGCTGGACGATGGCTCTGTCACCGTTTGCGGCACTGCCGAGCCTGGCTGCACCGTCACGGTGACTTTCCCGGACGGCTCCACGGGCACCACGGTCGCTGACGCGGCTGGGGCCTTCTCGGTGACTTCCGCTCGTCCGCAACCCAATGGTGACGTCAGCGCGGCGGCCACCGACCTGGACGGCAATACCGGCCCCGCGGCCACCGATACCTTCACCGACAGCACTGCGCCCGACGCACCGGTGCTGGGCCCGATCGTTACCAACGAAGACGGCAGCCTGACTGTCGGCGGCACCGCCGAGCCTGGCAGCACCGTCACCGTCACCTATCCCGATGGCAGCACCGGTTCCGTTGTCGTGGGTGAAGACGGCAGCTTCAGCATCACCTCGCCGGAGAACCAACCCACCGGTGAGGTCAGCGTCAACGCCACCGACGAAGCCGGCAACACTGGYGCCTCGGTGASCGAGARCTACAGCGACACCACCGCTCCGGAGGCACCGAGCGTGAATGTCGTGGCCAATGCCGATGGCGGCCTGACCGTGAGCGGCAGTGCCGAGCCGGGCACGACCGTTACCGTSACCTACCCGGATGGCAGTACTGGTACGGCGACTGCCGGCTCCGATGGCAGCTACAGCATCACCACGACGGTGCCGCAGACCAGCGGCGATGTCAGTGCGACTGCGACTGACGCGATCGGAAG
>NZ_MACM02000004.1:0-42887 GCF_001675465.2 Pseudomonas sp. AU12215
GTGCTCTTCCGMCTGCACCGTTGACGCGGTGATCACCGTGGTCGACAGCCCGGCCGTGGCCGCCGGCACCTTTGCCGCCCATCCCGAGCAGGTCGACGAGCAGCGCCAGCAGGACCCGAACCTGGACCACGAATCGCCGCTGCATGAACTCTTCGAAGACCAGCTGGCCAGCGCCGACCTGGTGGTGCTGAACAAGGCCGACCTGCTGGACGCCGAAGCGCTGGCCCGCGTCCGCGCCGAAGTCGCCGAGGAACTGCCGCCGGCGGTGAAGATCGTCGAAGCCAACTCCGGCCAGTTGCCGCTCTCCGTGCTGCTGGGGCTGAACGCCGAGGCCGAGCTGCACATCGACAGCCGCCCGACGCATCATGACCACGAGGGCCATGAAGATCATGACCACGACGAGTTCGACTCCTTCCACGTCGATCTGCCGGAAGTGGAAGAGCGCGCCCTGCTCGATGCACTGAACGCACTGGTCGAACGTCACGCCGTGCTGCGCATCAAGGGCTTCGTCGCCATCCCCGGCAAGCCCATGCGCCTGCTGGTGCAGGGCGTCGGCAAGCGCTTCGACAAGCACTTCGACCGCGCCTGGCGCAGCGATGAAACCCGCGGCACGCGCCTGGTGGTGATCGGCCAGGAGCTGGACCAGGCGACCATCGCCAACGAGCTGCGCAGCGCCCTCTCTTGATCATGTAGAAGCGAGCTTGCTCGCGAACAAACCTCCGCAGCGGGGCATGGTTCGCGAGCAAGGACTAGGCGTCCCCCTCGGTCCTACAAAAGCAATCTATCGAGCAAGCCCATGCACCTGCTGCGCACCCAACCCGGCGGCTTCGTCCCCGACGACGGCATCGCCGACCTGGCCCAGACGCCCGCCGAGCTGGTGATTCTCTGCAGCGGCGATTCGCACCTGGCGCTGCTCGCCGAGGCCGCCCGCGAGCTGCCGGAGGATTACCCGAGCCTGCGCCTGGCCAACCCCATGCAACTGCAGAACCACGCCTCGGTGGACCTCTACGTCGACGTGGTGTTGCAGCACGCCAAGGTCATCCTGATCTCGGTACACGGCGGCGTCGGCTACTGGCGCTACGGCATGGAGCAACTGGCGGCATTGGCCGAACGCGGCGTCACGCTGATCGCGGTACCCGGCGACGACAAGCCCGACCCCGAATTGGCCGCGCTCTGCAGCGTTGCACCGCAGGACGCCGAGCGCCTCTGGCAGTACCTGCGCCAGGGCGGCCTGGACAATGCCCGGCAGTTCTTCGCCTGCCTCGCCACGCGCCATCTGCAACGCGACTACCCGTGGAGCGAGCCGCAGACGCTGCCGCGCGTCGCGCTGTATCACCCGCAGACCGGCAGTTGCGACCTCGCCCGCTGGCAGGCCGACTGGCACCCGGAGTGCCCGGTGGCCGCCTTGCTGTTCTATCGCACGCACCTGCAGGCGGCGAATACCGGCTTCATCGATACCTTCTGCGAGCACCTGCAGGCCCACGGCATCAATCCGCTACCCATCGCCGTCGCCAGCCTCAAGGAAGCTGCGTGCCTGGAAGCGGTGGAAAACCTGCTCGATAGCGCCGACGCCGAACTGATCATCAATACCACGGGCTTCGCCCAGTCGAACCCGGAAGCGCCGCAGGACCGACCGTTCCGCCGCGACGTGCCGGTGCTGCAAGCCATCTGCTCACTGGACAACCTCGACCTCTGGCGCGCCAACCCGCAGGGTCTAGGCCCGCGCGACCTGGCCATGCACATCGCGCTGCCGGAGCTGGATGGCCGCCTCATCACCCGGCCGATCAGCTTCAAGGGCCTGGCCTGGCGCAGCGAGCGCAGCCAGAGCGATGTGGTCTGCTACCTGCCGCACCGGCCGGGCATGGATTTCGTCGCCGAACTGGCGCGGCGCTGGATGCTTCTGGCGCGCAAGGCCAACGCCGACAAGCGCGTGGCGCTGATCCTGGCGAACTACCCAACCCGCGACGGGCGGATCGGCAATGGCGTGGGCCTGGACACCCCAGCCGCCGCGCTGAATATCCTTCGCGCGCTGGAAGCCCAGGGTTATCCGGTCGCCGGCCTGCCCGATTCCGGCACGGCGCTGATCCAGCAACTGCTCGGCGGCGTCAGCAACGACCTCGACAGCCTCGACCTGCGCCCCTGCGCGCAGAGCCTGGCGCTGGACGACTACCTCGCCTGCTTCGCGCGCCTGCCCGAGGCCAACCAGCAAGCCGTGCGCGAGCGCTGGGGCGAGCCACAGCAGGACCCGATGTTCCGCAACGGCCGGATGATGGTCGCCGGGCTGCGCTTCGGCCTGGGCTTCGTCGGCATCCAGCCAGCGCGCGGTTACCAGCTCGATGCGGCGGCGATCTACCACGACCCGTCACTGGTGCCACCCCACGGCTACCTCGCCTTCTACTTCTGGCTGCGCGAGGTGTTCGGCGTCGACGCGGTGGTTCATGTCGGCAAGCACGGCAACCTGGAATGGCTGCCGGGCAAGGGCGTCGGGCTCTCGGAAGAGTGCTGGCCGGACGCGATCCTCGGCCCGCTCCCCAACCTCTACCCCTTCATCGTCAACGACCCCGGCGAAGGCGCGCAGGCCAAGCGCCGCGCCCAGGCGGTGATCATCGACCACCTGATGCCGCCACTGACCCGCGCGGAAAACTACGGCCCGCTGCGCGACCTCGAACGGCTGGCCGACGAATACTACGACGCCTCGCTGCTCGACCCGCGCCGCGCCACTGAACTGCGCGGCGACATCCTCACGCTGGTGCGCGACACCGCGCTGGACCGCGAGCTGGGCTTGCAGTTGAGCGACGATGCGGAAAGCTGGTTGCCGCAGTTGGACGCCTACCTGTGCGACCTCAAGGAATCACAGATTCGCGATGGCCTGCATGTGTTCGGCGAATCGCCGGTGGGCGAACTGCGCCGTGACACACTGCTGTCGCTGGTGCGCATTCCACGGGGCGACGGACGCGGCGGCAACGCCAGCCTGCTGCGGGCGCTGAGCGAAGACCTGAAGCTTGGCCGCGATCCGCTGGACGAAGCTTTCGCCGAGCCGTGGGAAGGTCCGCGCCCTGATGTGCTGACCGCCGTCAGCGACGAACCCTGGCGCAGCAACGGCGACACCCGCGAGCGCCTGGAGCTGTTCGCCCTGCGCCTGAGCGATGGTTCCGCCAGCGCTCCCGGAAGCTCGAGCACGGCGGTCCTCGCGCAACTGCACCAGCAGATCGCGCCAACCCTCGACGCCTGCGGCGCCAGCGAGATCGGCCATCTGCTCGCCGGCCTTGCCGGCCGCTTCGTCCCGCCCGGCCCCAGCGGCGCGCCCAGTCGTGGGCGGGTCGACGTGCTGCCCACCGGGCGCAACTTCTTCACCGTGGACGTGCGCAACCTGCCCACGCCCACCGCCTTCCGCCTCGGCTTCCAGTCGGCCAGCCGCCTGCTCGAACGCCACCTGCAGGACCACGGTGACCACCTGCGCCAGCTCGGCCTGTCGGTGTGGGGCACGGCGACCATGCGCACCGGCGGCGACGATATCGCCCAGGCGCTCGCGCTGCTCGGCGTGCGCCCGGTGTGGCAGGCCGGCAGCCAGCGCGTGGAGGATTTCGAGATCCTGCCGATCAGCCTGCTCGACCGCCCACGGGTGGACGTGACGCTGCGGGTATCCGGCTTCTTCCGCGATGCCTTCGCCAACCTGATCCGCCTGTTCGACGCCGCCGTGCAGGCGGTCGCCGCGCTGGACGAGCCGGACGACCTGAACCCGCTGGCCGCCCGGGTGCGTGCCGATCAGGCACGCCTGCTGAGCGAGGGCCTGGAAAGCGACGAAGCCCGCCGCCAGGCCGGCTGGCGCATCTTCGGTGCGCAACCCGGCGCGTACGGTGCCGGCGTGCAGGGCGTGATCGAGTCGCGCCAGTGGGACAGCCGCGCCGACCTCGCCGAGGCCTACCTGAATTGGGGCGGCTACGCCTACGGAGCCGGCGACGACGGCACCCCGGCACGCGAGCGCTTCGCCCAGCGCCTGTCCGGCCTGCAGGCGGTGCTGCACAACCAGGACAACCGCGAGCACGACATCCTCGATTCCAACGATTACTACCAGTTCCAGGGCGGCATGCTCGCCGCCGCCGAGGTCATCCAGGGGCAATCACTTTCCAGCTACCACGGCGACCACAGCCAGCCGGACAACCCGCGCATCCGTACCCTCAAGGAAGAACTCGGCCGCGTAGTGCGTTCCCGGGCGGTGAACCCGAAATGGATCGCCGGGATGAAGCGCCACGGCTACAAGGGCGCCTTCGAACTGGCCGCGACGGTGGACTACCTGTTCGCCTTCGACGCCACCAGCGAACTGGTCGACGACCACCAGTACCGCCTGCTGGCCGACGCCTACCTGCTGGACGACGACACCCGCGAGTTCATCCGCCAGCACAACCCCGAAGCCCTGCGCGACATCGCCGAACGCCTGGTGGAGGCGCAGCAGCGCGGGTTGTGGGAGGAGCCGGGGGAGTACCGCGAGACGCTGGAGAATCTGCTGGTGGATAGTGAAGAGCAGTGAGGGATTCCCAGCTGGCGTAGGGGCGGACTCCGTCCGCGATAGGATTACCGCGCGCCGGATACCATCGCGGACGAAGTCCCCTCCTACACAAGTGCGGAGTGGCGCATTGACCTGTAGGAGCGAGCTTGCTCGCGAACCCGCCCAGCTTCGAAGCGGCCGGGAAACTCGTTCGCGAGCAAGCTCGCTCCTACAGGAAAGCCTCAACCGCGACGCAGGCGCTCGGCCGCGTTCAGCAACAACGCCTCGGTACCGCTCCAGCCCAGGCAGCCGTCGGTGATCGAGACACCGTAGCGCAGCTCGCCGGACAGCGGCTGGCAGCCGTCGAACAGATGGCTCTCCAGCATCACGCCGCGCAGCGAGGCATCGCCGGCCAGGCGCTGGTCGAGCACGCTGGCCAGCACCGCCGGCTGGCGCAGCGGGTCCTTGCCGCTGTTGGCGTGGCTGCAATCGACCATGATGCTCGGATCGAGGCCGAGCTTTTCCAGCCCCTGGCGAATCTGCTGCACGCTGGCCGCATCGAAGTTCGGCCCGGCGTGGCCGCCGCGCAGCACCAGATGGGTGTCCGGGTTGCCCTGGGTCTGTACCAGCGAAGGCCGGCCCAGCGCATCGATGCCGAAGTGCTGGTGTGGGTGCGACGCCGAACGCATGGCGTCGGTGGCGATGCCGATGCTGCCGTCGGTGCCGTTCTTGAAGCCCACCGGCAGGTCGAGGCCGCTGACCATCTCGCGGTGCACCTGGGATTCACTGGTGCGCGCGCCGATGGCGGCCCAGCCCAGCAGGTCGTCGAAGTAGCCGGCCACCAGGGGTTGCAGCAGTTCGGTGGCGATCGGCAGGCCGCGTTCGAGCATGCCCAGCATCAGCCGGCGCGACAGTTCCAGGCCGCCGGCCATGTCGCCGCTGCCGTCCAGCTGCGGGTCGTAGACCAGGCCTTTCCAGCCGATGGTGGTGCGCGGTTTCTCGACGTAGGCGCGCATCACCAGCAGCAACTGGTCGCTCACCTGCGGTGCGAGTTCGGCGAGGCGGTCGGCATATTCGAGGGCGGAGACAGGGTCGTGCAGCGAGCAGGGGCCGATCACCACCAGCAGGCGCGGGTCGCGGCCATCGAGTACGGCGCGGATCGCCTCGCGGCCTTCGCGGACACGGTGGGCCATGGCGGCGGACAGCGGCAGGTGCTGGCGCAGTTCGGCGGGGCTCGGCAGCGGCTGTTCGCGGCGGCGAGCGGAGGGCAGCGGCAGGTCGAGGACTTCGGCGGTGGCTGCGTGTGCTTGGCGGATCAGGGTGGAAGTGGAAGCGTTCATCTGACTGGCATCCTTGGCCGGCGCGGTGGTCGTTCCGCGCTCGGCGCTCTATCTAAGTGTTCGTGGCAAGGCTCGTTGGGTGGCACGCAGCGCGCTGCTAAATCGCCAGTCGGAGTTGCGGTAATAGCGGTAGTCGGTGGTGTAGGCGGTCATGTCTCGATCCTCTGTCTGAGCGTTTTCGCTCGTTTCAATGCGTTGGGCCTTGTGGGCTTTGAAAAACAAAAACCCCGGTCGGGTTGCCGACCGGGGTTTTGGGAAACTGTCTGGTTGGCGACCCTGCTTGCTAGGGCGCCTGTGGGGTATCAGGCGCGCCTTTGGCTAAACCAATACCCATAGAAGAAATAACCGGCAGCAGCGGCCAGGACCTGCGCGCGAGCAACCACGGAGCCAATGGCACCGAGGCGGGCGAGGGACTGGACGGGCAAGCTGGACGGCATGATGTTCTCCGTGGAAGTAGAGCCAAGTTACTGCATCGCGACGCATCGATCAATGACTTGGCTCTATCGTTCTGATGGACATTGGTCGCACCTCCTACGCCCGGTTCGCTACCATGCACGGACGAAATCCGCAGGAATCCCCCATGAGCGCCCTTCCCCACTTCCCCCTGGCCGCCGTCGTCGGCGCCGATGAGCTGAAGCTGGCCCTGTGCCTGGCAGCCATCGACCCCGCCATTGGTGGCGTGCTGATCGAAGGGCCACGCGGGATGGCCAAGTCCACCCTGGCGCGCGGCGTCGCCGATCTGCTGGACGGCGGGCGCTTCGTCACCCTGCCGCTGGGCGCCAGCGAGGAACGCATTGTCGGCACCCTCGACCTGGACGCGGCGCTGGGCGAAGGTCGCGCGCAGTTCTCCCCTGGCGTGCTGGCCCACGCCCACGGCGGCGTGCTCTATGTCGATGAAGTGAACCTGCTGCCCGACCACCTCGTCGACCTGCTGCTCGACGTGGCTGCCAGCGGGATCAACCTGATCGAGCGCGACGGCCTGTCCCATAGTCACCCCGCGCGCTTCGTGCTGATCGGCACCATGAACCCCGAGGAAGGCGAGTTGCGCCCGCAACTGCTGGATCGCTTCGGCCTCAAGGTACAACTGCACGGCACCCCGGCGCCGACCGAGCGCGCCGAGATCGTTCGCCGCCGACTGGCCTTCGATGCCGATCCGCAGGCCTTCCTCATTCGGTGGCAAGGCGCACAGCAAGCGCTGCAACAGCGCTGTATCGATGCCCGGCAAGGCCTTGCCGCGATTGCGCTGGATGATGCTGCATTGAACGAGATCGCCGAGCGCTGCCACGCCGCTGGCGTCGATGGCCTGCGCGCCGATCTGGTCTGGTTGCGCGCAGCCCGTGCCCACGCCGCCTGGCGCGGCGCCAACGCCATCGAGGCGCAGGACATCGAAGCGGTGGAACACTTCGCCCTCGCCCATCGTCGCCGCCCTGCACCAGCGCAATCGGCAACGCCGCAGCAACCTTCGTCCAGGCAGGCGCAAGCACCGTCCAACGCCTCCAACGGCGAAGGCCAATGGGGTGAACTCCCCGCCCAGAACGTCACGATGGGCGAGCGCCGACAGTTGACGGGCTGGCCAAAAAAGCCCTGAGCATCCGCCCGCGCCAGGCCCCAGGCGCGGATGCCAACCCCCGACCCGGCCAACTTGCGGGCGGCCGCGGCGGCGCCCGTCAGCCGGGCGCGCAGGGCCGCATCGACTGGCCCGCGACCCTGCGCAATGGCCGCCCGCAACGCCGCGCCGACCTGGTGCTGCGCGCCCGCAGCCGCAAGCCCGCCGAACTCTGGCTGGTGATAGTCGACGCCTCAGCCAGCACCCGTCGCCACGGCGCCCTCGCCCAGGCCAAGGGGCTGCTCGCCGACACCTTCGAGCAGGCCTATCGCCAACGCGCGCGTCTCGCCGTGCTGCATGCCACCGGCGCACAGCCGCGCTGGTTGTGGCAGGGCCAGAAGGCATCGAGTCAGCTTCAGGTGTGGCTGGAGCAACTTGGAGCCGGCGGCGGCACCCCACTGATCGAAGCGCTTGAGCAAGCCCGCGAATGGCTGGACAAGCGCCAGCGACAGAAGCCCGCCGAACGCCAGCGTCTGCTGGTCCTGACCGATGGGCGCCTGCGCGACTGGCCTGCATTGCAGCCGATGGGCTGCCCGACTGTGCTGGTGGATATCGAGGGTGGCGCGGTGCGACTTGGTCGCGCAGAAAAACTGGCGCAGGAGCTGGGCGCGGAGTATCGGCCTATTGGTGAACTCCCTGCGTGAGCTACCGAGAGCCCCTCACCCCAGCCCTCTTCCAGAGGGAGAGGGCTAGGGGTCGTCCCCTGGCACCGATTTTCCGCTGATCTCAAGGTTCCCCATTACGCCCATGCAACAGGAACCCCGGCCGCTCGCTCAGCCGTTCGTAGTAGGCCGCCACGGCCGGCAGTTCCGGGCGCTGCATGGGCGTCAGGTACCAGCGGTTCACCGACAGGCCAAGGACGACGTCGGCAAGGCTGAAGCAGGCGCCGGTGACGAAGGCACCGGTGCGCTCCAGCTGCCGGTCCAGCAGGGACATGCAATGGTTCCACTGCGCCTCGCTCAGGGCGACGGCGGATTCGTCGGTATGGCTGGGGCTGTTGCGCACACGGGCCATGAATACATAGCGCCAGGCATTGTTCAGTTCGGTGGCCTGCCACCCCATCCATTGCTCCACCAGCGCGCGTTCGCGAGGCGAGTTGGGCAGCAGTTCATCGAGCGGATACTGGCTGGCGAGATAGCTGCAGATGGCATTGGACTCCCAGAGCACGAAGTCGCCGTCGACAAGCACCGGCACCATGGCATTGGGGTTGAGTGCGATGAACTCAGCCGAAGCCGTGGAGCGAAAGCCCGAGCCCCAGTCCTCCCGTTCGTACGGCAGGTTCAGTTCGGCGCAGGTCCAGAGCACCTTGCGCACATTGATCGATGAAGCGCGGCCGAGAATTCGCAGCATGGTGTCACTCCCTGTGAAAACCGGGGCCCAGCATAGAGGTGCGCCGGCCACCGGAGAAGCTTCATGACGGTTCTGCAGGAGCGAGCCTGCTCGCGAACCATGACGACGCTGTGAACGCTCCTCGTTCGATGCGTTCCCTCATTCCGCCAGCAGGCGTTCCAGCGCCTCCCACAGCGACTCAACGCTGTCGAACTCCCGCGCCACGAGCGGCAACGCCGGGCGCGCCAGAATCAGTACCGGCACGCCCCGCTCGCGAGCGACCTGCAGCTTCGGCTCGGTGGCCTGGCTGCCGCTGTTCTTGCTGATCAGCACGTCGGTACCCAACCGCGCGAACAGCTCGCGCTCGCCCTCCAGGGTGAACGGCCCGCGGGCGCCCAGTACTTCGGCGCGCGGATTACCTGGGAGGTTTTGCAGACAGCGCACCGTCCAGTGCTGGTGGGCGGGAATTTCATCGAGGTGCTCCAGCGGCTCACGCCCCAGGGTGAACAGCGGACGGCGAAAATCCTTCAGTGCGCTGATCAACCCAGGCCAATCGGCGACCTCGCGCCAATCATCGCCAGCACCCGACTGCCAGCCGGGCCGCCGCAGCGCCCAGCACGGCACACCGGCCAGCCCCGCAGCACGGGCGGCGTTGGCGCTGATCTGCGCAGCATAGGGATGGGTCGCATCGAGCAGGAGGTCGAAGCCCTGTTCGCGGATGAATCCGGCCAGGCCTTCGGCGCCACCGTAGCCACCCACGCGCACTTCGCAGGCGAGGTCGTCCGGCACCTTGCCGAGGCCGGCCAGGCTGTAGAGATGCTGCGGTCCCAGCCGTCGCGCGATAGCCAGCGCCTCACCGATTCCGCCCAGCAGCAGGACCCGTTTCATCGCACCTCCAGCGCCTCGCCCACCAGGTTGCCCTGGCGGTCGATGGCGAAGACTTCCAGCGTTACTTCAAGGGGCACGATACGCCGGGCGAAGGCCAGCGCGCGGGCGCACACCGCATCGCCCAGGGCGATGCCCTCGGCACGGCACAGCGCCAGCGCCTGCTGGCTGGTGTTGGCCTCGCGCATGCGCTGCTGCAAGTCTGCCGAGGCACCGATGTCCGCCGCCCACTCGGCCAACTGCGGCAGGTCGATGCTGGAATGCCGGCTGTGCAGGTCCATGTGGCCGGCGGCGAGCTTGCTGATCTTGCCGAAGCCGCCGCAGACGCTGAAGCGCTCCACCGGCACCTTGCGCAGGTGCTTGAGCGCGGCGCCGGCGAAGTCGCCCATCTCGATCAGCGCGGTGTCGTCGAAACCGTAGCGGCGGCGCATGGCGTCCTCGCTGGCGTTGCCGGTGCAGGCGGCAAGATGGCGGAAGCCGTTGGCGCGGGCGACGTCGATACCCTGCTGGATCGAGGCGATGTAGGCCGAGCAGGAGAACGGCCGGACGATGCCGGTGGTGCCGAGAATCGACAGACCGCCGAGGATGCCCAGGCGCGGGTTCATGGTCTTCTGCGCCAGCTCGGCGCCGCCCTCGATATGGATCGTCACCTCGAAGCCGCCGGCATAGCCACATTCGGCCGCCAGCGCGGCGAGGTTGTCACGCATCATCTGCCGCGGCACCGGGTTGATCGCCGGCTCGCCCACCGGCAGCACCAGCCCGGGTTTGGTCACCGTGCCGACACCGTCCCCGGCATGAAAACGCACACCCGGCTCATCGCTCAGCACGACACGGGCAAATACCAGCGCGCCATGGGTCACGTCCGGGTCGTCGCCGGCGTCCTTCAGCGTGCCGGCTTCGGCACCTTCAGCAGTAAGCCGGCAGAACTCCAGGCGCAGGGTCGCGCAACGCGCCTTGGGCAGGGCGATCTGCGCGGCATCCAGCGCTTCACCGGTGAGCAGCAGGCGTGCTGCCGCGAGGCTGGTGGCCGTAGCACAACTGCCGGTGGTGTAGCCGCTGCGCAGCAGGCGTGGCTGCTCCGGGGTTTCTTCGCGCATGCTCACTCGGCCAGCGGCTTCCAGACTTCCAGCAAAGTGATCGGCAGCGCCGCGCGCCAGGTGTCGAAGCCACCCAGCGGCTGGGCCTGGGACACCGACAGGCGGGTCAGCTCGCCACCGATGCGCGCGCGCCAGCTCAGCAGCATGGATTCGCTCTGCAGGGTGACGGCATTGGCCACCAGGCGGCCGCCGGGTTTGAGCTGCTCCCAGCACTGGTCGAATACGCCGGGCAGAGTCACGCCGCCGCCGATGAAGATCGCATCCGGACGCTCCAGCCCCTGCAGTGCTTCCGGCGCGGCGCCGCAGACCAGTTGCAGCGCCGGTACGCCGAGGGCATCGCGATTGAAGCGGATGTGCTCCTGGCGCCCTTCGTTGGCTTCGATGGCCAGCGTGCGGCAGCTCGGATGTGCGCGCATCCATTCGATGCCGATGGAGCCGCAACCGGCGCCGACATCCCAGAGCAGCTCGCCCGGTTTCGGCGCCAGCCGCGCCAGGGTCACGGCGCGTACATCGCGCTTGGTCAACTGACCGTCGTGGCGATAGTCATCGTCGCGCAGGCCGACCGTGAGCGGCAGGCGCTGCGCGTGTTCACCGGCGATGCACTGCACCGCCAGCAGATTCAGCGCAGCCGCCTGCGCCAGCGACCAGTCATTCGCCAGACCATCGATGCGTCGTTCGTGGTCGCCGCCCAGGTGCTCCAGCACGCTGAGCCGGCTCGCAGCAAACCCCCGCTCGCGCAACAGCGCAGCAACGGCCGCAGGACTGTCGCCGTCATTGCTGAGGATCAACAGCTTCACACCGTCGTGAATCTGCGCATTGAGCGCCGCCAATGGCCGCGCCACCAGCGACAGCAACGTGCAGTCCTGCAATGCCCAGCCCATCCGCGCGGCAGCCAGCGAGGCGGAGGACGGAGCGCAAAGCACGCGCATTTCCTCGGCCGGAACCTGGCGGGCCAGGCTTGCGCCGACGCCGAACCACATCGGGTCGCCGCTGGCCAGCACGCAGGTCGGCTCGCCGCGCCGGCGCAGCACCGGCTCCAGGCTGAACGGGCTCGGCCAGGCCTGGCGGTTGGCGAGCAGGCAGTGCGGCAGCAGCTCCAGCTGGCGCGGCGCGCCGATCACTTCGCTGGCGGCGAGCAGGGCACGGCGCGCGGCCTTGCCGAGGCCGGCGTAACCGTCCTCGCCGATGCCGACGATGGTCAGCCAGGGCGTCATGAAAATTCCTCGAGAGTGCGACGATCGATCCGACGGGCAGGCTTTTCCTGCCTTCGGGCAAAGCAGGCATAATACCCGCTTCGTCGGTGCTCGTAGGACGCTTCGCCCCTATCGGTGAGGTTTCCGGGAGCCGAAGAGGGAACACGGTTAAGCCGTGGCTGCCCCCGCAACTGTAAGCAGCGAGTCCGCGCAATGCGGCGCCGCGGGACAACGTTCCGTGCCGCCGGCCAGGCCACTGGGCAACCGGGAAGGCCGCGCTGGATGAGGACCTGCCAGCCAGGAGACCTGCCGACGAAACCAGTCGCGTGTGCAGACATCGAGCGGGGTGTATCGGTGTCGTGAAGTCCCCTGTGGGGATTCGCAGGTCACCGCGACCCAGCCCTGGTGACCTCAGTGCAAGACACATCCGCTCTGCCCGTCCGCCCGCATGCCTGCCCCGGCCTGCTGCGCATCGTGGCCTCCCGCGATGGCGGCATCTGCCGCATCAAGCTGCCCTGTGGGCAGCTCGACGCCCACGCTGCGCGAGCCATTGCCCAGGCCGCCGAGCGCCATGCCGATGGCGTGCTGGAAGCGACCAACCGCGCCAATCTGCAGATTCGCGGCGTGCATGCTGGCGCTGAAAATGCGCTGAGCCATGAATTGTTGAGCGCCGGTCTCGGCCCGCGTGAATTGGCGTCGGATGATGTGCGCAATCTGCTGGTCAGCCCGGCGCTCGGCCTCGACGCCGCCACGGCTTTCGACGCTGCTCCGCTGGCCCGCCAACTGCTCGACCTGCTGGAGCGCACCCCGCGCTTCCATGGCCTGTCGCCCAAGTTCGGCATCCAGCTCGACGGTGGCGAAGCCCTGGCAATGCTGGAGCACCCCAACGATCTCTGGCTGTCGGCGATGTCTGACGACGCAGCACCGCTGTTCGCCTTCGGCCTGGCCGGTTGTCCGCCACGCAACGAGACGGATCGCCCCGCCCTTGCCGCCGTCAGTGCCGAGCAGGTGCCGCTGCTGGTGGAAACCTTGCTGCAGCTGTTCCTCGACCTCGCCGGCGACGGCCAGACGCGCATGCGCCACCTGCGCGAAATGCTCGGCGACGAAGTGCTGCTGGAGCGCCTGCAGCAACGCCTGCCCTTTGCGCTGCAACTCGGACCCGCTGTGGATAACTGGCGGCGCCCTGCAGCGCAGGCTTTCGGCCATCTCGGGATTCAGCCTCAGCGCCAGCCAGAAAGCACCATGGTCGGCGCGGGATTCGTCCTCGGCCGCCTCGACAGCGCCACACTGTTCGGCCTCGCCGATCTCGCCGAGCGCTTCAGTGGCGGGCAGCTGCGGCTGACACCCTGGCAAAGCCTGATCCTGCCGGAGGTGGCCCAGGTGGATGCCGCCGTTGCACTCGGCGCACTGGGCGGCCTCGGCCTGGTGATCGACGCTGCGCAGCCGCTGTCGCGCATCGTCGCGTGCAGTGGCTCCAGCGGCTGTGCGCGCGGGCTGGCCGATACCAAGGCCGATGCCTTGCGCCTCGCCGAACGCCTGCGCCACGCGCCACCAGCCGGCGTGCATCTGTGCGGCTGCCCACGCTCCTGCGCCGCCGCCCACGTCGCCCCCTACACCCTGCTGGCCGTCGCCGACGGCCGCTATGACCTGTTCCGTCGCGCCGATGGCGTGGCCGGCTTCGGCCAGCCGCTGGCGCGCAACCTTTCCCTCGATGCCGCCGGCGACCTGCTGGCCGCACCTGGAGACTCCATCGATGCTTGATTACATTCGCGACGGCCAGGCGATCTATCGCCAATCCTTCGCCACCATCCGCGCCGAAGCCGACCTCACCGGCATCCCGGCCGACCTGGAGAAACTGGCCGTGCGCGTGATCCACGCCTGCGGCATGGTCGACGTGGTGCAGGACCTGCGCTTCTCCGCAGGCGCCGGTGCCATCGGCCGCGCGGCGCTGGCCGCGGGCGCGCCGATCCTCTGCGATGCGCGGATGGTCGCCGAGGGCATCACCCGCGCGCGCCTGTCGGCACACAACGAGGTGATCTGCACCCTCAACGATCCGAACGTCCCGACGCTCGCCCGCGAGCTGGGCAACACCCGCTCGGCGGTGGCCCTGGAGCACTGGCGCGAGCACCTCGAAGGCGCCGTGGTGGTGATCGGCAACGCGCCGACCGCCCTCTTCTACCTGCTGGAAATGCTCGACGCCGGCGCACCGAAACCGGCACTGATCCTCGGCTTCCCGGTGGGCTTCGTCGGCGCCATGGAGTCCAAGGATGCACTGGCCGCCGACAGCCGTGGCGTACCCTACGTGATCGTCCGCGGTCGTCGTGGCGGCAGCGCGATGGCGGCCGCGGCGGTGAACGCACTCGCCACGGAGGTGGAGTGATGGCCGGCCGCCTGATCGGCCTGGGCGTCGGCCCGGGCGACCCGGAACTGCTGACCCTCAAGGCGCTGCGCCTGCTGCGCGCGTCCCCGGTGATCGGCTACTTCGTGGCCAAGGCCAAGCACCACGCAGGCCAGGGCGGCAATGCCTTCGCCATCATCGAGGAGCACCTGCTGGAAACTCAGCAGCGTCTGCCGCTGGTGTACCCGGTGACCACCGAAAAGCTCGAACCGCCGCTGACCTACGAAGGCGTGATCAGCGACTTCTACCACACCGCCGCCGCCCAGGTGGCCGAGCATCTGGACGCCGGCCGTGACGTCGCGGTGATCTGCGAGGGCGATCCCTTTTTCTACGGCTCGTACATGTACCTGCACGACCGCCTTTCGGATCGGTATGACACCGAAGTCGTACCCGGCGTCTGCTCGATGCTCGGCAGTGCGGCCGTGCTCGGCGTGCCACTGGTGTACCGCAACCAGAGCCTCTCGGTGCTCTCCGGCGTGTTGCCGGAAGACGAGCTCAAGCGGCGCCTGGCCGACGCCGACGCGGCCGTGGTGATGAAGCTCGGCCGCAATTTCGACAAGGTCCGCCGCGTGCTGCGCGAGCTGGGCCGCGACGGCGGCGCGCACTACGTCGAACGCGCGACCATGCGCGAGCAGCGCATCGTCGCACTGGATGACGTGGACCCGATGGCGTCGCCCTACTTCTCGATGATCGTCATCCCCGGCCAGCGGTGGAACGGCTGATGCGCACCGCTATCGTCATTCTCGGCCAGGGCGCACTGGCCACTGCCCGGTGCCTGCAGAAGGTTTATCCACAGGCGCGCGTGATGGGCCTGAAGGACCGAGTTGAAGGCGCCGACGAGTCCTACGCGAACTTCGGCGATACCCTGCGCCAGCTCTACCGCGACGACACCCCGATCATCGCCCTGTGCGCTGCTGGCATCGTCACCCGTACCCTTGCCCCGCTGCTCGTGGAGAAGGGAGCCGAACCGCCGGTGCTGGCCGTCGCCGAAGACGGCAGCGCCGTGGTGCCGCTGCTCGGCGGACTCGGCGGGGTGAATCGCATCGCCCGCGAAATCGCCACCGCACTGGAAGTGGCGCCAGCCATCACCACCAGCGGCGAGTTGCGATTCGGCGCCTGCCTGCTCGATCCGCCGCAGGGCTACGCGCTGGCGGACATCGAACAGGGCAAACGCTTCGTCTCCGACCTGCTGGGCGGCGACACGCTGCGCATCGAAGGCGACGCTCCCTGGCTGGACAAGCTGAACCTGCCGCTGGCCGAAGACGCCGCGCATACCTTGCGCATCGATGCGGGCGCCGATGGCATCGCACACAACGAACTGCGCATCCACCCGCGCGTCGTGCTGGCTCATGTCACGCTGGTGGATTCGCATCTGCCTGAGCGCATCCACCAGGGCCTGGCGCAAGCCGGATTGGCAAAGGCATCGCTGGCGGCGGTCATCGCCCCGCGCTGCCGCATGGCCGATCCGGCCCTGGCAGAGGCCGCCAGCGAGCTGGGCGTGCCGCTGCGCTTCATCGGCAACGACAGCGAGCTGCCGCCGGCCGTGCTGCACGGCGACTCCTTCCACCTGCACCGCGCCGCGACGCCGGTCGAAGCCCACGGCATCGGCCAGCCACGCGGCAAGCTCAGCGTGATCGGCCTCGGCCCCGGCGCCAGCGACTTCATGATCCCCGCCGTGCGCCGCGCCCTGGACGAAGCCCAGGACCTGCTCGGCTACGAAACCTACGTAAAGATGGCCGAGCCGCTGCGCGAGGACCAGGTGCGCCACTGCACCGACAACCGCGAGGAAATGCAGCGCGCCCGTCATGCTTTCGAACTGGCCGCCAGCGGACGCCGGGTTGTCGTCATTTCCTCCGGCGACCCCGGCGTATTCGCCATGGCCGCCGCCGTGATGGAAGCCCTGCACGAGAGCGAAGACCCGCACTGGCATGGCGTGGAGCTGGAGGTGCTGCCGGGCGTATCCGCCGCACTGGCCGCCGCCGCCAAGGCCGGGGCGCCGCTGGGGCACGATTTCTGTCTGATTTCCCTGTCGGACAACCTCAAGCCCTGGGAAACCATCGAGAAGCGCCTCGACCATGCCGGCGCCGCCGACCTGGCCATGGCCTTCTACAATCCGATCTCCAAGGCGCGACCGTGGCAGTTGGGGCGCGCGCTGGACATCGTCCGCCGCCACCGCACGCCGGAAACCCTGGTGGTGCTCGGCCGCGATATCGGCCGCCCGGCGGAAGCCCTGCGCGTCGTCACCCTCGGCGAGCTCGAGCCGGAGATGGTGGACATGCGCACCCTGGTGATCATCGGCTCGTCGCTGACCCGACGCTTCTCCCGTGCCGGCGGTGGTGACTGGGTGTACACGCCGCGCTGGTATCGCTGAGGAAAGGCACGAGGCCTATTTGTAGGAGCGAGCTTGCTCGCGAACAGATTTCCCGGCAGCTCCGGTGCCGAGCAGTTCGCGAGCAAGCTCGCTCCTACAGGAAACACCGGAGCCTCAGACATATCTTGCAAATGGCCATCGCCTTGTTGAAAATGCGATAAATTATCATTTGCAGTTTTGCGCGCCCATGTCTTCCACCTACGACGTCCAGTCGCTCTACAGCGACCATCACGGCTGGCTGCACAACTGGTTGCGCGGCCGGCTGGGCAATGCCGCCGATGCCGCCGACCTGGCGCAGGACACCTTCGTGCGCGTGCTGTTGCGGCCCGAGCGCAGTGAGCTGCGCACTCCGCGCGCCTTCCTGCGGACCGTGGCCCGAGGCCTGGTGATCGATCACTGGCGCCGCGAGGAACTGGCGCGCGCCTACCTCGAATCCGTCGCGCACCTGCCCGAGGCACAAGTCCCCTCGGCGGAGGCACAGCACAGCATCCTGCAACTGCTGGAAAACATCGCCCGCCTGCTCGATGGGCTCAAGCCCAGGGTGCGCAGCGCCTTCCTGCTGGCCCAGTGCGAAGGCATGCCGCATGCGCAGATCGCCGAGGAACTGGGCGTTTCCGTGCGCTCGGTGGAGCGCTACATCGCCGAGGCACTGTTCCACTGCTACCAACTGCGGTACGCCGAATGAATGGCGCCACACCCGATCCACGGGTGGTGAAGCAGGCGATTCAGTGGACCCTGCGGCTGAACGGCAATGCCGATGCCGAACTGCGCAACGCCTGCGAACACTGGCGCCAGGCCAATCCCGAACACGAAACCGCCTGGCTGCGGGTGCAGGCGCTGAACAGTGAACTGGCGGCCAGCTACCAGGCAGTGCCCGGTGCTCGGGTGGCGCTGGAAACCCTGGAAAGCTCCACTCAGCGACTGCAGCGGCGCCAGGCGCTCAAGCTGCTGTCGACCTTCGCCGTCGGCGCCTCCGCGCTGTGGCTGGCCCGCGAGGTCGCGCCCTGGCAACGCTGGATGGCGGACTTCAGCACAACCGTCGGCGAGCGCCAGCGCTTCACCCTGACCGATGGCAGCGTGCTGCAACTGAACACCGACAGCGCGGTGAATGTGCGCTTCGATACGAACCAGCGCCTGCTGCTTCTGGAGCGTGGCGAGATCCTGCTGAGCACGGCCAAGGACGCCTCACGCCCACTGCGGGTGAGCAACCGGGATGGTCTGTTCGAGGCGCTGGGTACGCGGTTTGTCCTGCGCCAGGACGAGCGCAGCACACGCCTGAGCGTCGAGGCAGGCTCGGTGGCCATCGCTCCGCGCGTGCGCGGTCAGACCACTGCCATCGCCGAGCCCGGACAGACCTTCGAGATCAACGGCGACAGCGCCCTCCTGGCCGAACGCAGCAACATGGACAGCGCCGCCTGGGCCGATGGGCTGATCGTTACCCGCGACATGCGCCTGGCCGACTTCCTCGCCGAGATCGGCCGCTATCGCCATGGCCACCTGCACTGCGACGAAAGCGTGGCCGACTTGCGGCTCTCCGGCGTATTCCGCCTGGACGATACCAATCAACTGCTGGCCCTGCTGCCGCAGACGCTGCCGGTGCGAGTGGAGAAGCGCACCGACTGGTGGGTGACGGTCAGCGCGCGGAGCTGAATGGGAAGATCGGCGCTCGGCCCAACACCCTCTCCCCCGCTCTTTCCCTGAAGGGGGAGGGAGTTATCCGTGCGAACGGAAAGAACTGCGCCCACCGGCGAGCAAAGACGTATCCCCCCACTCCGATCAGTCCCCTCTCTCTTCAGGGAGAGGGGCCCTTGCCCGAGCCTTAAACCAAGCCACCGATAAGGTCGCCGCAAAATAATATTTCTTCGCAATCGAGAATTATTTTTGTCGGGTTTCGCCGCCTCGGTCGGCAAGGAGGAATAACCCGATCATTCCCCTGTCCACGGAAGCCCCTCCATGCGAGCCGTCCACACCCCGACCGCCTCCCCCGCCCTGCCCCGCGCCAGCCGCCTGGCCCATGCCGTGCGTGGCGCGCTGCTGTGCGCCAGCCTCGGCGCCAGCCTCGGCGCCAGCCTCGGCGCCAGCCTGCCGCTGACCGCCTTCGCCGCAGACGGCGCCGCCATCACCAGCAGCCGCGCCTATGCCATCCCGGCCGGCCCGCTGGGCGAGGTACTGAACGCCTTCGCCCGCGAAGCGGGGATCACCCTGTCGGCAACCCCGGAGCAGACACGCGGGCTGAATTCGGCGGGGCTGAACGGCACCTACTCGGTGGACCAGGGCCTCGGGCGCCTGCTGGCGGACACTCCGCTGGAGGCCGTGGACCAGGGCAACGGCAACTACGTGCTGCGCCCGGCCGCACCGACCGACGTGCTGGCCATGCCGTCCAGCGACGTATTCGCCCTGGGCAACGCACTGGGCGAGGAAGACGGCTACCTGGCGACCCACAGCCAGATCGCCACCAAGACCTCCAAGTCCCTGCTGGAAACCAGCCAGAGCGTCTCGGTGATCACCCGCGAGCAGATCGACGACACCGCGTCGAAGACCGTGCAGCAGGCGATCCGCTACACCCCCGGTATCTTCACCGGCCAGGTCGGCGCCTCGAACCGCTACGACTACATCGTCATGCGCGGCTTCGCCGACAACAGCGTTGACAACATCTACCTCGACGGCCTGAAGGCCATGGGCGACAGCGGCACCTTCAGCTCGATGCAGATCGACCCGTACTTCCTTGAGCGCATCGATGTGCTCAAGGGCCCGTCCTCGGTGCTTTACGGCCGCAGTCTTCCGGGCGGGCTGGTGGCGCTGACCAGCAAGAAGCCGCTGTACGAGGATTACCACCAGATCACCGGCACCGTCGGCAACATGGGCCAGAAGGAAATGGGCTTCGACTTCAGCGGCCCACTGGATGAAGAGAAGCGCATCGCCTACCGCCTGGTCGGCCTGGGCAAGGGTTCGGACACCCAGTTCGACCACGTCAAGGAAGAGCGCTACGCCATCGCCCCGACCCTGGCCATCGACTTCACCGACGACACCACGCTGACCCTGCAGGGCTACCTGCAGCACGACCCGAACGGCGGCTACCACGGCGGCGTGCCGGCGGATGGCGCGCTGTTCCACCACAATGGCCAGAAGATCTCCCGCGAATTCTTCGACGGCGAGCCGAGCAAGGACGACTTCGACCGCACGCAGCGCATGTTCGGCTACCAGCTGGAGCACCGCTTCGACGACGTCTGGACCGCGCGGCAGAACTTCCGCTACCTGCACTCCGACGTCGACCTCTCCCAGGTCTATGCGTACGGCTGGACCGCGCCTGACGAGAACACCCTGAACCGCTACTTCTCCGGCGCCAGCGAGCACCTGCAGGCGTACATCATCGATAACATGGCCCAGGCCGAGTTCAACACCGGCGCCGCCAAGCACACCCTGCTGATGGGCCTGGACTACCAGAAGCGTCGCACCACCGTGGACTGGCGCTCGGGCTCGGCGCAACCGCTGGACGCCTTCCACCCGCACTACGGCAACGACGCCATCAGCTACTACCCCGACGACAACCATACCCGTCGCCTCGAGCAGACCGGCGTCTACCTGCAGGACCTGATCGACATCGACAACTGGCGCTTCTCGCTGGGCATGCGGGAGGACTGGGTGACCGTCGAGGACAAGAATCGCAGCACCGGCAGCAAGGCCGACGACGACTGGAAGAAGTTCACCGGCCGCCTCGGCGCGCTGTACCTGTTCGACAACGGTATCGCGCCGTACATCAGCTACTCCGAGTCGTTCAACCCCAACGCCTACTCCGACCAGTCCGGTACACCGCTGGAACCGACCGAGGGCAAGCAGTGGGAAGCCGGCCTGAAGTTCCAGCCCGAGGGCAGCCGCAGCCTGTACACCGCATCGGTCTTCCACATCACCCAGGAGAACGTCGCGTCGAAGGAGCCGCAGGACAACTTCTACACCTCCGTGGGCGAAGTGCGTTCCCAGGGCTTCGAGCTGGAAGCCCACACCCAGGTCACCGACAACCTCAAGCTGCTCGGCAGCTACACCTACACCGACATCACCTACACCAAGTCGCTGGACGGCAACCAGGGCCACACCCCGAACCAGGCGCCCAAGCACATGGCCTCGCTGTGGGCCGACTACGGCTTCAACGCCGGCCCGCTGGATGGCCTGAGCCTCGGCGGCGGCGCCCGCTACGTCGGCGAGACCTGGGCGGACAAGGAAAACACCCTGCGCGTGCCGGACTACACCCTGCTGGATGCGCGCATCGGCTACGACCTTTCCCGCGTCGGCCTGAAGGGCCTGGATGTCAGCCTCAACGCCAACAACCTGCTGGACAAGGATTACGTCGCGTCCTGCTACAGCCTGGACTTCTGCTACTTCGGCGAGAAGCGCAACGTCACCGCGACGGTGAACTACCAGTTCTGATCGCCTGCCGCCCGGTTCGCCGGGCGGTTTCCCCAGAACCTCCGCATTGCCTGCGCACGCGGATGTTTTTTGTAGGGATTCAGGACTCACACGCCCCGTGGCGCGGCCGTCGCCACGGGGCTTTTTGCTTTCTAGAACTCTGCCGCGTGGCGGTAGCGCGTCTCCAACTCCAGGGCGACGCGATAGGCTTGCGCCTCGCTCTCGCTGTGGAAGATGCCGACCAGCAGGCCTTCCTGGTACACATCCCAGCAACGCCCTCCATGGGCGCGGAACTCGCGGGATTTATGGTCGTCGTCACGCTCGGTCACTGTAATGCTCATGTCTTTTCTTCTCCGGTTTTGCCGTACATCAAGGCAGCTCCAGAATCATTCAGTTAGCTAGCTAATTAAATAGTCGCCACCGAGAAAGACTTTTACGAACATTCGCCAAAACGAGCGTCCCAGAAACGCAAAAGCGCAGCTCGAAGGCTGCGCTCTTGGGAGACGAATCGTTCGGATCAGAACGGAATATCGTCGTCGAAGCTGTCGTAGTCCGGAGCCGGTTGCGGCGCGGGCTGGGACTGCTGCTGCGGCGCAGGACGCTGGGCCTGCTGCGGACGCTGCTGCGGCTCGCGGGGAGCGCGCGGAGCATCGTCACCACCGGCGCCCGGACGGCCGCCGAGCAGCTGCATGTTGCCGTTGATGTCGACCACGATCTCGGTGGTGTACTTGTCCTGACCGTCCTGGCCCTGCCACTTGCGAGTGCGCAGGCTGCCTTCGACGTAGATCTGCGAGCCCTTGCGCACGTACTCGGCGACGATCTCCGCCAGGCGACCGAAGAACACCACGCGGTGCCACTCGGTACGCTCCTGCTGCTGGCCGGTCTGCTTGTCCTTCCAGCTCTCGCTGGTGGCCAGGGTGACGTTGGTCACCGCGTTGCCGTTGGGCATGTAACGGGTTTCCGGATCGCCACCGACGTTACCTACCAGAATGACTTTGTTAACCCCACGGGCCATGACGCTCTCCTAAAGGCTTCAGCACGTCGCCTGCTCGGCACCGGCGAGGCGCTCGAGGGACGTGCGATCCACTTGTTGGGAATCCACTTTGACATAAGCGGCCGCTTCTTCAGCGACCACCATCACATCGCTCACACCGGGCAATGCCTTGAAACGCTCAGCCAACGAAGCATCGCGCAGGGCCTCGTCGGACAAAGGCAGGCGAATACTCGTTACATAAGGCGGTTCGCGCATGGTAACAGCAATCGCCAGCCAGAGGGCAGCCAGCACCGCGCAGCCGATGAACACCCCGTCGAGCCCGCCGTGCTGGTACATCCAGCCGCCGAGGATGCCGCCCACGGCGGCGCCGAGGAACTGGCTGGTGGAGTACACGCCCATCGCCGTGCCCTTGCCACCGGCCGGCGACACCTTGCTCACCAGCGAGGGCAGCGAGGCCTCCAGCAGGTTGAACGCGGTGAAGTAGACGATGATGCCGAACACCAGTTCCTTGAGGCTGTTGCCGAACTCCCAGAAGAACAGTTCGCAGAGCATCAGGGTTGCCACGGCGCCGGCCAGTACGCGCTTCATCTGGCGCTTCTTCTCGGCGTAGATGATGAACGGCACCATGCCGAAGAAGCCCACCAGCAGCGCGGTCAGGTAGACCCACCAGTGTTCTTCCTTGGGCAGCCCGGCGCGCTCGACCAGTGCCAGCGGCAGCGCGACGAAGCTGGCCATGAGGATCGCGTGCAGCACCAGGATGCCGGCGTCCAGGCGCAGCAGTTCGCCGTTCTTCAGGGTCGGCAGCAGCGACTGCTTGGCCACGCTCGACTCGCGATGCTGCATGCGGTGGTCAGGCGTTGGCACGAAGAACAGGATGATCAGCATGCCCACCAGGGCCATGCCGGCGGTGAACCAGAACAGCCCGTGCAGGCCGAACCAGTGGGTCAGCACGGGGCCGGCAACCATCGCCACGGCGAAGGACACGCCGATGCTCATGCCGATCATGGCCATGGCCTTGGTGCGGTGCTGCTCGCGGGTGAGGTCGGAAAGCATCGCCATCACCGCCGCGGAAATCGCCCCGGCACCCTGCAGGACGCGGCCGGCGATGATGCCCCAGATGGAATCGGCGTTGGCCGCCAGCGCGGCGCCGGCGGCGAACACCAGCAGGCCGACGATGATGATCGGCCGGCGGCCGATGCGGTCGGACAAGGTGCCCAGCGGGATCTGCAGGATCGCCTGGGTCAGGCCGTAGGCGCCGATGGCCAGGCCGATCAGTGCCGGGGTGGCGCCGGCCAGGTCCTGGCCATAGGTGGCGAGCACCGGCAGGACCATGAACATGCCGAGCATGCGGAACGCGAAGACCAGGGACAGGCCGGCGGCCGCGCGGGTTTCGGTGCCACTCATGCGCTCAGTGTGGGAATCGTGCATAGGCCCCTCATGGAAAGACGAAAAACGGGAGTGCGCTGAATTGCCCCCGTGGCGCCGCGCCACCCAGGCCTTGCAGGGCCGGTTGTCGCCAACGCCGAAAAATAGCCGCGCATTCTAGCAGCCCCGGAGTCCAAGCGAACACACGCGCCACTTTGCCGCGTGCCGACCCCGCCCCGTATACTCATTTGTTTTCGCCCGCCAAGCGAGGCCGTAGTGGACAAGATCCTCATCCGTGGGGCACGTACCCACAACCTGAAGAACATCGACCTGACCCTGCCGCGCGACAAGTTGATCGTGATCACCGGCCTGTCCGGTTCCGGCAAGTCTTCCCTGGCTTTCGACACGCTCTACGCCGAGGGCCAGCGCCGTTACGTGGAATCCCTGTCTGCCTATGCCCGGCAGTTCCTCTCGATGATGGAAAAGCCCGACGTCGACACCATCGAAGGCCTGTCGCCGGCGATCTCCATCGAGCAGAAGTCCACCTCCCACAACCCGCGCTCCACCGTCGGCACCATCACCGAGATCTACGACTACCTGCGCCTGCTCTATGCGCGCGTGGGTATTCCGCGCTGCCCGGACCATGACATTCCGCTGGAAGCGCAGACCGTCAGCCAGATGGTCGACCAGGTACTGGCGCTGCCCGAAGGCCGCAAGCTGATGTTGCTGGCACCGGTGATCCGCGAACGCAAGGGCGAGCACCTGGCGGTGTTCGACGAGATGCGTGCCCAGGGTTTCGTCCGCGCCCGCGTCGACGGCAAGCTCTACGAGCTGGACGAAGTGCCGAAGCTGGACAAGAAGCTCAAGCACTCCATCGACATCGTGGTCGACCGCTTCAAGGTACGCGGTGATTTGCAGCAGCGCCTGGCCGAGTCCTTCGAGACGGCGATCAACCTGGCCGATGGCATCGCGCTAGTCGCACCGATGGATGATGAAGAAGGCGAAGAGATGATCTTCTCCGCCCGCTTCGCCTGCCCGATCTGCGGCCACTCCATCAGCGAGCTGGAACCCAAGCTGTTCTCCTTCAACAACCCGGCCGGCGCCTGCCCGACCTGCGATGGCCTGGGCGTGAAGCAGTTCTTCGACGCGCGGCGTGTGGTCAATGGTGAACTGACCCTGGCCGAAGGCGCGATCCGCGGCTGGGACCGGCGCAACGTCTACTACTTCCAGATGCTCGGTTCCCTGGCCGGGCACTTCGGTTTCAGCCTGGAAGAGCCCTTCCAGGATCTCGACCCGGACCACCAGAAGTTCATCCTCAATGGTTCGGGCCGCGAGAACGTCGAATTCCGCTACCTCAACGACCGCGGCGACATCGTCAAGCGCGCGCACCCATTCGAAGGCATCCTGCCGAACCTGGAACGTCGCTACCGCGAGACCGAGTCGGCCACCGTGCGCGAGGAACTGGCCAAGTTCCTCAGCACCCAGCCCTGCCCGGACTGCCACGGCACTCGCCTGCGCCGCGAAGCACGCCACGTGTGGGTCGGCGACAAGACGCTGCCAGCGATCACCTCGATGCCGGTGGGCACCGCCTGTGAATACGCAGAGAGCCTGACCCTGACCGGTCGCCGTGGCGAGATTGCCTCGAAGATTCTCAAGGAGATCCGCGAGCGCCTGCAGTTCCTGGTCAACGTCGGCCTCGACTACCTGACCCTGGACCGCAGCGCCGACACCCTCTCCGGCGGCGAGGCCCAGCGCATCCGCCTGGCCAGCCAGATCGGCGCCGGCCTGGTGGGCGTCATGTACATCCTCGACGAACCTTCCATCGGCCTGCACCAGCGCGACAACGAGCGCCTGCTGGGCACCCTCACCCACCTGCGCAACCTGGGCAACACGGTGATCGTGGTCGAGCACGACGAGGACGCCATCCGCCTCGCCGACTATGTCGTGGACATCGGCCCGGGTGCCGGCGTACACGGCGGGCAGATCGTCGCCGAGGGCACACCGCAGCAGGTCATGGACCATCCGGACTCCGTCACCGGCGCCTATCTGTCCGGCCGCACCAAGATCGTCGTGCCCGCAGAACGCACCCCGCGCAACAAGAAGCAGTTGCTCAAGCTCAAGGGCGCGCGCGGCAACAACCTGCAGAACGTCAACCTGGAAATCCCGGTCGGCCTGTTCACCTGCATCACCGGCGTTTCCGGCTCGGGCAAGTCGACGCTGATCAACAACACCCTGTTCCCGATCACCGCCACCGCGCTCAACGGCGCCACCACCCTGGAAGTGGCGCCCTACGACTCGTTCGACGGTCTGCAGCACCTGGACAAGGTGGTGGACATCGACCAGAGCCCGATCGGCCGCACCCCGCGCTCCAACCCGGCGACCTACACCGGGCTGTTCACGCCGATCCGCGAGCTGTTCGCCGGCGTGCCGGAAGCCCGCTCGCGCGGCTATGGGCCGGGGCGTTTCTCGTTCAACGTCAAAGGGGGCCGCTGCGAGGCCTGCCAGGGCGACGGCGTGATCAAGGTGGAGATGCACTTCCTGCCCGATATCTACGTCCCCTGCGACGTCTGCAAGGGCAAGCGCTACAACCGCGAGACGCTGGAAGTCCGCTACAAGGGCAAGAGCATCACCGAGGTGCTGGACATGACCATCGAGGACGCCCGCGCGTTCTTCGACGCCGTCCCCGCCATCGCCCGCAAGCTGCAGACGCTGATGGACGTCGGCCTGTCGTACATCAAGCTGGGGCAGAGTGCGACCACCTTGTCCGGCGGCGAGGCACAGCGGGTCAAGCTGTCCCGCGAGCTGTCTAAACGCGATACCGGCAAGACGCTGTACATACTCGACGAGCCGACCACCGGCCTGCACTTCGCGGATATCCAGCAACTGCTGGACGTGCTGCATCGCCTGCGCGACCACGGCAACACCGTGGTGGTGATCGAGCACAACCTGGACGTGATCAAGACCGCCGACTGGCTGGTCGACCTCGGCCCCGAGGGCGGCTCCAAGGGCGGCCAGATCATCGCCACCGGCACGCCGGAGCAGGTTGCGGAGCTGGCGGTCTCGCACACCGGGCACTTCCTCAAGCCGCTGCTGGAGCGTGATCGGGCCTGATCCGCACCGACATGAAAAAAGCCCCTGTCGCCAATCGGCGCAGGGGCTTTTTCTTGGGCCATTGCGGGCGCGGATGTTACCCGCGCGCCTGAATCAGAGCTGCGACTGCAGGTAGTTCTCCAGGCCCATCTTGGCGATCAGGCCGAGTTGCTGCTCCAGCCAGTAGGCGTGATCTTCCTCGGTATCGGTCAACTGCACGCGCAGGATATCGCGGGTGACGAAGTCCTTGTGCTTCTCGCACAGTGCAATGCCCTTAGCCAGCGCAGCGCGCACATGGCGCTCCAGCTTCAGGTCGGCTTCCAGCATTTCCGGCACAGTCTTGCCCGGGTGAATGTCGTCCGGGCGCATGCGCGGGGTGCCTTCGAGCAGGAGGATGCGACGCAGCAACGCATCGGCGTGCTGAGTTTCCTCTTCCATCTCGTGGTTGAGGCGCTCGTAGAGCTTGCTGAAGCCCCAATCCTCGTACATGCGCGAGTGGATGAAATACTGGTCGCGAGCGGCCAGCTCACCGGTCAGCAGCGTGTTGAGATAATCGATAACCTCGGCGTGGCCTTGCATCAGCCTTCTCCCTGGGACGTGACAGCGAATTAAACGGCGCTATGGTCGCGACTGGCCATGACCGGGGTCAAGTCCGCGATGCCCCACAAACGCAACCGCCCTCCGAAGAGGGCGGCTGGTAGAACGGTTTCAGCTTAGTCGAGCTTCAGGCCCAGCGCCTTGGCGACGCCTTCGCCGTAGGCCGGGTCGATCTTGAAGAACAGCGCGAGCTGACGACGCTGGATCGCTTCCGGTACGCCTGCCATGTCCCCGGCAATGTTCTCGTACAGGCGCTGCCGCTGTGCTTCGTCAAACAGACGGAACAGTGCGGCCGGCTGACTGTAGTAATCGTCGTCCACACGGTGGTTCCAGTGGTCGGCGCTGCCTTCCAGGGTCAGCGGCGGCTCGGAGTAATCCGGTTGCTCCTGCCATTGGCTGAAGCTGTTCGGCTCGTAGGTGACGGTCATGTCACCGTTATTGCCGTCCACCCGCATGGCGCCGTCGCGGTGATAGATGCGCGGGTTGTTACGCGCAGCGTTCACCGGGATCTGGTGGTGGTTCACGCCCAGGCGATAGCGGTGTGCATCGCCGTAGGAGAACAGGCGACCCTGGAGCATCTTGTCCGGCGAGAAACCGATGCCAGGAACGATGTTTGCCGGAGAGAATGCCGACTGCTCGACTTCGGCGAAGTAGTTCGCCGGGTTGCGGTTGAGCTCGAAGTAACCCACCTCGATCAGCGGGTAGTCGCCGTGCGGCCAGACCTTGGTCAGGTCGAACGGGTTGTAGCGGTAGGTCGCCGCTTCTTTCTCCGGCATCACCTGTACGTACATTTTCCAGCGCGGGAAGTCGCCGCGCTCGATGGCGTCATACAGGTCGCGCTGGGAGCTCTCGCGGTCGGCGCCGACCAGTTTCGCCGCTTCCTCATTGCTCAGGTTCTCGATGCCCTGCTGGGTCTTGAAGTGGAACTTGACCCAGAAGCGTTCATTACTGGCATTGATGAAGCTGAACGTGTGGCTACCAAAGCCATGGACGTGACGGTAGCTGCGCGGCAGGCCACGGTCGCTGAAGTCGATGGTCAACTGGTGCAGGGCTTCGGGCAGGTGCGAGAAGAAGTCCCACTTCAGCGTGGCGTTGCGCAGGTTGGTGCGCGGATCGCGCTTCACCACGTGGTTCAGGTCGGGGAATTTCAGCGGGTCGCGGAAGTAGAAGACCGGGGTGTTGTTGCCGACCAGGTCCCAGTTGCCTTCCTCGGTGTAGAACTTCAGGGCGAAGCCACGGATATCGCGCTCGGCGTCTGCTGCGCCACGCTCGCCCGCAACGGTGGAAAAGCGCAGGAACAGGGGAGTCTGCTTGCCGACCTGGGAGAACAGCTTGGCGCGGGTATAGCGGGTGATGTCCTGGGTGACGGTGAAGGTACCGTAGGCCGCAGAGCCCTTGGCATGCATGCGACGCTCAGGGATTACTTCGCGGTCGAAGTGCGCCAGTTTTTCCAGGAACCAGACATCCTGCAGCAGCATCGGGCCCCGCGGGCCGGCGGTCTGGACGTTCTGGTTATCGGCGACCGGAGCTCCAGCTGCAGTCGTCAGACGGGTGTTGTCACTCATCGTTACTCTCCTCAACGGCGGGGTGCCTGTATGCCGGCAAACTGCGGAGGCAGAAGGCCCGGCCCGACATCCCAATCGGACAATTAAGCGCCTCCAACGGCATTGCGGCTGTTGATCCAGCTCAGCAAGCAGTAGAAGTCGACGGCGTTAAGGATCGGTGACAAGGGACTTGATAAGCCAATTTATTGATTCGAGCCTATCAATAGATAAAAACTTTTCTCCAGGCGATAAAAAACCGGGCACAAGGCCCGGTTTCTTATAAGGCGTAAACCTTACTCTGCAGCTTCTACTGCTTGGCCGCCAACAGCGCGGTCAATCAGTTCGACGTATGCCATGGGGGCATTGTCGCCGGCGCGGAAGCCACACTTCAGGATGCGCAGGTAGCCGCCCGGACGGTTGGCGTAGCGCTTGCCCAGTTCGTTGAACAGCTTGCCTACGGCTTCTTTCGAACGGGTACGGTCGAAAGCGAGACGACGGTTGGCAACGCTATCCACTTTAGCCAGGGTGATCAGCGGCTCGGCAACGCGACGCAGTTCCTTGGCCTTGGGCAGGGTGGTTTTGATCAGTTCGTGTTCGAAGAGCGACACAGCCATGTTCTGGAACATAGCCTTGCGGTGCGCGCTGGTGCGGCTCAGGTGACGACCACTTTTACGATGGCGCATGGTTCAATTCCTTTCCAAACTTTACGTTCGGTAGCTACGACGATCAGGCAGTAGCCTTGTCGTCTTTCTTGAGACTTGCCGGCGGCCAGTTATCGAGGCGCATACCGAGGGACAGACCGCGAGAGGCCAGAACGTCCTTGATTTCGGTCAGGGACTTCTTGCCCAGGTTCGGCGTTTTGAGCAGCTCTACTTCGGTGCGCTGAATCAGGTCACCGATGTAGTAGATGTTCTCTGCCTTCAGGCAGTTGGCCGAACGGACGGTCAGCTCAAGGTCATCGACCGGACGCAGCAGGATCGGATCGATCTCGTCTTCCTGCTCTTCAACGACGGGCTCGCTGTCGCCTTTGAGGTCCACGAACGCTGCCAGCTGCTGTTGCAGGATGGTAGCGG
The DNA here is from genome assembly GCF_001675465.2 of Pseudomonas sp. AU12215. Lineage (NCBI taxonomy): Bacteria > Pseudomonadati > Pseudomonadota > Gammaproteobacteria > Pseudomonadales > Pseudomonadaceae > Pseudomonas > Pseudomonas sp. AU12215. The sequence goes on from NZ_MACM02000004.1 coordinate 29,770, forward strand.
CGCGACGGATAGCCTCTTCAGGGTCCAGGGTGCCGTTGGTTTCCAGATCGAGGACCAGCTTGTCCAGGTTGGTACGCTGTTCGACACGGGCGTTCTCGACCACGTAGGCAACACGACGTACGGGGCTGAACGAGGCATCGAGCTGAAGACGGCCAATGCTGCGGCTTTCGTCTTCATCGCTGGTGCGGGCATCAGCCGGCTCGTAGCCACGGCCACGAGCGACTTTCAGCTTCATGTTCAGCGCGCCGTTATCGGCCAGGTGGGCGATAACATGGTCACCGTTGACGATCTCGACATCATGATCCAGCTGAATATCGGCAGCGGTCACCACACCCGAGCCCTTTTTCGCCAGGGTCAGCGTCACTTCGTCACGGCCGTGCAGCTTGATGGCCAGGCCTTTCAGGTTGAGCAGGATCTCGATGACATCTTCCTGCACACCTTCGATGGCGGAGTACTCGTGGAGTACGCCGTCGATCTCGGCCTCGACTACCGCACAGCCAGGCATGGAGGACAACAGGATGCGACGCAGCGCGTTGCCCAGGGTATGGCCGAAACCACGCTCGAGAGGCTCGAGAGTGATCTTGGCGCGGGTTTGGCTGACCACCTGCACATCGATGTGGCGGGGGGTCAGGAACTCATTTACCGAACTCTGCATGGATGCACCTATTTTCTAGCCCTTACTTGGAGTAGAGCTCGACAATCAGGTTTTCGTTGATGTCGGCGGACAGATCGGCACGAGCCGGGACACTTTTGAAGGTGCCGGCTTTCTTGTCGGTGTCCACTTCGACCCACTCAACGCGACCGCGCTGGGCGCACAGGTCCAGAGCTTGGGCGATACGCAGCTGGTTCTTCGATTTCTCGCGAACAGCAACGACATCACCGGCTTTGACCTGGTAGGACGGCACGTTTACGGTCTGACCGTTGACGCTGATGGTCTTGTGGGACACCAGCTGACGGGATTCGGAGCGAGTGGAACCGAAGCCCATACGGTAGACGACGTTGTCCAGACGGCACTCAAGCAGCTGCAGCAGGTTTTCACCCGTGGAGCCCTTGCGGCGGGACGCTTCCTGATAGTAGCCACGGAATTGACGTTCCAGAACGCCGTAGATGCGGCGAACTTTTTGTTTCTCGCGCAGCTGCAGACCGTAGTCGGACAGACGACCACGACGCTGGCCATGCTGGCCGGGAACTTGTTCTGCCTTGCACTTCGAGTCGAGGGCACGAACGCCGCTCTTCAGGAAGAGATCAGTGCCTTCGCGGCGGGACAGTTTGCACTTGGGACCAATGTAACGAGCCATTTCTCACTGTCTCCTATTACACGCGACGCTTTTTCGGCGGACGGCAGCCGTTATGCGGGATCGGGGTTACGTCGGTGATGCTGGCGATCTTGTAACCGCAGGCATTCAGCGCACGAACAGCCGACTCGCGACCCGGGCCCGGGCCTTTGACGTTGACGTCAAGGTTCTTCAGACCGTATTCCAGAGCAGCCTGGCCGGCACGCTCGGCCGCTACCTGGGCAGCGAACGGAGTGCTCTTACGCGAGCCACGGAAGCCCGAACCACCGGAAGTGGCCCAGGACAGGGCGTTGCCCTGACGATCAGTGATGGTAACGATGGTGTTGTTGAAGGACGCGTGGATGTGCGCGATCCCATCAACCACCGTCTTTTTGACTTTCTTGCGAGGACGAGCAGCAGGTTTTGCCATGACTATATTCCTAAGCGATTACTTGCGGATCGGCTTACGCGGGCCCTTACGGGTGCGCGCGTTGGTCTTGGTACGCTGACCGCGAACCGGCAGACCACGACGATGACGCAGACCGCGGTAGCAACCGAGGTCCATCAGACGCTTGATATTCATGTTGATTTCGCGACGCAGGTCACCTTCAGTGGTCAGCTTGGCCACTTCGGTACGCAGCGAATCGATCTGCTCTTCGCTCAGCTCTTTGATCTTTACAGCCGGGCTGATGCCGGTGGCTGCACAGATGCTCTGTGCGGTAGTGCGACCAACACCATAGATGTAGGTCAGCGAGATAACAGTGTGCTTGTTATCCGGAATGTTTACGCCTGCAATACGGGCCATTCAGAAAAACTCCAATTGACAGCTACCCGGCGCCCAGGGAGCCAAGAAAGGGCGCGGATATTAGCGCTGTAAAAACAAATAATCAACCCGGCAGCACACTAGCTGCCGGGCTATCACGCGTGAATCACACTCAGCCTTGGCGCTGTTTGTGACGCGGCTCCGCGCTGCAGATCACACGAACGACGCCTTCGCGACGGACGATCTTGCAGTTGCGGCACAGCTTCTTAACCGATGCACGAACTTTCATCAGTGACTCCTCGAACCTTACGGGTCAGCGCAGCAGACCGCTGCCATAGCCCTTCAGGTTGGCTTTCTTCATGAGGGATTCGTACTGGTGAGAAACGAGGTGCGATTGTACTTGGGCCATAAAGTCCATCACAACCACGACCACGATCAGCAACGAGGTCCCGCCAAGGTAGAACGGAACGTGGGCAGCTACGACCAGGAACTGGGGCAGCAGGCACACAGCCGTCATGTACAGGGCACCGAACATGGTCAAACGGGTCAGCACGCCATCGATGTAGCGAGCAGACTGTTCACCCGGACGAATACCCGGAATAAATGCACCGGACTTCTTGAGGTTTTCCGCCACGTCCTTCGGGTTGAACATCAGCGCTGTGTAGAAGAAGCAGAAGAAGACGATCCCTGCACTAAACAGCAGAATGTTCAGCGGCTGACCAGGCGCGATCGCTTGCGCGACGTCCTGAAGCCAACCCAGGCCTTCCGACTGACCGAACCAGGCACCCAGGGATGCCGGGAACAGCAGGATGCTGCTGGCGAAAATCGCAGGGATTACACCTGCCATGTTCACTTTCAGCGGCAAATGGCTGGTCTGGGCGGCAAACACCTTGCGACCTTGCTGGCGCTTGGCGTAATGCACGGCGATACGACGCTGACCCCGCTCGATGAACACCACGAACGCGATGATGGCCACGGCCAGCAGGCCGATGGCGATCAGGGCGAAGATGTTGATGTCACCTTGACGCGCGGACTCGAAGGACTGACCGATTGCTCGGGGCAGGCCTGCGACGATACCGGAGAAGATCAACATGGAGATGCCGTTGCCGACACCCCGCTCGGTGATCTGCTCACCCAGCCACATCATGAAGAGTGCACCCGCCACGAAGGTGGTGACCGACACGAAGTAGAAGCCGAAGTCGTTGGAGAAGGCCACGCCCTGGCTACCCAGACCAATGGACATGCCAATGGCCTGGACAAGTGCCAGGACGAGAGTCGCGTAGCGGGTGTACTGGCTGATCTTGCGACGCCCAGACTCACCCTCTTTCTTCAACTGCTCCAGCTGCGGGCTGATAGCGGTCATGAGCTGCATGATGATCGACGCCGAGATGTACGGCATGATCCCCAGTGCAAAAATACTCATGCGCTCCAACGCGCCGCCGGAAAACATGTTGAAGAGGCTAAGAATGGTCCCCTCGTTCTGCCGGAACAGTGCCGCCAAGCGATCGGGGTTGATGCCCGGGACTGGGATGTGCGCGCCGATCCGATAGACGATGATCGCCAGGAACAGGAAACGCAGACGTGCCCAGAGCTCGGACAAACCACCACCGTTGCTCAGCGCAGAGAGAGCACCTTGCTTAGCCATTTAGTCCTCGATTTTGCCGCCAGCTGCTTCGATAGCCGCACGAGCGCCCTTGGTGGCGCCGATGCCTTTCAGAGTGACCGCGCGAGTAACGTCGCCCGACAGCATGACTTTCACACGCTGTACGTTCTGGTTAATCACGTTGGCATCCTTCAGGGCCTGCACGGTAACGACATCACCCTCGACCTTGGCCAGTTCGGAAGTGCGCACTTCTGCGCGATCCATGGCTTTCAGCGAGTTGAAGCCGAACTTCGGCAGACGACGGTGCAGCGGTTGCTGACCACCCTCGAAGCCCGGAGCGATGGAGCCACCGGAGCGGGAGGTTTGACCTTTGTGACCACGGCCACCGGTCTTGCCCAGACCGCTACCGATGCCACGGCCCGGACGGTGCTTTTCGCGACGGGCACCCGGCGCGGAACGCAGATCGTTCAGTTGCATGGATTAACCCTCCACACGCAGCAGGTAGTAAGCCTTGTTAATCATGCCGCGGTTTTCAGGAGTGTCCTGAACTTCGACGGTGTGATTAATGCGACGCAGGCCGAGGCCTTTGACGCAAGCCTTGTGATTGGCCAGACGGCCGTTCAGGCTCTTGATCAGGGTAACTTTGACAGTTGCCATGGTTAGAGAATCTCCTCGACGCTCTTGCCACGCTTGGCCGCTACCGACTCAGGGGACTGCATGTTCTTCAGGCCCTTGAAGGTTGCGTAGACCACGTTCACCGGATTGGTGGAGCCGTAGCACTTCGCCAGAACGTTCTGCACACCGGCCACTTCCAGGACAGCACGCATGGCGCCGCCGGCGATGATGCCGGTACCTTCGGAAGCCGGCTGCATGTACACCTTGGAGGCGCCATGGGCGGACTTGGTCGGGTACTGCAGGGTGGTGCCGTTCAGATCAACCTGGATCATGTTGCGGCGAGCAGCTTCCATTGCCTTCTGGATAGCGGCCGGCACTTCACGCGCCTTGCCACGACCGAAGCCAACACGGCCCTTGCCATCGCCAACCACGGTCAGCGCGGTGAAGGCGAAGATACGGCCACCTTTTACGGTTTTGGCGACGCGGTTCACTTGAACCAGCTTCTCGATGTAGCCTTCGTCGCGCTTTTGATCGTTGTTTGCCATAACTTAGAACTCCAGACCGCCTTCACGAGCGGCATCAGCCAGGGCCTTGATACGACCGTGGTACTTGAAGCCAGAACGGTCGAACGCCACCTGAGTGACGCCGGCAGCCTTGGCGCGTTCCGCGACCAGTTGACCAACTTTCTTGGCTGCGTCGACGTTGCCGGTGGCAGCTTCGCGCAGTTCCTTGTCCAGGGTCGAGGCGCTGGCCAGGACCTTGCCGCCGTCGGCTGCAATGACCTGGGCGTAGATGTGCTGGGAGGAGCGGTACACGCAGAGGCGTACGGCTTCCAGTTCGCGCATCTTCAGGCGAGCCTTGCGAGCGCGGCGCAGACGGGTTTCTTTCTTGACGCTCATTTGCTATGCCCTACTTCTTCTTGGCTTCTTTACGAAGGACGACTTCGTCGGCGTAACGCACGCCCTTGCCTTTGTACGGCTCCGGCGGACGGAAGTCGCGGATTTCCGCGGCAACCTGGCCAACCAGCTGCTTGTCGATACCCTTGATCAGGATGTCGGTCTGGCTGGGGGTTTCCGCGACGATGCCGGCAGGCAGTTCGTAATCAACCGGGTGGGAGAAGCCGAGAGCCAGGGACAGCACTTGGCCTTTGGCCTGCGCTTTGTAACCAACACCAACCAGCTGGAGCTTGCGCTCGAAGCCTTGGCTGACGCCGATCACCATGTTGTTGACCAGAGCGCGGGTGGTACCGGCCATGGCACGGGTCTGCTGGTCGCCGTTACGCGCAGCGAAACGCAGCTCACCGTTGTCCTGAATGACTTCGACGGACGGATGTACTTTCAGCTCCAGAGCACCTTTGGCGCCCTTGATCGAAAGTTCCTGACCAGCCAGCTTGATTTCAACGCCGGCAGGCAGAATGACGGGGTTCTTAGCAACGCGAGACATGCTGATTCCCCTTAGAACACAGTGCAGAGCACTTCGCCACCGACGCCAGCGGCACGGGCAGCACGGTCAGTCATCACACCTTTGTTGGTGGAGACGATCGAAACGCCCAGGCCGCCGCGAACTTTCGGCAGCTGGTCTACGGATTTGTACTGGCGCAGGCCAGGACGGCTGATTCGCTTCACTTCCTCGATGACAGGCTTGCCTTCGAAGTACTTCAGCTCGATCGACAGCAGAGGCTTGGCCTCGGCGGTGACTTGGAAATCCGCAATGTAACCTTCGTCCTTGAGGACTTTGGCGACTGCCGCTTTCAGCTTGGAAGACGGCATGCTCACGACGGTCTTCTCAGCCATCTGGGCATTACGGATGCGAGTTAGCATGTCTGCTAACGGGTCCTGCATACTCATGGGCTTAATGCTCCTGATACAAAAGATAAGCCTTCAACTTCATAACTCGCCCTCAAAACACCGGACGATCTAAACCCGGGCTCAGGGGAGCCGGGTATTCTAGAGATCGCTCAAAAACGAATCAAGCCCCACGAGGGGGCTTGCTTCGCAAAGCGATCAACGGAGCCGTTGCCGACTCCGTCTAGCACTTACCAGCTGGCTTTCACCAGGCCCGGTACGTCACCGCGCATTGCCGCTTCACGCAGCTTGTTACGGCTCAAGCCGAACTTGCGGTAGTAACCGTGCGGACGACCGGTCAGACGGCAACGGTTACGCAGGCGGCTGGCGCTCGCGTCACGCGGTTGCTTCTGCAGGGCGACCTGGGCATTCCAACGATCTTCCGCAGTGGTGCTCGGATTAACGATGATCGCTTTCAGCTCGGCACGCTTTTTAGCGTACTTGGCTACCGTGCGCTGACGCTTCAGCTCACGGTTCTTCATGCTCTCTTTAGCCATGGTCCTACTCCAATCAGTTGCGGAACGGGAATTTGAAGGCGCGCAGCAGGGCACGACCTTCATCATCCGAACGCGCGGTAGTGGTCAGAGTGATATCCATACCGCGGAGGGCATCGATCTTGTCGTAATCGATTTCCGGGAAGATGATCTGCTCTTTGACGCCCATGCTGTAGTTGCCACGGCCGTCGAAGGACTTGGCATTCAGACCGCGGAAGTCGCGCACGCGCGGCAGGGAGATCGACAGCAGACGGTCCAGGAACTCGTACATGCGATCGCCACGCAGGGTGACTTTCACACCGATCGGCCAGCCTTCACGAATCTTGAAGCCAGCGATGGACTTACGAGCGTAAGTCACGACCGGCTTCTGACCCGCGATCTTTTCCAGATCGGCTACGGCGCTCTCGATGACTTTCTTGTCGCCGACAGCTTCGCCAAGACCCATGTTCAGGGTGATTTTGGTAACGCGCGGAACTTCCATCACGTTCGCCAGCTGAAGCTCTTGCTTCAGCTTGGGAGCGATTTCCTTCCGATAAATTTCTTTCAATCGTGCCATGGTGATCTACCTAGCTCCCTCAAGCCTGAACCGGTTTCTGGGTCGACTTGAAGACACGAATCTTCTTACCGTCTTCGACTTTGAAACCAACGCGGTCAGCCTTGTTGGTTTCAGCGTTGAAGATGGCGACGTTGGAGACGTGCAGAGGCGCCTCCTTCTCGACGATCCCGCCTTGCTGGTTGAGCATGGGGTTGGGCTTGGTGTGGCGCTTGACCAGGTTCACACCGCCAACGACCAGACGGTCGTCAGCCAGAACCTTGAGCACCTTGCCACGCTTGCCCTTGTCCTTGCCGGCAATGACGATGACTTCGTCGTCACGACGAATTTTTTGCATGACGGCTACTCCTTACAGCACTTCAGGGGCAAGCGAGACGATCTTCATGAACTTCTCGGTACGAAGTTCACGAGTCACCGGCCCGAAGATACGGGTGCCGATCGGCTCCTGCTTGTTATTCAGCAGGACGGCGGCGTTGCCGTCGAAGCGAATGATGGAACCGTCGGTACGACGTACGCCGTGCTTGGTGCGAACGACCACGGCAGTCATTACCTGGCCCTTCTTCACCTTGCCACGCGGAATCGCTTCCTTGACGGTGACCTTGATGATGTCGCCAATGCCGGCGTAACGGCGGTGCGAACCGCCGAGTACCTTGATGCACATTACGCGACGCGCGCCGCTGTTATCAGCGACTTCGAGCATGGATTGAGTCTGAATCATCTTCTATCTCCGACCCTTAGACTTCAACCGCGCGCTCGACGACATCAACCAGGGTCCAGGCCTTGGTCTTGGCCAGCGGACGAGTTTCGCGAATGGTGACCAGGTCACCAATGCGGCACTGATTGGTTTCGTCGTGGGCGTGCAGTTTGGTCGAACGCTTCACGTATTTGCCGTAGATCGGGTGCTTGACGCGACGCTCGATCAGAACGGTAACGGTCTTGTCCATCTTGTCGCTGACAACGCGGCCAGTCAGCGTACGGACGGTTTTCTGAGCTTCAGCCATGATTACTTACCTGCTTGCTGGTTGAGCACAGTTTTCACGCGAGCGATATCGCGCTTAACCTGCGAGAGCAGGTGAGACTGCCCCAACTGGCCAGTTGCTTTCTGCATGCGCAGATTGAACTGGTCGCGCAGCAGGCCGAGCAGTTGCTCGTTCAGCTGCTCAACGGATTTTTCACGAAGTTCATTCGCTTTCATCACATCACCGTCCGCTTAACAAAGGAGGTGGCGAGCGGCAGCTTTGCAGCAGCCAGGGCGAATGCCTCACGCGCCAGCTCTTCGGATACACCCTCGATCTCGTACAGGACCTTGCCCGGTTGAATCTGGGCTACCCAGTACTCGACGCCACCCTTACCTTTACCCATACGTACTTCCAGGGGCTTCTTGGTAACAGGCTTGTCGGGGAATACGCGGATCCAGATCTTGCCGCCACGTTTTACGTGACGGGTCAGCGCACGACGTGCGGACTCGATCTGACGCGCGGTGAGACGGCCACGGCTGGTTGCCTTGAGGGCGAACTCGCCGAAGCTGACTTTAGAACCGCGATGAGCCAGGCCACGGTTGTGACCGGTCATTTGCTTGCGGAACTTCGTACGCTTGGGTTGCAGCATTTGCGTACTCCTTACTTAGCAGCTTTTTTACGAGGAGCGGGCGCTTGGGGCTTCAGCTCTTCCTGGCGGCCACCAATGACCTCGCCTTTGAAGATCCAAACCTTCACACCGATCACACCGTAGGTGGTGTGCGCTTCGTAGGTTGCGTAGTCGATGTCGGCACGCAGGGTGTGCAGGGGCACACGACCTTCGCGATACCACTCGGTACGAGCGATTTCAGCGCCGCCCAGACGACCGCTTACCTGGATCTTGATGCCTTTGGCACCAATGCGCATGGCGTTCTGTACGGCGCGCTTCATGGCGCGACGGAACATAACGCGACGCTCCAGCTGCTGAGCTACGCTTTGCGCAACCAGCATACCGTCGAGTTCCGGCTTGCGGATCTCTTCGATGTTGATGTGCACCGGCACACCCATTTGCTTGGTCAGGTCCTGACGCAGCTTCTCAACATCTTCACCTTTCTTGCCGATCACGATGCCGGGACGAGCGGTGTGGATGGTGATGCGTGCGGTTTGAGCCGGACGATGGATATCGATACGGCTTACGGACGCGCTTTTTAGTTTGTCTTGGAGATACTCACGTACCTTCAGGTCGGCGAACAGATAATCGGCGTAAGTGCGCTTATCTGCGTACCAAACGGAGGTGTGCTCCTTGACGATACCCAGGCGGATGCCATTGGGATGTACTTTCTGACCCATCTGATCGACTCCGTTACTTGTCCGCAACCTTGACAGTGATATGGCAAGACCGCTTGACGATGCGATCAGCACGGCCTTTGGCACGCGGCATGATGCGCTTGAGCGAACGACCTTCGTTGACGAAGACGGTGGAGACTTTGAGATCGTCCACATCGGCGCCTTCGTTGTGCTCGGCGTTGGCAACGGCCGACTCCAGCACTTTCTTCATGATCTCGGCGGCTTTCTTGTTGCTGAAAGCCAGGAGGTTGAGCGCATCGCCCACCTTCTTCCCGCGGATCTGGTCGGCGACCAAGCGGGCTTTCTGGGTGGAGATACGAGCGCCCGAGAGCTTAGCGGCTACTTCCATCTTCCTTACCCCTTAACGCTTGGCTTTCTTGTCCGCAGCGTGCCCACGATAAGTGCGGGTAGCAGCGAACTCGCCGAGTTTGTGACCGACCATGTCTTCGTTGACCAGGACCGGCACGTGTTGACGGCCGTTGTGGACAGCGATGGTCAGACCAACCATGTGCGGCAGAATCATCGAACGGCGCGACCAGGTCTTGATCGGCTTGCGGTCGTTCTTTTCCACCGCCACTTCGATCTTCTTCAGCAGGTGAAGATCGATAAAAGGACCTTTTTTCAGAGAACGTGGCACTGTCGTATCCCTCTATTTACTTGCGGCGACGGACGATCATGTTGTCGGTACGCTTGTTCGCGCGAGTCTTCTTACCCTTGGTCTGAAGACCCCACGGCGATACCGGATGACGACCAGCAGAGGTACGACCTTCACCACCACCATGCGGGTGGTCGACCGGGTTCATGGCAACACCACGAACGGTCGGGCGAACGCCACGCCAGCGTTTGGCACCGGCTTTACCCAGCGAACGCAGGCTGTGCTCGGAGTTCGAGACTTCACCCAGGGTCGCACGGCAGTCAGCCAGGACTTTGCGCATTTCACCGGAACGCAGACGCACGGTTACGTAGGCACCTTCACGGGCAACCAGCTGAGCCGAGGCGCCAGCGGAGCGAGCGATCTGAGCGCCTTTGCCAGGCTTCAGTTCGATACCGTGGATGGTGCTACCCACCGGGATGTTGCGCAGCGGCATGTTGTTGCCGGCCTTGATCGGAGCGCCGATACCGGAGATCAGTTGATCGCCAGCCACCACGCCTTTGGGGGCGATGATGTAACGACGCTCGCCGTCCGCGTATTTCAGCAGAGCGATGTGAGCAGTACGGTTCGGATCGTATTCGACGCGTTCAACGATGGCAGGAATGCCATCCTTGTTGCGACGGAAGTCGACCAGACGATAGTGCTGCTTGTGGCCACCACCGATATGACGGGTGGTGATACGACCGTTGTTGTTACGGCCGCCCGACTTGGACTTCTTCTCGAGCAGGGGAGCGAACGGAGCACCTTTGTGCAGGTCCTGGTTCACTACCTTGACGACGAAACGACGACCAGCGGAAGTCGGTTTGCATTTAACGATTGCCATGATGCACCCCTTTACTCAGCGCCAGCTGCGAAATCGAGATCCTGGCCCGGCTGGAGAGCGATGTACGCTTTTTTCCAGTCGTTACGCTTGCCCAGGCCGCGAACGGTACGCTTGGTCTTGCCCTGAACGTTCAGGGTGGTGACGCGACGTACTTTCACGCCGAACAGGCTTTCTACGGCCTTCTTGATTTCCAGCTTGGTTGCATCAGTGGCAACCTTGAAAACGAATTGGCTGTTGCCGTCCGCCAGGCCGGTGGCCTTCTCGGAGATATGCGGGCCCAGCAGCACTTTGAATACGCGTTCCTGGTTCATGCCAGCAGCTCCTCGAACTTCTTCACGGCAGACACGGTGACCAGCACCTTGTCGTAGGCGATGAGGCTGACCGGATCGGAAGCCTGAACGTCACGTACATCGACGTGGGCCAGGTTGCGAGCTGCCAGGTACAGGTTCTCATCGACGCCTTCGGTGACGATCAGTACATCTTTCAGGCCCAGGCCTTCCAGCTTGCTGACCAGACCTTTGGTCTTCGGTGCGTCGACAGCGAAGTCGGCAACGACAACCAGACGATCCAGACGAACCAGCTCAGAGAGGATGGAGCGCAGAGCAGCGCGGTACATCTTCTTGTTGAGCTTCTGGGAGTGATCCTGGGGCTTGGCTGCGAAAGTCGCGCCGCCGCCACGCCAGATGGGGCTACGGATGGTGCCAGCACGAGCACGACCAGTGCCCTTCTGACGCCACGGCTTCTTGCCGCCACCGGAGACTTCGGAACGAGTCTTCTGAGCCTTGGTGCCCTGACGACCGCCAGCCATGTAGGCGACGACTGCCTGGTGAACCAGGGTCTCGTTGAATTCGCTACCAAAAGTACGCTCGGAAACCTCGATCGCCTGAGCGCCATTTACATTCAGTTGCATCTCAGCTTCCTCTCTTAACCGCGAGCCTTGGCTGCCGGACGCACCAGCACATCACCACCGGTAGCGCCGGGAACGGCACCTTTGACCAGCAGCAGATTGCGCTCTGCATCGACACGCACGACCTCAAGGGATTGAACGGTTACACGCTCAGCACCCATGTGGCCCGACATTTTTTTGCCCTTGAACACTCGACCAGGAGTCTGGCACTGGCCGATGGAACCCGGGACGCGGTGGGAAACGGAGTTACCGTGGGTGTTATCTTGACCACGGAAGTTCCAGCGCTTGATGGTACCGGCAAAGCCTTTACCCTTGGACTCGCCGGTAACGTCTACCAGCTGGCCTGCCTGGAACAGATCGACAGAGATGGAATCGCCTGCCTTGAACTCCTCTTCGCCCAGACGGAATTCCCACACGCCGCGACCGGCGGCGACATTCGCCTTGGCAAAGTGACCGGCTTGCGCCTTGGTCACGCGAGAAGCACGGCGCTCGCCAGCAGTGACCTGCACAGCGCGATAGCCATCGCTTTCTTCGTTTTTGAACTGGGTGACGCGATTCGGCTCGACCTCAATGACCGTGACCGGAATGGAGACACCATCTTCGGTGAAGATGCGGGTCATGCCGCACTTACGACCGACAACACCAATTGTCATCTTTAGAACCTCTTTAGTGTACGGGGCTTTCACCCGCTATGGCCGCCCATTTCAGAGCGTTACACGACCAATGCCGAAGGCATTAGCCGAGGCTGATCTGTACTTCGACGCCAGCAGCAAGGTCGAGCTTCATCAGCGCGTCGACGGTTTTGTCGGTCGGCTGAACGATGTCGAGAACACGCTTGTGGGTACGAATTTCGTACTGGTCACGAGCGTCCTTGTTGACGTGCGGGGAAATCAGCACGGTGTAACGTTCCTTGCGGGTCGGCAGAGGAATCGGACCACGCACCTGAGCGCCAGTACGTTTCGCGGTTTCCACGATTTCCTGGGTAGATTGGTCGATCAGGCGGTGATCAAAAGCCTTCAACCGAATACGGATTTGTTGATTTTGCATTTGACCTCAGACTCCAAGTTGCCATTCCCAACGGACGGACTCCGCCCGTTAAAAGGAGGCGCAATTGTACGGATGCGCCTGGGGGGTGTCAATATTTAACCAACTCAACGAAAAAGGGACCCCGAAGGGTCCCTTTTTCTGCAGCGGATCAGCGATTACTCGATGATCTTGGCAACCACGCCGGCGCCAACGGTACGGCCGCCTTCGCGAATCGCGAAGCGCAGGCCATCTTCCATGGCG
>NZ_MACM02000005.1:0-152135 GCF_001675465.2 Pseudomonas sp. AU12215
GGGGGGGGGGGGGGGAGCAACCCCCTCACCCCAGCCCTCTCCCCCGGGGAGAGGGGGAAGAGATCAGGAGCACCCCATGCAACGCTACTCCGGCTTCGGCCTGTTCAAGCACTCCCTGAGCCACCACGAGAACTGGCAGCGCATGTGGCGCACGCCCACGCCCAAGCCGGTGTATGACGTGGTCATCGTCGGCGGTGGCGGGCACGGCCTGGCCACGGCCTACTACCTGGCCAAGGAGCACGGCATCACCAACGTCGCGGTGGTCGAGAAGGGCTGGCTGGGCGGCGGCAACACCGCGCGCAACACCACCATCGTGCGTTCCAACTACCTGTGGGACGAGTCGGCGCTGCTCTACGAACACGCGATGAAGCTGTGGGAAGGCCTGTCCCAGGACCTGAACTACAACGTCATGTTCTCCCAGCGCGGGGTCTACAACCTCTGCCACACCCTGCAGGACATGCGCGACGGCGAGCGCCGCGTCAGCGCCAACCGACTCAACGGCGTGGACGGCGAACTGCTCAACGCCCAGCAGGTGGCCGAAGAGATTCCCTACCTGAACTGCACCAAGAGCGCCCGCTACCCGGTCATGGGCTCCACCGTGCAACGTCGTGGTGGCGTGGCCCGTCACGATGCCGTGGCCTGGGGCTTCGCCCGCGCGGCCGATGCCCTGGGCGTGGACCTGATCCAGCAGACCGAAGTGATCGGCTTCCGCAAGCAGGACGGCGCGGTGATCGGCGTCGAGACCAATCGCGGCTTCATCGGCGCCAAGCGCGTCGGCGTGGTCACCGCCGGCAACTCCGGGCACATGGCGATGCTCGCCGGCTTCCGCCTGCCGATCGAATCGCACCCGCTGCAGGCGCTGGTTTCCGAGCCGCTGAAACCCATCATCGACAGCGTGATCATGTCCAACGCCGTGCACGGCTATATCAGCCAGTCGGACAAGGGCGACCTGGTCATCGGCGCCGGCATCGACGGCTACAACGGCTACGGCCAGCGCGGCTCCTACCCGGTGATCGAACACACCCTGCAGGCGATCGTCGAGATGTTCCCGGTGCTCTCGCGCGTACGCATGAACCGCCAGTGGGGCGGCATCGTCGACACCACCCCGGACGCCTGCCCGATCATCGGCAAGGCTCCGGTGAAGAACCTGTTCTTCAACTGCGGCTGGGGCACCGGCGGCTTCAAGGCCACGCCCGGTTCGGGCAACGTCTTCGCCGCCACCCTCGCCAAGGGCGAGCCGCATCCGCTGGCCGCGCCCTTCTCCATCGAACGCTTCCACACCGGCGCGCTGATCGACGAACACGGCGCCGCCGCCGTCGCTCACTAAAAGCCGCCCGAAGGGCGAAATCTGATGACCCTCTCCCTTCAGGGAGAGGGTGCCCGAAGGGCGGGAGAGGGTGCTGAAGGCGCGAGCCAACCCTCAACTGAAACGAAACAACGGGAGAGCGACCCTCTCCCCAACCCTCTCCCTGAAGGGAGAGGGAGCCGGTCAGCCGGCAAGATCAGTTTCCGGAGGCTACAAAATGCTAAACATCTTCTGCCCCCATTGCGGCGAGCTGCGTTCCGAAGAGGAATTCCACGCCAAGGGCCAGGCGCACATCCCGCGCCCGCTCGATCCGGCCGCCTGCACCGACGCCGAATGGGGCGACTACCTGTTCTTCCGCGACAACCCGCGCGGCATCCACCACGAGCTGTGGGTGCACGCCGCCGGCTGCCGCCAGTACTTCAACGTCACCCGCCACACGGTGACCTACGAGATTCTCGAAACCTACAAGATCGGCGAAAAACCCAGCGTCACCGCCGCCAACTCCGAGAAGAAATCCGCTGTCCAGCCCGCCGTGGAGAAGGCCTAATGAGCCAGATCAATCGCCTGTCCCGTGGCGGTCGCATCGACCGCAACAAGCCGCTGACCTTCAGCTTCAACGGCCAGAGCTACCAGGGCTTCGCCGGTGACACCCTGGCCGCCGCGCTGCTGGCCAACGGCGTCGACATCCTCGGCCGCAGCTTCAAGTACTCGCGCCCGCGCGGCATCGTCGCCGCCGGCGCCGAAGAGCCCAACGCCATCCTGCAGATCGGCTCGCGCGAATCCACCCAGGTGCCCAACGTGCGCGCCACCCAGCAGGCGCTGTACAGCGGCCTGGTGGCGACCGCCACCAACGGCTGGCCGAACGTGCAGAACGACCTCATGGGGATCTTCGGCAAGGTCGGCGGCAAGCTGATGCCGCCGGGCTTCTACTACAAGACCTTCATGTACCCGCAGTCCATGTGGCTGACCTACGAGAAGTACATCCGCAAGGCCGCAGGCCTCGGCCGCGCGCCCACCGAAGTGGACCCGGACAGCTACGACTGGATGAACCACCACGCCGACGTGCTGATCGTCGGCGCCGGCCCCGCCGGCCTCGCCGCCGCCCTGGCCGCCTCGCGCAGCGGTGCGCGGGTGATCCTCGCCGACGAACAGGAAGAGTTCGGCGGCAGCCTGCTGGATACCCGCGAAACCCTCGACGGCAAGCCGGCCGAGGAATGGGTGGCCAAGGTGATCGCCGAGCTGGAAGGCAACCCGGACGTGCTCCTGCTGCCGCGCGCCACGGTCAACGGCTACCACGACCACAACTTCCTCACCATCCACGAGCGCCGCACCGACCATCTCGGTGAGACCGCTCCGTTGGGTCAAGTGCGCATGCGCGTGCACCGCGTGCGCGCCAACCGCGTGGTACTGGCCGCCGGCGCCCACGAGCGCCCGCTGGTCTACGGCAACAACGACGTGCCGGGCAACATGCTCGCGGGCGCCGTCTCCACCTACGTACGCCGCTATGGCGTCGCACCGGGGAAGAAACTGGTGCTGTCCACCAACAACGACTACGCCTACCGCGTCGCCCTGGA
This sequence comes from Pseudomonas sp. AU12215, assembly GCF_001675465.2. Taxonomy (NCBI): domain Bacteria; kingdom Pseudomonadati; phylum Pseudomonadota; class Gammaproteobacteria; order Pseudomonadales; family Pseudomonadaceae; genus Pseudomonas; species Pseudomonas sp. AU12215. The sequence continues at coordinate 2,881 of NZ_MACM02000005.1, forward strand.
CTGGCAGGAAGCCGGTCTGCAGGTGGTCGCCATCGCCGACGCCCGCCCCAATCCGCGTGGCGAGTGGGTCGAGGAAGCGCGCAAGCGCGGTATGCGGGTCATCACCGGCAGCGCAGTGATCGAGGCACGCGGCAGCAAACGCGTGAGCGGTGCGAAGGTGGCGTCCATCGACACCTTCCGTCACAAGGTCAATGCGCCCGGTGAGTGGCTGGACTGCGACCTGGTCGCCAGCTCCGGCGGCTACAGCCCGGTGGTGCACCTGGCCTCGCACCTGGGCGGCAAGCCGGAATGGCGCGAGGACATCCTCGCCTTCGTGCCCGGCCTGGCCTTCCAGAAACGCCTCTGTGCCGGCGCGGTGAACGGCGTGTTCCGCCTCGCCGATGCCCTGGCCGACGGCTACCAGGCCGGCAGCCAGGCCGCTGTCGACGGCGGTTTCAAGGCTGTCGACGGCGAGCTGCCGGTGGTCGCCGAGCGCGCCGAGGACGCCACCCTCGCGCTGTTCCAGGTGCCCCACGAGAAATCCACGGCGCGCGCGCCCAAGCAATTCGTCGATACCCAGAACGACGTCACCGCCGCCGCCATCGAACTGGCCTGCCGCGAGGGCTTCGAGTCCATCGAGCACGTCAAGCGCTACACCGCGCTGGGCTTCGGCACCGACCAGGGCAAGCTGGGCAACATCAACGGCCTGGCGATCGCCGCCCGCGCCCAGGGCAAGAGCATCGCCGACACCGGCACCACCATGTTCCGCCCCAACTACACCCCGGTGACCTTCGGCGCCGTCGCCGGCCGCCACTGCGGGCATCTGTTCGAGCCGGTACGCTTCACCGCCCTGCACGCCTGGCATGTGAAGAACGGCGCCGAATTCGAGGACGTCGGCCAGTGGAAGCGCCCGTGGTACTTCCCCAAGCGCGGCGAAGACATGCACGCCGCCGTGGCCCGCGAGTGCCGCGCCGTGCGTGAAAGCGTCGGCCTGCTCGACGCCTCCACCCTGGGCAAGATCGACATCCAGGGCCCGGACGCCCGCGAGTTCCTCAACCGTGTCTACACCAACGCCTGGACCAAGCTGGACGTGGGCAAGGCCCGCTACGGCCTGATGTGCAAGGAAGACGGCATGGTCTTCGACGATGGCGTCACCGCCTGCCTGGCCGACAACCACTTCGTCATGACCACCACCACCGGCGGCGCGGCGCGCGTGCTGGAGTGGCTGGAGCTGTACCACCAGACCGAATGGCCGGAGCTGAAGGTGTACTTCACCTCGGTCACCGACCACTGGGCCACCCTCACTCTGTCCGGCCCCAACAGCCGCAAGCTGCTGGCCGAGGTCACCGACATCGACCTGGACAAGGACGCCTTCCCCTTCATGACCTGGAAGGAAGGCAAGGTCGCCGGCGTGCCGGCGCGGGTGTTCCGCATCTCCTTCACCGGCGAGCTGTCCTACGAGGTGAACATCCAGGCCAACTACGCCATGGGTGTGCTGGAGGCCATCGTCGCCGCCGGCGCCAAGTACAACCTGACGCCTTACGGCACCGAGACCATGCACGTCCTGCGCGCCGAGAAGGGCTTCATCATCGTCGGCCAGGACACCGACGCCTCGGTGACCCCGGACGACCTGAACATGGGTTGGGCGGTCGGTCGTACCAAGCCCTTCTCCTGGATCGGCTGGCGCGGCATGAACCGCGCCGACTGCCAGCGCGAAGACCGCAAGCAGCTGGTGGGCCTGAAGCCGACCAACCCGATGGACCTGCTGCCCGAAGGCGCGCAACTGCTGTTCACCCCGCAGCACAGCGTCCCGGCGACCATGGTCGGCCACGTCACCTCCAGCTACATGAGCAGCAGCCTGGGCTACAGCTTCGCTCTGGCGGTGGTGAAGGGCGGCATCAAGCGCCTGGGCGAGAAGGTCTATGCCCCGCTGGCGGACGGCCGGGTGATCGAGGCGGAAATCTGCAGCTCGGTGTTCTACGACCCGAAAGGGGAGCGGCAGAACGTGGATTGATTCGGATCGGCCGGTTGCCCTCACCCTCTCCCGGAGGGAGAGGGTGTAGTTCGAGGCGGCCGGCGAGCACGACACTCACAGCATACTCAGCTCGGCCCCCTCTCCCTTCGGGAGAGGGCTGGGGTGAGGGGAAACAGGCGATAAGCGCCCCCAAGGTGAACAGAACATGAGCAAAGCCAACCTCTACCAGCAACGCCCCGCCGACGGCATCCAGGCCGAATCGCCCCTGCACCACGCCGAGCTGGACAAGCTCGCCGCGCGCAAGGTGGCCAATGCCGGCGTGACCCTGCGCGAGAAGAAATTCCTCGGCCACCTGACCCTGCGCGGCGACGCCCACGACCCAGCCTTCGCCGGTGGCGTGCACCAGGCCCTGGGCCTGGAGCTGCCGGTCGCCCTGGGCCTGGTGGCCAAGGGCGAAACCTCGCTGCAGTGGCTCGGCCCGGACGAGTGGCTGCTGATCGTCCCCGGCGGCGAGGAATTCGCCGTGGAGCAGCGCCTGCGCGAGGCGCTTGGCGAAGAACTGCACTACTCGGTGATCAACGTCAGCGGCGGCCAGACCCTGCTGGAACTCGAAGGCGCCAAGGTCCGCGAAGTGCTGATGAAGTCCACCGGCTACGACGTGCACCCGAGCAACTTCCCGGTGGGCAAGGCGGTCGGTACGAACTTCGCCAAGTCCCAGCTGGTGATCCGCCATACCGGCGAGCACACCTGGGAGCTGGTGGTGCGCCGCAGCTTCTCCGACTACATCTGGCTGTGGCTGCAGGACGCCTGCGCCGAGTACGGCCTGCAGGTAGCGGCATAAGAAACGCTCTTCCCCCTCTCCCCCTGGGAGAGGGCCGGGGTGAGGGAAACCCCACGCCAACCTCTGCAACCAGAGGAAAACTTCGGAGCCAGACCATGAGCCGCACCCCCGATACCTGGATCCTCACCGCCGACAGCCCGAGCCTGCTGGGCACGGTGGACGTGGTCACGCGCTACCTGTTCGAACAGCGCTGCTACGTCACCGAGCACCACTCCTTCGACGACCGCCTGGCGCAGCGCTTCTTCATCCGCATCGAATTCCGCGCCGGCGACGGCTTCGACGAGGCGGCCTTCCGCGCCGGCCTCGCCGACCGCGTCTCGCGCTTCCAGATGAACGTCGAACTGACCCCGCCGGGCTACCGCAGCAAGGTGGTGATCATGGTCTCCAAGGCCGACCACTGCCTGAACGACCTGCTCTACCGCCAGCGCATCGGCCAGTTGCCGATGGACGTGGCGGCGGTGATCTCCAACCACCCGGACCTGGAACCGCTGGCGCGCTGGCACGGCATTCCCTACCACCACTTCGCCCTCGACCCCAACGACAAGGGCGCGCAGGAGGCGAAGGTCTGGCAGGTGATCGAGGAAACCGGCGCCGAGCTGGTGATCCTCGCCCGCTACATGCAGGTGCTGTCCCCCGAGCTATGCCGGCGTCTGGACGGCTGGGCGATCAACATCCACCACTCGCTGCTGCCCGGCTTCAAGGGCGCCAAGCCCTACCACCAGGCCTACCAGAAGGGCGTGAAACTGGTCGGCGCCACCGCCCACTACATCAACAACGACCTCGACGAGGGCCCGATCATCGCCCAGGGCGTCGAGCCCGTGGACCACTCCCACTACCCCGAGGACCTGATCGCCAAGGGCCGCGACGTGGAGTGCCTGACCCTGGCCAAGGCCGTGGGCTACCACATCGAGAAGCGCGTCTTCCTGAATGCCAACCGGACGGTGGTGCTGTAGAGCAGCACCCGTAGGGCGCATAACGCCACAGGCGTTATCCGCCGTGCCGGCCTGAACGGCGGATGGATGGAGCTCATCCGCCCTACGCTTCTGGAGCCGCCGGTGAAGCCGGTGACCAGACAGCGCACCGAACAAGCCCCCTCTCCCTCTGGGAGAGGGCTGGGGTGAGGGGCTCTTAGACCTCCTCCCACGCACCGAGCAACACCGACAGCCCAGCCGGCTGCCAGCTGTACCGACCGGCCCTGTCGCGCAACACACGACATCCCAGTGCAAAACCGCGAGCCGCAGGGCCCGCCTTTGTACCCACAAACACAATGAGGAATGCGTATGTCTGGCAATCGTGGTGTGGTTTATCTCGGCCCAGGAAAGGTCGAGGTCCAGAACATCCCCTATCCGAAGATGCAGGACCCGCAAGGCAAGCAGATCGACCACGGGGTGATCCTGCGCGTGGTCTCCACCAACATCTGCGGCTCCGACCAGCACATGGTCCGCGGCCGTACCACCGCGCCGGAGGGCCTGGTGCTGGGCCACGAGATCACCGGTGAAGTCGTCGAGATCGGCCGGGGCGTGGAGACCATGAAGATCGGCGACCTGGTCTCGGTGCCCTTCAACGTCGCCTGCGGCCACTGCCGCACCTGCAAGGAACAGCACACCGGCGTCTGCCTGACGGTCAACCCGGCTCGCGCCGGCGGCGCCTACGGCTACGTCGACATGGGCGGCTGGGTCGGCGGCCAGGCGGAATACGTACTGGTGCCCTACGCCGACTTCAACCTGCTGAAACTGCCCAACCGCGACGCGGCGATGGAGAAGATCCGCGACCTGACCTGCCTCTCCGATATCCTGCCCACCGGCTACCACGGCGCAGTGACTGCCGGCGTCGGTCCGGGCAGCACCGTCTACATCGCCGGCGCCGGTCCGGTGGGCCTTGCCGCCGCTGCTTCGGCCCGCCTGCTGGGCGCCGCCGTGGTCATCGTCGGTGACGTCAACCCGACCCGCCTGGCCCACGCCAAGGCGCAGGGCTTCGAGATCGCCGACCTGTCCAAGGACACTCCGCTGCACGAACAGATCGCCGACCTGCTGGGCGAGCCGGAAGTGGACTGCGCGGTCGACGCGGTGGGCTTCGAGGCCCGCGGCCATGGTCATTCCGGGTCGCAGCACGAGGCTCCGGCCACCGTGCTGAACTCGCTGATGGGCGTGGTGCGGGTGGCCGGCAAGATCGGCATTCCCGGCCTGTACGTCACCGAGGATCCGGGCGCCGTGGACGATGCCGCCAAGCACGGCAGCCTGAGCATCCGCTTCGGCCTGGGCTGGGCCAAGTCGCACAGCTTCCACACCGGCCAGACCCCGGTGATGAAGTACAACCGCCAGCTGATGCAGGCGATCATGTGGGACCGCATCAAGATCGCCGACATCGTCGGGGTGGAAGTCATCACCCTGGACGATGCGCCGAAAGGCTACGGCGAGTTCGATGCCGGGGTGCCGAAGAAATTCGTCATCGACCCGCACAACCTGTTCCGCGCCGCCTGACGGCGCATGCCCCCCGGCCGCGACTCCACTTCCGCGGCCGTCTCTCCAGGGGAGCCGCAAGGCTCCCTTTTTTTGTCCGCGCGGCCGGGGCGTGTAGGAGCGAGGGGGACGCCTAGTTCTTGCTCGCGAACCCGCCCAGCACCGGCGCAACCGGGACATCTGTTCGCGAGCAAGCTCGCTCCTACAGAAAAGACGTCAGTGCTTGGGAGCGGGGCAGTTGAAGTCGCCTTCCTGGCAGTCGGACAGCGTCTGCAGCTCCTTGATGCGCTGATCGGTCATGGCCTTCAGGCAGTTGCTGTAGGCCATCGGGTAACCCGAACCACCCTCGACGCTGGACGTCTCGAACTTGCAGCTCAAGTCGCGGTAGTTCAGCCAGGCTTTCTGCGCGGCGGTGAGCGCTTTCTTCTGTCCGGCATCCAGGCGCTGGCGGTACTGCCCGTAGAGGTCGTTGAGGCGCTTGTCGCTGGCTTTGTAAGCGGAGCCGATGCAGGCGTTGATATCCGCCTGGGTCTGGGCGTCGGCGCAGTCGGCAGCGGCCTGGGCGAGGGCGGAGAAGGCCAGCAGGCCGAGGGGAAGGAGCAGGAACTTCATGGGGACGCGATCCGTTGTTTTGGATGGAGTCCCTACTCTAGCCGCTCGGGCGCGAAGTCGATGCAGGACATCGACCCAAGCTCAGCTCGTGAGAAGGCGGCGGATAACGCTGGGGGCGTTATGCGCCCTACGGGATTTGGCGCGATACCGTAGGGCGGATAACCGCTCGCGGTTATCCGCCGTTTCGTCGCAGGTTCAGCCCAGCAGCTTCGCCGCCATCCGCTCCAGCGCCTGACGCTGGAAGGCGCGGAAGTCCGCGTCCGGCTGCTGGCCTTCAAGCATCGGCAGGAAGGGATCGACCACCTCGGTGCGCACGCCAACCATTTCCTCGATCACCGCGTGACCGCAGAACGGCACGTAGGCTTCCGCGTAGCCGCCCTCGTGCACCACCACCAGCTTACCATCGCACAGGCGCTCGGCAGCGTCACGCACGGCGGCAGTCATGAAGCGGAAGGTCTCGCTGTGGGCGAGCATCCGCGCCAGTGGGTCCACGCCGTTGGCGTCGAAGCCGCTGGCGACCACGATCAGCTCGGGCTGGAAGCGTTCCAGCGCCGGCACGATGAGGGTTTCCATGGCCGCGCGGTAGGCGTCGTCGCCGCTGCCCGGATAGAGCGGCACATTGAGGTTGTAGCCCTTGCCCGCGCCTTCGCCGATGTCGTCCACGGCGCCAGTCCCAGTGGGGTAGCAGTCGGCCTGGTGGATCGACAGGGTCAGCACGTCGTCACGGCCGTAGAAGATCGCCTCGGTGCCGTTGCCGTGGTGCACGTCCCAGTCGAGCACCGCCACGCGCTGGATACCGTGGCGCGCCTTGGCCGTCTCCACCGCCACGGCGATGTTGGCCAGGTAGCAGAAGCCCATGCCGCGATCGGGCAGGCAGTGGTGGCCCGGCGGGCGGGACAGCGCGTAGGCGTTGTCCAGTTCGCCGCGCAATACCGCGTCCACCGCGGCGATGGTCAGGCCTGCGGATTGCCGGGCGATGTCGTAGGTGCCATGGCTGACCATGGTTTCCTCGCCCATGTCGCCGTGGCCGGCTTCGCTGTAGGCCTTGAAGCGCTCCAGGTAACTCGCCGGGTGCACGCGCAGCAGGTCTTCCTCGCTGGCCAGCGGCGCGCTGGACAGGTGCAACTGGCTGCTCAGGCCGGAGACATCCATCAGGCTTTTCAGCCGGCGCTTGCTCTCCGGCGACTCGGCGTGGCCGGCGCCCACCGGCGGCTGCAGCCAGCCGCCGACCGGGAGGATCAGGGCATGCAGCCCGGTCGCGTGCCAGAAGCAGCGCTCGTCGAAGAAGAACCCGGTACGACGGCTCATGCGCGGGCCGCCTTCAGGGCGCGCTGGCGCTTGCGGCTGAACAGCCAGTAGACCGGCGAGACCACGCCCAGGCCGACGACCCAGGAGATGTCCGCGCCGTTCATGGCCTGCGCGGCGGCGCCGGTGTAGAGCGCGGTGGACATGAACGGCACCTGCACCAGGATGCCGAGGATGTAGCAGTTCACCGCGGTCCAGTTGAAGGTGCCGTAGATACCGCCGTCACGCCGGAAGAACGACAGCACGTCGTATTCGCCGTGGGCCACCAGGTAGTAGTCGACCAGGTTGATCGCGCTCCAGGGCACCAGCACGTAGAGCAGCAGCAGGATGAAGTTGGTGTAGTTGGCCATGAAGTTGTCCTGGCCGAGCAGGGCGATGGCCAGCGAGCCACCGAACAGCGCCAGGGCGATCACCGCGCGCCAGCCGGCCTGGGCCGACCAGGACGGCAGCAGGGTCTGGCCGACGGTGATGGCCGAGAGCGTGCCGCAGTACAGGTTCATCGAGTTGGTCGCGGCGATGCCGATGGAGAACACCGCAACCATGATGGCGCTGAAGCCGCCGGTCATCTCGATCAGGCCGGCGATGACGTCGCCCTCGCCCACCGACAGGCCGACCAGCACACCCAGCAGCATTGGCAGGATGGAGCCCAGGCAGCAGCCCCAGTAGCTCGACCAGAACGCAGTGCGCGCACCGGTGCCCTGCGGCATGTAGCGCGAGTAGTCGGAAACGTAGGGGGCGTAGGCGAGTTGCCAGAGCGCGGCGATGGACAGCGCGCCGAGGAAGCCGGGGATGTTGTTCTCGTTGCGCTGCAGCAGGTCCGCCGGCAGGCCGTGGACGAACACCAGCCAGACGAAGCTGATCAGCAGCACCGCGCCGGACAGCCAGGACATCACGCGGGTGTAGCCGTGGATCAGGCGGTAGCCGAACACCGTGGCGATCACACTGATCGCACCCACCAGCAGGATGCCAGTGTTGGTGCCGATCACCTCGAAGCGCGCGTGCAACGCCTGGCCGCCGAGCACCAGGTTGGAAGCGAAGAAGCCCAGGTACATGATCACCACCAGGGCGACCACCAGCAGCGAGCCGAAGGAGCCAAACTGGCCGCGGGTCTGCACCATCTGCGGCACGCCCAGCTGTGGGCCCTGGGCCGAGTGCAGGGCCATGAACACGCCGCCCACCAGGTTGCCCAGCACCAGCGCCAGCACGGCGGCGAAGAATGGCAGCTTGAACACGGTGACCGCCAGGGCGCCGGTGACCACGGTCAGCAGCATGATGTTGCTGCCGAACCAGATGGTGAAGAGGTCGCGGGCGCGGCCGTGTCGTTCATGCGCAGCGATGGGCTGGATGGTGCTCAGCTCCAGCGTCGTCGCCTGGTTGTGCGTCGTTGTCATGGTGTTTCTCACGCGTCGTTGGCAAGGCAGGCCCGGCGCAAGCGCCGGGCGCGGATCAGGAAAGGGAAATCAGCGAGCGGCCCAGGCGTTGAAGCGCTGTTCCAGCTCTTCGCCGTGGTCGACCCAGAAGGCCGCGTCCACCGAGCGGGCGCCTTCGAGGTTGGCCGGCGCGGTGGGCAGCGCGACGCGCACGTCCGCCGGCAGCAGGTCGAGGGTGCCCTTGTGCACGGGGCCGTAGGGGATGTTCTCGGAGAAGGTCTTCTGGGTCTGGGGCTGACTGGCGAAGGCGATGAACTTCTCGGCCAGCGCCTTGTTCGGCGTGCCTTTCACCACGGCCCAGTATTCCGGGTCGTACAGGCTGCCCGGCCAGACGATGCCCAGCTTCACGCCTTCCTTCTGCGCGGCGGCAATGCGGCCGTTGTAGGCGGCGCTCATCACCACGTCGCCGGCGGCCAGCCACTGCGGCGGTTGCGCGCCAGCTTCCCACCACTGGATGTTGCCCTTGAGCTGGTCGAGCTTGGCGAAGGCGCGGTCGACGCCTTCCTTCGTGCCGAGCACCTTGTAGATATCTTCCTGCTTCACGCCGTCTGCCAGCAGGGCGATTTCCAGGGTGTACTTGGCGCCCTTGCGCAGGCCGCGCTTGCCCGGATATTCGGCGGTGTTCCAGAAGTCGGCCCAGGACTGCGGGGCCTTGGCGACCTTGGCGCCGTTGTAGGCCATGACCATGGACCAGACGTAGGTGGCCACGCCGCACTCGCTGAGGGTGCCGGGGACGAAGTTCTTCTCGTCGCCGATGGCCGCCGGGTCGATGCGCTCGAACAGGCCTTCCTCGCAGCCGCGCAGCAGCTCGGGGCTTTCCACCTCGACCACGTCCCAGGTGACCTTGCCGACATCGACCATGGCCTTCACCTTGGCCATCTCGCCGTTGTATTCGCCGGCAACGATCTTGCCGGCGCCACTGGCCTCGAAGGGCTTGAAGTAGGCCTGCTCCTGGGCCGCCTTGGTGGCGCCGCCGAAGGAGATGACGGTGATGCTTTGGGACTGGGCATTCACGCTGCCGACAGCAGCGGCGAGGGCACAGGTGATGGAGATGCGCGTGAGCAAGGACACTTTCATGGAACGACTCCCACAGCCGGATTGGCGTTGTTGTGTTGCTGGGCAGTACCCCCGGCCAGAAGCCGGGCAAAAGGGTTCCATCGCGCGGGCGTCTTTGCGCTCGCGGCGTTGTTGTTGGTGTTCTTTTTTGTAGGAGCGGGATTGCTCGTGAAACTTCGGCGCTAGCGGGTTCCCTCTCCCCCGCCCTCTCCCTTCAGGGAGAGGGAACCGTTCGGCGCCGCCATTGAGCACGGCACTTCCCGGCGACTCGGATAAATCCCCTCTCCCTTCAGGGAGAGGGTTAGGGAGAGGGGCCCTCAGACCCAGCACAAAAGCTTCGCGAGCAAGGACTAGGCGTCCTCCTCGCTCCTACAAAAGTGCGTGCCTTACAGCACGCCGATTTCCTGGGCCGTGCGATCCACCGCGCGGCGGGTCTTGTCGACCAGTTCGTCGATCTCGGCACGACCGGCGACCAGCGCCGGGGCCATGATCATGCGGCCGAGGGTGGAACGGATGATCACGCCTTCCTCGAAGCCGATGGTGCGGCAGCGCCAGGCGATGTCGTTCTCGTTGTCGAAGCGCTTGCGGGTGGCCTTGTCCTCGACGAACTGCAGCGCGGCGACGAAGCCGGTGCCCTGGATGTCGCCCACCAGCGGGTGGTTGCCGAAGACCTCGCGCAGGCACTGCTGCAGGTACGGGCCGGTGTCGTTCTTCACCGCAGTCACCCAGCCCTCGTCACGCAGCGCGCGCAGGTTGGCGACGGCGACGGCGGCGGCCACCGGGTGGCCGGAGTAGGTCAGGCCGTGGGCGAACACGCCGCCCTCTTCCACCAGCGCCTTGGCGATGCGCTTGCTCAGCACCAGGCCGCCCATGGGGATGTAGCCGGAGGTCAGGCCCTTGGCGATGGACAGGGTGTCCGGCTGGAAGCCGAAGTGCTGGTGGGCGAACCACTCGCCGGTACGGCCGAAGCCACCGATCACTTCGTCGGCGCACAGCAGCACGTCGTACTGACGGCAGATGCGCTGGATTTCCGGCCAGTAGCTTTCCGGCGGGAAGATCATGCCGCCGGCGCCCTGGAACGGCTCGGCGATGAAGCCGGCGACGTTGTCGGCGCCCAGTTCGAGAATCTTCTCTTCCAGCTGCAGCGCGCAGCGACGGCCGAACTCGGCCGGGGTCAGGTCACCGCCGGCGGCGAAGAAGTAGGGTTCGTCGATGTGCGCGATGTCCGGGATCAGGCCGCCCATCTCGTGCATGAACTTCATGCCGCCCAGCGCGGTGGCCGCCAGGGTCGAGCCGTGGTAGCCGTTCCAGCGACCGATCATGATCTTCTTCTGCGGCTTGCCTTCGATCTGCCAGAAGCGGCGCACGGTACGGATCAGCACCTCGTTGGCCTCGGAGCCGGAGTTGGTGTAGATCGCGTGGCTGTAGTGGTCGGGCAGCAGGCTGAAGAGCGTCTCGGAGAGTTCGATCACCGCCGGGTGGGTGGTGTGGAAGAACATGTTGTAGTACGGCAACTCGTCCAGCTGGGCGGTGGCGGCGGCGGTCAGGTCCTTGCGGCCGTAGCCCAGGTTGGTGCACCACAGGCCGGACATGCCGTCGATGTACTTGTTGCCGTCGTTGTCCCACAGATGCAGGCCTTCGCCACGCACCATCACGCGCGGGCCCTCGGCGTTCAGCGCCTTCTGGTCGAGGAAGGCATGGATGTGGTGGGCCGCGTCGGCTTTCTGGTATTCACGGGTGTCGCGCGGGGCGCGGGTGTTGTCGGTCATCGACTTTCTCCTCTATCCCTCGGCGGTGCTCCGGCAGCCGGCCTGAGGGGTCTTCAGGGGATCGAGGGCGACGGACTTACCTGGGCAGTCTCACCGGCCGTCTCGAACGGTTCGGTTAGAACCTGTTTACGATCTGCTGCGCGTCGGCATGGCGGCGTTAAAAACAGGCTCTTATGAATCGGGGTATTGCTCAGGCGCCGGGTTCGACCCCGGCGGCCTGTCTTGTCTTCAGTCGCGCAGCTGGAACCAGGTGGTTTTCAACTGGGTGTACTTGTCGAACGAGTGCAGCGAGAGGTCGCGGCCGAAGCCGGACTGCTTGCCGCCGCCAAAGGGAATCGCCGGGTCCAGCGCGTCCACGGTGTTCACCGACACGGTGCCGGCGTTCAGCTTGCGGGCCACGCGGTGAGCGCGGTGCAGGTCGTCGCTCCACAGCGAAGCGGCGAGGCCGTAGATGCTGTCGTTGGCCAGACGCACGGCTTCCTCTTCGCTGTCGAAGGGGATGACTGCAAGCACCGGGCCGAACACTTCGTCGCGGGCCAGGGACTGTTCCGGGCGCACGCCGGTGAAGAGGGTCGGTTCGATGAAATTGTCCGAGCCATTGAAGCTCAGCTGGCGGCCACCGCAGGCGAGCTGCGCGCCATCGCTCTGGGCGCGGTCGATACAGGCCATGATGCCGGCGGTCTGCTTGTTGTCGACGATGGCGCCGGCGCGGCTGGCCGGGTCCAGCGGGTCGCCCGGCGTCCAGTCGCGGGCCTTGGCGATCAGGCGTTCGACGAACTCGTCGTGGATCGAGCGCTCCACCAGCAGGCGCGAGTTGGCCGAGCAGACTTCGCCCTGGTTGAAGAAGATGCCGAAGGCGGCTTTTTCAGCGGCGAGGTCGAGGTCGCGGCAGTCGGCGAACACCAGGTTCGGGCTCTTGCCGCCGCACTCCAGCCAGACCTGCTTGAGGTTGGACTGCGCGGAATACTGCATGAAGTACTTGCCGACCTGGGTCGAGCCGGTGAACACCAGGGCGTCCACATCCGGGTGCAGGCCCAGCGCCTTGCCGGCGGTTTCGCCCAGGCCCGGCACGACGTTCAGCACGCCTTCGGGGATGCCGGCTTCGAGCGCCAGCTCGGCCAGGCGCAGGGCGGAGAACGGCGACTGCTCGGCGGGCTTGAGCACCACGGAGTTGCCGGCGGCCAGCGCGGGCGCCAGCTTCCAGGCGGCCATGTCGAGCGGGAAGTTCCACGGCACCACGGCGCCGATCACGCCCAGCGGCGTGCGGGTGATGGTGGCCAGGGCGTTCTGCGCGGTCGGGGCGACCTGGTCGTAGAGCTTGTCGAGGCTTTCGGCGTACCAGGAGAACACGCCAGCGGCGCCGGGCACGTCGATATTCCAGGCGTCCATCACCGGCTTGCCCATGTTCAGGGTATCGAGCAGGGCCAGTTCGTCGCGGTTGGCCATCATCAGCTCGGCGAGCTTCTGCAGCACGGCCTTGCGCTCACGCGGCGCCATGCGCGCCCAGGGGCCGGTCTCGAAGGCCTGGCGGGCAACCCGCACGGCGGCGTCGATCTCGGCCGCGCCACAGGCGGCGACATTGGCCAGCAGGCGATTGGTCGCCGGGTCGATGGACGCGAAGGTCGCGCCGTCCTGCGCAGCCACGCGGCGGCCGCCGATCAGCGCGCTGTCGATGAAGGTCTGCCGGGCAGCACGCTGCCGCCAATCGTTGAGCTCGTACACCAGGGCACTCCGTGGAGGATCGTTGTTGTTGGAATGTGGATTGGATGGTCGCCGAAGGCCTTGCCAAGGAAAATTATTAAATTTGTCTTCGGGGTATATGAAAAAGCTGGGCAGCCTCGCACCAGCCCGGAGCATGGCGCGCCATCGCGGGGCGTGCCTGCGCACCGCTGCAGGGCCCGTATTCAGCGGGTCAGCGCACCGTACAGCTCGGGGCGGCGGCACGCCAGGTAAGGGAAAGTGCCGGCCTGGCGGGCACGCTGCTGCGTGTCGAGATCGACGATCAGCAGACTCTCCGCGGGCCCGGCGGCAGCCAGGCGCTCGCCGTCCGGCGCGACGATGCAGGAGCCGCCGAGGAAGGCCAGTCCGTCCTCCACGCCGCAGTGGTTGCAGTAGGCGACGAACAACTGGTTCTCCACCGCCCGCGCCGGGACGATCACGCCCGGAACCGCGCCGTACTCCGGCGTCAGCGCGGTGGGGATGAGGATCAGCCCGGCGCCGTTCAGTGCGTGGGTGCGTACCGCCTCGGGATACTCCACGTCGAAGCAGATCAGCAGGCCGATACGCCAGCCGGCGTAGTCGAACGGGGCTTCCAGCACATCGCCGGCGCTGAACACTTCGCGCTCCATGGCGCCGAACAGGTGCGCCTTGCGGTAGTGCCCGATGGCCTTCCCGGATGGGCCGATCACCTGCACCGAGTTGTACGGCTTGCCGCCCTGAGGGTGGCGTTCGGCGTAGCCGTAGGCGATAGCCAGCCCGAGGCGCTGCGCCAGCTCGCCGATACGCCGGGCGGATGGCCCGTCCGCCGCTTCGGCCAGCTCGTTCATCTGCTGCGGGACGTTGTAGCCGCCCAGCCAGAGTTCCGGGCAGAGCAGCAGCTGCGCGCCGGTTGCGGCGGCCGCGCTGGCCTGGCGCTCCAGTTGGTCGAGGTTGCCGGCAACGTCGCCGGGAAGTCCGCAGGTCTGCCACAGGGCCATGCGCATGGGCTTTACTCCAGTCCGCGTGTACGGGATTTGCAGGGTGCATTTTGGGTTTGGGCGGAGTATGCCCGCGCCCGGAGGGACGCAGCAGGCGGCCAAGGCCATGAAAAATGTGGTCCCCGGCGAGGAAAATCTTCGCCACGGGCCGCCCCCGCCGGCCGGCTCAACGCGGTATCTTGTATAAAAAAGCATCAACGAGGCGTGCAGTGGCTTCCTATACCTTGCGGCAACTGAAGTATTTCGTGACCACCGTGGAGTGCGGCAGCGTGGCTGAAGCCTCGCGCAAGCTGTACATCGCGCAACCGTCCATCTCCACGGCGATCAAGGGTCTGGAAGAGAGCTTCGGCGTGCAGCTGTTCATCCGCCACCACGCCCAGGGCGTGTCGCTCACTCCCAGCGGCGCGCGCTTCTACCGCAAGGCGCAGGAACTGCTGCGCATGGCCCACGAATTCGAGCAGAACGCCCTGGCCGACAACGACGTGGTCGCCGGGCAGATCGACATCGGCTGCTTCGAGACGGTCGCCCCGCTCTACCTGCCGCGGCTGATCTCGGGCTTCCGCGAGCGCTATCCGGGCGTGGAAATCCGCATCAGCGACGGCGAACAGCAGGAGCTGGTGCAGGGCCTCACCGCCGGCCGCTTCGACCTGGCGCTGCTCTACGAACACGACCTCGACGCGACCATCTCCACCGACCCGCTGATGCCCGCCCAGCGCCCCTACGCGCTGCTGCCGGAGAACCACCGCTTCGCCAAGCAGGACAAGGTCTCCCTGCGCGACCTGGTGCTGGAACCGATGATCCTGTTGGACGTGCAACCCAGCCGCACCTACTTCGTGCGCATCTTCGAGGAACTGGGGCTGAACCCGCACATCGCCTTCAGCTCGCCCTCCATCGAGATGGTGCGCGGCATGGTCGGCCAGGGTTTCGGCTTCTCGGTGCTGGTCACCCGCCCGCATTCGGAGTGCACCTACGACGGCAAGAAGGTGGTGATGGTGAACATCGCCGAGGACGTCAGCGCCTCCGGCCTGGTCGCCGCCTGGCTCAAGCGCGCCCAGCTGACCAAGCCGGCGCAGCTATTCGTCGACTTCGCACGGGAGGAGTTGAGCGGGAAGCATTGAAGCCCGCTCTTCGTAGGAGCGAGCTTGCTCGCGAACAGACGTCGGCGCTGCGGCCTGCCCTCGCCCTCTCCCGGAGGGAGAGGGGACTGGTCGGCATGCACTGAATACACAGCGCTCGCCGGCTAACTCCGAAAACAAGCCAACACTGCGAACGGCCCCCTCTCCCCCTGGGAGAGGGCTGGGGTGAGGGAAACACCCAGGCACCAAACTCCCCTCCCGTCACTCCCCGTGCCCCTCGCCGACATCCGGCGTTACAATCTCGCCCCCTTTCGTTTCCGTTGTCCCATCGTCCCCATGCTCATCTGGAAAGAGCGCGTGCAGCGCCTGATCACCCTCGTCCTCGGCCTGCTGCAGCGCTACCCGCGCCTGATCGCCCTCTTCGGTTTCTGCTCCGGGGTGTTCAGCTTCGTCATGGTCGACCGCCACCGCGCCGGTTTCGCCCGCGCCATGGCCATCGTCATGCTGGTCAGCTGGATCTGGCTGATGCTGGAGAACCTGCTCACCAAGCGCTTCAAGAGCCGCTTCGGCTGGGAAGTACCGCCGGGCCTGCTGCGCTACGCCACCCAGCTGATCCACCAGGAAAGCCTGTTCTTCTGCCTGCCGTTCTTCTTCGTCACCACCACCTGGAACAGCGGCCAGGCGCTGTTCACCGGCGTGCTGACGCTGGCGGGGCTTGCCGCGATCACCGACCCGATCTACTACAAGTGGCTGTCGGTGCGGCGCTGGACCTTCCTCGGCTATCACACCCTGACGCTGTTCGCGGTGCTGCTCACCGCGCTGCCGATCATCCTCCACCTGAGCACCCCGCAGAGTTACCAGGCGGCGCTGGGCATCGCCGTGCTGCTGTCCTTCCCGAGCCTCGCGGTGACGGTGAAGATCCACAAATGGTGGCGTTGGTTCGCCCTCGTCGGCCTGACCCTGTCCATCGGCGCGGTGGGCTGGTTCGCCCGCGCCTGGGTGCCGCCGTCGACCCTGTGGATGACCGAGATGGCGGTGACCGAGAGCTTCGACAACGCCCAGCGCACTCCCGGCGACAGCCTGGAGACGGTCAGCGTCGCGCAGATCAAGAGCCAGGGCCTTTACGCCTACACCGCGATCAACGCTCCGCGCGGGCTGAACGAGCGCATCTATCACGCCTGGCGCAAGGACGGCCAGGAAGTCGACCGCATCGCCCTGGACATCAAGGGCGGCCGCGAAGCCGGCTATCGCGCCTGGACGCACAAGCAGAACTTCCCCAGCGACCCCAGCGGCAAGTGGCAGGTGCAGGTGCTCACCGAAGCCGGACAAGTCATCGGCACATTGCGCTTCGAGGTCACGCCCTGACCGCTCGGTATCCTTGACCCGCCTCGGCGCTTTCCTCTACATAGAGCCTCTCCCGAGAACAAAAAGCACCGAGAGAGTCATGACCGATACTGCCCTGCACCCGTTCGACCGCGCCGTGGCCCTGCAACCCGTAGCCGGCCAGCCCAACCTCTACGAAGGCCACACCAGCCAGGACTACTGGAACATGGTCGGCCCCTTCGGCGGCGTGACCGCCGCGGTCCTGCTGCAGGGCGCGCTGCGCCATCCGCAGCTGCTCGGCAGCCCGGTGTCATTGACGGTGAACTATGCCGCTGCCGTCGTGGCAGGCGCCTTCCAGGTCGAAGCCGTCCCGGTGCGCACCAACCGCTCCACCCAGCACTGGCTGCTGCAACTGACCCAGCCCGATGACGCCGGCGAACAGCAGGTCACCACCACCGCCACCCTGGTCACCGCGCTGCGCCGCGAAACCTGGAGCCTGACCGATATCCCCGCGCCGAACGTCGCTCCGCCCAGCGACTTCGAGCCGATGAGCCCAGCCGCCAAGGGCGTGGCCTGGCCCAGGCAGTACGAGATGCGCCCGGTCTCCGGCGCCTTCCCGACGAAATGGGACGGCAGCGGCGAGACCAGCCGCAGCCAGCTCTGGATGCGCGATGCACAACCACGCCCGCTGGACTTCCTGTCCCTGGCGGCGCTGAGCGACATCTTCTACCCGCGCGTCTGGCTGCGCCGCGCCACGCCGGTACCGGCCGGCACCGTGTCGATCACCACCTACTTCCACACCGACGCGGCGCAACTGGCCGAGGTCGGCACCGGCCACCTGCTGGGCGACGCCCGCGCCCAGGAATTCCGCAATGGCTTCTTCGACCAGAGCGCGCAGCTGTGGAGCGAGTCCGGCGCGCTGCTGGCGACCAGCAACCAGATCGTTTACTACAAGGAATAAGTGCCTCAGACCCGTTTTCTGAGGGGCATGGGTCACCTGTAGGAGCAAGCCTGCTCGCGAACAGGGCTCCAGGCATGCACCGAAGCTGGGCGGTTCGCGAGCAAGCTCGCTCCTACAGAAAGCCGGAGGTATTGCGGCAGGCAGGCAACAAAAAGCCCGGCACTTGGCCGGGCTTTCTCATCGCTGTGCAGTAGGCTCAGACCTTGCGCACGAACTCCGACTTCAGCTTCATCGCGCCGATGCCGTCGATCTTGCAGTCGATGTCGTGGTCGCCGTCGACGAGACGGATGTTCTTCACCTTGGTGCCGACCTTAACCACCAGGGACGAGCCCTTGACCTTGAGGTCCTTGATCACGGTGACGGTATCGCCGTCCTGCAGCAGGTTGCCCACCGAGTCCTTGATCACGCGCGCGTCGCCGTCAGCCTCGGCGGATGCATCGGCGGACCACTCATGGGCGCACTCGGGGCAGACCAGCTGGGCGCCGTCTTGGTAGGTGTATTCGGAATTGCATTTGGGGCAGGGCGGCAGCTGGCTCACGGCGGTTCTCACAGTGGAAACGGTAAAAAGACCGCAGAGTATATAAGGTTTCTCCCGTCCCTGCCCGGCAACAGCATTGACAATGAGCCAGCACCGTTACAAAAGCGTAAGAATCCATCGCTATAAAAGGCGGCCTCTTCGATAAGAAAAAGGACGCCACGCCATGCTGCACAAGCCCTCCCCGCTCGCGCTGAGCATCGCCGTCGTTCTGGCGAGCCTGGCCGCCGAAACCGCCCATGCCGTTCCGGTATCGCCCATCATCAGCGACGCGCAGACCAGCAGCCGGACCCTGGCCAACCAGGACACCCTGACGGTCACCCGCACCGGCAGCCTGGTCACCAGCGGCAAGAGCCTCGACCTCAAGGGCGCAGCTACCGGCAGCGGCGTGGTCATCGACAACAGCGGCCTGCTGCAGTCCACCACCGGCCGCGTGGTCGATACCTCCGGCAGCGACAGCACCACGCGCTTCTACCAGATCATCAACCGCGAAGGCGGCCGCATCGGCGGCTACGACGACGCCATCCGCATGAACAACCCGTTCAGCGCCGGCAGCCTGCTGATCGACAACGCCGGCAGCATCACCTCGGCCACCGGCCAGGCGCTGGACCTGGACAAGCTGCAGAGCGCCGCCGCCACCACGATCATCAACCGCGCCAGCGGGGTCATCCACAGCGACGGCAACGACGCGATTCGCCCCGGCGGCAACGCGAGCATCACCAACTACGGCGAGATCAGCAGCTCCGACATGGTCACCGCCGACACCAAGAACGACGGCATCGACTTCCAGGGTGCCGCGGGCGGCCAGGTGGAAAACCACGGCCTGATCAGCGGCGGCCGCCACGGCATCACCACCGATATGGGCGCCACCCTGATCAACCATGCGGACGGCGTGATCATCGGCCGCAACGGCTCGGGCTTCGGCTCGGACGGCGACGGCACCGTGATCAACTACGGGCGCATCAGCGGCGCCTACAACGGCCTGGTGCCGGACGGCGACGGCGATGGCGTGGACATCGACTACACCGGCCGCATCGAGAACCACGGCATCATCGAAGGCCTCGGCGCCGCCGGCTCGAAGGACGGCTCGCCCAACGGCAGCGAAGGCATCGCCATGGGCGGCGGCACCATCATCAACTACGCCGGCGCCATCATCCGCAGCGTCGACCGCGGCATCCTGGTCGACGACGGCAACGGCAACAGCGGCTTCAGCTCCACCACACTGGAAAACCACGGCACGATTTCCGGCGAATCCTCCTCGGGCGTGACCCTCTCGGGCGACCTCGACGACACCGTGATCAACGACGGCCTGATCCTCGGCGGCAACGGCATCGCATTGGAAATGGGCGGCGGCAACGACAGCCTGGTGCTGCTCTCCGGCAGCCGCTTCGAAGGCCTGGTGGACGGCGGCAGCGGCCGCGATAGCGTGACCCTCGACGACGCCGCCGGCGGCAGCTTCGGCAACAGCAGCAACTTCGAATGGCTGGAGGTGAAACAGGGCAGTTGGGCCCTCTCCAGCGTGAACGACTTCAGCGAAGGCGGCGAAGTCTTCAGCGGCGCCAGCCTGAGCAACACCGGCAGCCTCCTCGGCACCCTGCAGGTCGACCAGGGCGCCACCTACTCGGGCAGCGGCAGTGTCGGCGGCCTGGACGTCGCCGGCACCCTGGTCGCCTCGCCGACCCTGGGCGCTGCCCACGTCACCGGCAACCTCAACCTGCAGAGCGGCTCGACGCTCTCCTTCGGCGTGGAGCCCAGCGGCGCCCACGCCATCGTGCAGGTGGACGGCACCGCCAGCATCGCAGGCTCGCACCTCGCCGTGCAGGCTGGCAGCGGCAACTGGCCGTGGCAGAGCAGTGTGCAGGTCATCAGCGCTACCGGCGGCGTCAGCGGGCAGTTCGCCGACGTGAAGAGCAACTTCGCCTTCCTCACCCCGACGCTCAGCTACAGCGCCAATAGCGTCGACCTGCAACTGATCCGCAACGACGTGCAGTTCGGCGACCTGGCCAGCAGCAGCAACGGCCGCAATGCCGGCGCCGCGCTGCAAAGCCAGAACGGCGGCGCGCTGTACAACGCACTGGTCACCAGCGATGCAAGCAACGCCAGCGCTGCCCTGGAGCAGTTGGCCGGCGCCAGTAACGCCAGCCTCGCCGCCGCGACCATCGTCGGCAGCCAGCAGGTCGGCAGCGCCATGCTCAACGCCGTACGCCAACTGGGCAGCAGCAGCTTGCTGGCTGCCACCGAGCGCAACGATACACCGATGCTCGCCGCCACCGGCGTGCCCAGCGAAGCGCGCAACCTGAACGACCCGAACGCCTCCGGCCGGCTGTGGGTACAGGGCATCGGCAGCCACGGCAAGCTCGACGAACACAACAAGAGTGGCGACCTGCAACAGAACACCGGCGGCACCCTGCTCGGTGCCGACTGGGCGGTGACTCCGGACTGGCGCCTGGGCGTGCTGGGCGGCTACTCGCACACTGACCTGGATGGCAGCGGCGGTGTTTCCGGCGATATCGACAGCTGGCACCTGGGCGCCTACGCGCTGCACCAGAGCGGCCCGCTGGCCCTGCGACTGGGCGCGGCCTACAGCAGCCACGACGGCGAGAGCAAACGCCGGGTCGAGTTCGACGGCGTCAGCGATCGCCCCAAAGGTGACTATGACGCCGACAGCTGGCAGGCCTTCGCCGAGACTGGCTACTCCATGGGCAGCGGCCGCCTGAGCGCCGAGCCCTACGCACGCCTGGACTACCAGCGCTACGAGCGCGATTCGTACGACGAGAAAGGCGGCGCCGCCGCACTGCACGTCGACTCCCAGGACCAGGACAACCTGAGCAGCACCCTGGGCCTGCGCATCGCCCGCCTGGATACCCTGAGCAACGGCATGAGTTTCACCCCGCGCCTGGGCCTGGGCTGGCGTCACACCTTCGGCGACATCGACAGCGAAACCCGCCAGTCCTTCATTGCCGGCGGTGATGCCTTCAGCGTCCAGGGCACCGCGTTGGACCGCAACAGCCTGCTGCTGGACGTCGGTTTCGACGTCGGCCTGTCCGCACGCAATAGCGTCGGCATCGGCTACAGCGGGCAGATGGGGAGCAATGCGCAGAACCACGCGCTGATCGCCCAGTGGCAGATGGCGTTCTGACCTGAACAACGTGCAACGAAAAAGCCCGGTACCCACCGGGCTTTTTCCTTTGAGTCTTTGACACGGATGAATCGGAAATTTCCCGGCCAATCTCGGAGCACGGCAAATGGCCTCACACCCCGGAGACGGCAAAGCTTGCGGCCCCGGTCAACCGACCGGCATTCGCCAACCCTCGATGAGTGAGCACCCTCATGAAAAAGCTTTGCCTCCTGATCGCCGCCTGCGCCGTCCTCGCCGCCTGCGACAAGAAACCCGAGCCGACCTCGCAGACCGCTGTGCCCGCAGCCGCCACCCAGCAAGCCAAGCCTGCGCCGCAACCTGAAGCCGCGCCGGCGGAGCAGCCCGCACCGGCTTCCACCGAGGAACAAGCCACTCCGGCAGAGCAGCCAGCCGCCGAACAGGCCGCACCGCAAGCGCAACCCGAGACCGCCGACAAGCCGGCCGAGAACAAGCAGCAGTAGGATTTCACCCGGCTTTACAGCGCATTCCAGCCAGCCGCCGCAGGGCGGCTGGTTGATTCAGGGGCGCAGTTGGCTGAGGTAAGCGGCCAGCGCCTTGATGTCGTCATCGCTGAGTAGCCCGGCTACCGCCAGCATCGGCGAGCCAGCCCGGCTCGGGTCCTTGTCACGGTAGCGCTGCAGCGCGTGGGTCAGGTATGGCCTTGGCTGCCCGGCAATGCGCGGGAAGCCATCACGGCCCATCGCCTGGGCGCCATGGCAGGTCACGCAGACCGTGGCGAAACGCTGGGCACCCTGCTCGATCTCCGTCGCGTCAGGCACGGCTTCCGTGCGTGGCAGGACCTCCTGCTGGCTGAAGTAGTAAGCGATATTCACCCGCTCGTTGAGCGTCAGCAGCTTGGCCGCCTGGTTCATCACGAAGTCGGTGCGCTGGCCGTCGACGTACTTCTCGAAGGCATCGAACAGGTACTGCGGATTCTGCCCGGCCAGGTTGGGGATGTAATCGCGCTTGCTGTTGCCGTCCTTGCCGTGACACTTGCTGCACAGCAGGATGCGCTCCTCGGCGGCCGCATAGGCCTGTTCGCGCTTGGCCGGGTCCTTCTCCAGGGCAGCAAGCCGATCCATCATTTCCGATGACTGCGCCAATGCCTGGGCGCTCGCGCACAGCAGCACCCACCACAGAACGACTCTCCCCATCACCGCACCCTGGTCAGTTTTCCCAGCGTCGACGCTAATGGGTTTCTGAAGGAAGTTTCCGACGCAGATCAAGCAAACGATCCGTCGGGATAAACCTGCGGGCAAAAAAAGGGGGAGCATCGTGCTCCCCCGTGGGACTGAACCTTAAAGACCCGTCTGTCCTTGGTCAGCCTTCAATTTCAACCAGGATCTCACCGGGGTTGACCCGGTCGCCCTTGGCTACGTGGATGGCCTTCACGGTGCCGGCGATGCCCGCCTGCACTTCGGTCTCCATCTTCATGGCTTCGGTGATCAGCACGGCCTGGCCGGCCTTCACGCTGTCGCCTTCCTTCACCAGCACATCGACGATGTTGCCCGGCATGGTGGTGCTGACATGGCCCGGCTCGCTGGCGTGCTTGCGCTTGTTGCCGCCGCCGCCGACGAACTCGTTGAGCGGCTCGAACACCACTTCTTCGGGCATGCCATCCACCGACAGGTAGAAGTGGCGCTTGCCGTCGGTCTTCACGCCGACGCCGGTGATGTCCACGCGGTAGCTCTCGCCGTGCACGTCGACCACGAATTCGGTCGGTACGCCCTCACCGCCGGCAGCGGCGACGCCCTTGCCGTTGGGGATCGGCAGCAGCTCTTCGGGTTTCAGGGTGCCGGCGGCACGCTCCTCGAGGAACTTGCGGCCGATGTCGGGGAACATGGCGAAGGTCAGCACGTCCTCTTCGGACTTGGCCAGGCTGCCAATCTCTTCGCGCAGCTTGTTCAGCTCCGGCTTGATCAGGTCGGCCGGGCGCACGTCGATGACTTCCTCGTTGCCGATGGCCTGGCGGCGCAGCTGCTCGTTGATCTTGCCCGGCGCCTTGCCGTAACGGCCCTGCAGGTAGAGCTTCACCTCGTTGGTAATGGTCTTGTAGCGCTCGCCGGCCAGCACGTTGAAGAACGCCTGAGTGCCGACGATCTGCGAGGTCGGGGTGACCAGGGGCGGGAAACCGAGGTCTTCGCGCACGCGGGGGATTTCCGCGAGCACTTCGGGCATGCGGTTCAGCGCGCCCTGTTCCTTGAGCTGGTTGGCCAGGTTGGAAATCATCCCGCCCGGTACCTGGTTGACCTGCACGCGGGTATCCACGCCAGTGAACTCGCTCTCGAACTGGTGGTACTTCTTGCGCACGGCGTGGAAGTACATGCCGATTTCCTGGATCAGCTCCAGGTCCAGGCCGGTATCGAACGGGGTGTCGCGCAGGGCGGCGACCATGGATTCGGTGCCCGGATGGCTGGTGCCCCAGGCCATGCTGGAGATCGCGGTGTCGATGCGGTCGGCGCCGTTTTCCACAGCCTTGAGCTGGCACATGCTGGCCACGCCGGCGGTGTCGTGGGAGTGCACCACCACGTCCAGCGGCAGCGCCTCTTTCAGCGCCTTGACCAGTTGGCCGGTGGCATACGGAGTCAGCAGGCCGGCCATGTCCTTGATGGCGATGGAGTCCACGCCCATGTCGGCCATGGCCTTGCCCTGGGCAACGAAGGCCTCGATGGTGTGCACCGGGCTGGTGGTATAGGCAATGGTGCCCTGGGCGTGCTTGCCAGCAGCCTTCACCGCTTCGATGGAGACGCGCAGGTTACGCACGTCGTTCATCGCGTCGAAGATGCGGAACACGTCGATGCCGTTGACCGCCGCCTTGGCAACGAAGGCACGGACCACGTCGTCGCTGTAGTGGCGGTAGCCCAGCAGGTTCTGCCCGCGCAGGAGCATCTGCAGACGGGTGTTGGGCAGCGCGGCCTTGAGCTTGCGCAGGCGCTCCCACGGGTCTTCCTTGAGGAAGCGTACGCAGGCGTCGAAGGTGGCGCCGCCCCAGACTTCCAGCGACCAGTAGCCGACCTTGTCGAGCTTGTCGCAGATGGGCAGCATGTCCTCGGTGCGCATCCGGGTCGCCAGCAGCGACTGGTGGGCGTCGCGCAGGATGGTATCGGTGACGGTGACTTTCTTGGCAACGGTCATGTACGTGATCCTCACAGGCCAGCGTGGGCGGCAATGGCGGTAGCGATGGCGATGGCCAGGTGCGACGGGGTGCGTTTGATGGAGTACTGGGTCAGTTCCGGGTGGCTTTCGACGAAGCTGGTGTTGAACTGGCCGTTACGGAATTCCGGGTTCTTGAGGATTTCCTGGTAGTAGGCCGCAGTGGTCTTCACGCCCTGCACGCGCATGTCGTCCAGCGCACGCAGGCCGCGGTCCAGCGCCTCTTCCCAGGTCAGCGCCCAGACCACCAGCTTCAGGCACATCGAGTCGTAGTACGGCGGGATGGTGTAGCCGGTGTAGATCGCCGTGTCGGTGCGCACGCCGGGGCCGCCGGGCGCGTAGTAGCGGGTGATCTTGCCGAAGGACGGCAGGAAGTTGTTCTTCGGGTCTTCGGCGTTGATGCGGAACTGCAGCGCGAAGCCGCGGTGGATGATGTCTTCCTGCTTCACGGACAGCGGCAGGCCCGACGCCACGCGGATCTGCTCGCGGACGATGTCGATGCCGGTGATTTCCTCGGTGATGGTGTGTTCCACCTGCACGCGGGTGTTCATCTCCATGAAGTACACCTCGCCATCGGCGAGCAGGAACTCCACGGTGCCGGCGTTCTCGTAGCCCACGGCCTTGGCGGCGCGCACGGACAGGTCGCCGATGTAGGCGCGCTGCTCGGGGGTCAGCTGCGGGCTGGGGGCGATCTCGATGAGCTTCTGGTTGCGGCGCTGGATCGAGCAGTCGCGCTCGAACAGGTGCACGGTGTTGCCGAAGGAGTCGGCGAGAATCTGTGCCTCGATGTGCTTCGGATTGACGATGCACTTCTCGAGGAAGACCTCCGCGCTGCCGAAGGCCTTGGTGGCCTCGGAGATCACCCGGGGGAAATTCTGCTCCAGCTCTTCGCGGCTGTTGCAGCGGCGGATACCGCGGCCGCCGCCACCGGAGGTGGCCTTGAGCATCACCGGGTAGCCGATGCGCTCGGCTTCGGACAGGGCTTCGGCCAGGTCGGCGACGTTGCCTTCGGTACCGGGAGTGCAGGGCACGCCGGCGGCGATCATGCTGCGGCGCGCCTCGGTCTTGTCGCCCATGCGGCGGATGACTTCCGCGGACGGGCCGATGAACTTGATCCCGCGCTCGGCGCAGATATCGGCCAGCTCGGCGTTCTCGGAGAGGAAGCCGTAACCGGGGTGCAGGGCGTCGCAACCGGTTTCCACGGCCAGGTTCACCAGCGCCCGCGGGTTGAGGTAACCCGCCAGCGGGTCGGCGCCCAGGCTGTGCGCTTCGTCGGCACGCTTCACATGCAGGGCGTGGCGGTCGGCGTCGGAATAGACGGCCACCGAACGAATGCCCATCTCGGCGCAGGCGCGCACGATCCGGACAGCGATCTCCCCACGGTTGGCGATCAGGATTTTCTTGATCACTGCGGCTTTCCCTCGGCCCGGGCCTTGTGGACCCCGGCGTAAAGACCAATCGGCAGCCCCGTTCAGGCAGCTGGATTCTCTTGTGGATATTCGTGGCCGGAGCGGGTTCCGGCGTGTTTTTACCCTAGCGCGGGAGGGAGGATTAACCAAAATCAATAATTATTGGGGTAGCCATAAAGAATGCTTTATAGTCGCTGGAAAATGTCGCCATCGAGCAGGCTTCTATGCGTAAGTCATTGATGCGTATGACCCTTCGCCAGCTGCAGGTTTTCCGCGCGGTGTGCGAAAGCCGTTCCTACAGCCGCGCCGCCGAGGAAATGGCCCTGACCCAGCCGGCGGTCAGCCTGCAGATCCGCCAGCTCGAAGAACTGGTCGGCCAGCCGCTGTTCGAGTACATCGGCAAGAAGCTCTACCAGACCGATGCCGCCGACGCCCTGCTGCGCGCCACCAACGACATCTTCCAGCGCCTGGAAGTGCTGGACATGAACCTCTCCGACCTCAAGGGCTCGCTGCAGGGCCAGTTGCGCCTGGCGGTGGAATCCAGCGCCAAGTACATCACCCCGCACCTGTTCGCCGCCTTCCACGCGCAACACCCGGACGTCAGCCTGAACCTCACGGTGGTCAACCGCGCCCAGGTGATCAAGCGCCTGTCGGACAACCGCGACGACCTGGTGATCATGTCGCTGGTGCCGCAGGACATGGCGCTGGAGTTCCTGCCGTTCCTGAACAACCCGATCGTCGCCGTGGCGCCGCCGGACCACCCGCTGTGCAACGCCGCCAAGCTCTCGCTGAAGGACCTGGAACCCTACCCGTTGCTGATCCGCGAGCCCGGCTCGGGCACGCGCAAGGCCTGCGAGGAGCACTTCCAGCAGAAACGCGCGCACTTTGCGCAGACGCTGGAATTCGCCTCGCTGGAGGGGTCACGGGAAGGGGTATTGGCGGGACTGGGACTGGCGCTGCTGCCACGCCATGCGGTGAGCCGCGAGCTGCAGTCCGGGCTGCTGCACGAACTGCCGGTGGAAGAGCTGCCGCTCTACCGCAGCTGGTGTCTGGTACATGCCCGCGGCAAGCGCCTGAGTCCGGTGGCCCAGGCGTTCGTCGCCTTCATCCGTGAAGAGCGGGCGCTGATCAGCCAGCTTGCCGAACGCTTCGCCGGCCCGCCTTCGCCGAAGTGAGGTAGGCGGCCGCGATCAGGTCAGGGTAATCGGAGGTTTCGAGGGCGAGGCGCTGGGCCTCCATGCGGTCCTCGATGGCGCGACGGAACTGCATGCGCCGCTGGTCTTCGAGCTTGCGGCGGGTCTTGCTATCCACTTGGAGCTGGGTGTCGTCGATATGGCGGGGCATCTCGCATCTCCCAAGGCCTAAGGGCTGGAGACGCCAGCATGCTGGGGGCGGATGACGGTTTGACGACGCGGCAATGAAAGCGGCGGTGACGCCGACGAGCGGTCGGCGGCACCGTTACGGCCGAATCAGGACGCCTCTTCCGGCCGCTCTTCGTGGTTCTTTACCACCTTGGGCGACAGGCGCAGGCTGCGCAGACTGCGCTTCACGCTCTTGAGGTGGTTCACCAGGTCCGGGCCGCGGGCCATGGCCACGCCCATCGCCAGAACGTCGATCACCACCAGGTGGGCGATGCGCGAGGTCAGCGGGGTGTAGATGTCGGTGTCTTCATGCACGTCCACCGCGAGGTTCACGGTCGCCAGGTCCGCCAGCGGAGTCTGGCTGGGGCACAGGGTGATCAGCGTGGCGCCGGCTTCGCGCACCAGGTTGGCGGTCACCAGCAGGTCCTTGGAGCGGCCGGACTGGGAGATGCAGATCGCCACGTCCGAAGGTTTCAGGGTCACCGCCGACATGGCCTGCATGTGCGGGTCGGAATACGCCGCCGCCGACAGCAGCAGGCGGAAGAACTTGTGCTGGGCATCCGCCGCCACCGCGCCCGACGCGCCGAAGCCGTAGAACTCGACACGCTGGGCGTGGGCGATGGCCGCGATGGCGCGCTCCAGGGCGTGAGTGTCGAGGTGCTCGCGCACTTCCATCAGCGAGTGCAGGGTGGTGTCGAAGATCTTCAGGCTGAAGTCCGCCACCGAGTCGCTCTCGTTGATCGAGAACTGGCCGAAACTGGCGCCGGCGGCCAGGCTCTGCGCCAGCTTGAGCTTGAGGTCCTGGAAACCGCTGCAGCCGATGGCGCGGCAAAAACGCACGATGGTCGGCTCGCTGACGCCGACACCATGGGCGAGGTCCGCCATGGAGCTGTGCATGACCGATGCAGGGTCCTGCATCACGTGATCGGCAACCTTGAGCTCCGACTTGCGGAGCAGATGACGCGACTGGGCAATGTGCTGCAAAAGGTTCACAGGGATGGGCTCGGTGATAGTTGTCTGAAATTTATGTAGTCTTGTTGTAGTTATACTACAAAACTACTCGCCAAGCCCAGGGAATAAGTCGTTGAATATGCCCGCCAGCCTTAGTCTTCCCAGTTCCTGCGACATCCTGGTATTCGGCGGCAGTGGTGACCTGGCCCTGCACAAGCTGCTTCCGGCGCTCTATCACCTGCACCGGGAGAATCGCCTGCCGGCCGACACGCGGATCTTCGCCCTCGCCCGCAGCAACCGCGACAATGCCTCCTACCTTGCCCTTGCCGAGCGCAACTGCCGGGTGCAGGTGGCGCGCAGCGACTTCTCCGCCGAAGCCTGGCGCAGCTTCGCCCAGCGCCTGCAATACGTCGCCATGGACGCCTCGCAGAGCGCCGACTTCGGTCGCCTGGCCAAGGCCCTCAAGCGCACCGAAGGTCGCGTGCTGGTGCACTATCTGGCCACCACACCGAGCCTGTTCGCGCCCATTGCACAGAACCTGAAGATCGCCGGCCTGGCCGGGCCGCTGGCGCGCATCGTGCTGGAGAAGCCGCTGGGCCATTCGCTGGAATCGGCGGTGGCGATCAACCAGGCCATCGGCGAGGTGTTCGACGAATCCCGCGTGTTCCGCATTGACCACTACCTGGGCAAGGAAACTGTGCAGAACCTGATGGCCCTGCGCTTCGCCAACACCCTGTTCGAGCCGGTATGGCGCAACGGTTTCATCGATCACGTGCAGATCACCGTCAGCGAAACCCTGGGCGTGGAAAACCGCGGCGGCTATTACGACCATGCCGGGGCCATGCGCGACATGGTGCAGAACCACCTGTTGCAGTTGCTCTGCCTGGTGACCATGGAAGCGCCGGTGCGCTTCGATGCCGAGGCGGTACGCAACGAGAAGGTAAAGATCCTCCAGGCGCTCAAGCCGATCACCGGGCAGGACGTGCAGGACAAGACCGTGCGCGGCCAGTACACCGCCGGACACATTGGCGGACAGGATGTTCCGGCCTACTGGTTCGAGAAAAACGTCGACAACGACAGCGATACGGAGACCTTCGTCGCCGTTCAGGCGGAGATCGATAACTGGCGCTGGTCTGGCGTGCCGTTCTACCTGCGCACCGGCAAGCGCATGGCGAAGAAGTGCTCGGAGATCGTCATTCAGTTCAGGCCGGTCCCCAACAGCCTGATCGGCAACGGTGCCGGCGCGGCCAACCGTCTGTGGATAAGACTGCAGCCCGAAGAACGCATCAGCGTGCAACTGATGGCCAAGGCCCCCGGCAAGGGCATGCAGCTGGAACCAGTGGAGCTGGACCTCAACCTCGCCCAGGCTTTCAGCATCAACAAGCGCCGCTGGGACGCCTACGAACGCCTGCTGCTGGACGTGATCGAGGGCGACTCGACGTTGTTCATGCGCCGCGACGAGGTGGAAGCGGCGTGGAGCTGGGTCGACCCGATCATCAAGGGCTGGCACGAGCACTACCAGAGCCCACGCCCCTATCCGGCCGGCAGCAACGGACCGGAGCAGGCGCAGACGCTGCTGGAGCTGCAGGGACGGCGCTGGCTGGAGTGATAGGGCTCCTACAGGATCAAAGGCCCCCTCACCCTAACCCTCTCCCGCAAGCGGGAGAGGGGACCGTTCGGTGGAGGATGAAGCCTTGGCGTCAGCCGGTACGGACGGCTCCCTCTCCTTGGGGAGAGGGCTGGAGCGAGGGAATGCGCTGGCACCGCGTGGCCGACAGAAGACCGTTACTCTTGCATACATCGGACGTACCGAATTCTGGCGCGATCCGTTGACCTCGCTCAGCACGCGCAGCCCGCGGACTTTCTAGAGTGGCAGCCTTTTTCCCACTACCCGCCGCATTGCCATGTCCCGCACTCCGTTTGCCCCTGAACTGCTCTGCCCCGCCGGCTCGCTGAAAAGCCTGCGCCACGCCTTCGCTTACGGCGCCGACGCCGTCTACGCCGGCCAACCTCGCTACAGCCTGCGGGTGCGCAACAACGAGTTCGACCACGCCAATCTCGCCACCGGCATCAACGAAGCCCATGCCCTGGGCAAGCGCTTGTACGTGGTGGTCAACATTGCCCCCCACAACGCCAAGCTGAAAACCTTCCTGCAGGACGTCGAGTCGGTGATCGCCCTCGGGCCGGATGCGCTGATCATGTCCGATCCCGGCCTGATCATGCTGGTTCGCCAGCATTTCCCCGAGATTGATATTCACCTGTCGGTGCAGGCAAACGCGGTGAACTGGGCCAGCGTGGAGTTCTGGCGCCAGCAGGGGCTGAAGCGGGTGATCCTCTCCCGCGAGCTGTCGCTCGAAGAGATCGGCGAGATTCGTGAGCGCGTGCCGGGCATGGAGCTGGAAGTCTTCGTCCATGGCGCGCTGTGCATGGCCTACTCCGGGCGCTGCCTGCTGTCGGGCTACATCAACCGCCGCGACCCCAACCAGGGCACCTGCACCAACGCCTGCCGCTGGGAATACCAGACCCACGCCGCCCACGAAGACGAGCTGGGCCTTGCGGTGCGCAACGTCGAACCGACCCTGGGCATCGGCGCACCGACCAAGGAGATCGTCCTGCTCGAAGAGGCCAACCGCCCCGGCGAGCTGATGGAGGCCTTCGAGGACGAGCACGGCACCTACATCATGAACTCCAAGGACCTGCGCGCCATCCAGCATGTGCAACGTTTGACGCAGATGGGCGTGCATTCGCTGAAGATCGAGGGCCGCACCAAGTCCCACTACTACGTCTCGCGCACGGCCCAGGCCTACCGCAAGGCGATCGACGACGCCGTCGCCGGGCGCGCCTTCGACCTCGGCCTGATGGACACCCTCGAATCCCTGGCCCACCGCGGCTACACCGAGGGCTTCCTGCGTCGTCATGTGCATGACGAGTACCAGAATTACCAGTACGGCCACTCGCTCTCCGAGCGCCAGCAGTTCGTCGGCGAGTTCACCGGCGAGCGGCGCAACGGCCTGGCCGAAGTGCGGGTGAAGAATCGCTTCGAAGTGGGCGACAGCGTCGAGCTGATGACCCCGGCCAGCAACCGCACCTTCCGCCTGAATGCCATGGAGAACGCCCGTGGCGAGTCAATCGGCGTCGCGCCGGGTGATGGCCATCTGGTGCATATCCCGGTGCCCGGGGAACTGGACCTGCAGTACGCCTTACTGATGCGTAACCTGAATGGCGGAACCACACGGGATGCTCGCGAAGCGACGGCCGACGGATGCGCGAACGAGTGCGGCAAGTGTGGGTGTGGTGGCGGTTGATTTAGCTGCAGGAACCGCGAGCTTGGTTAGTCACCTGCACCACTCTCACGGGTTCTGCAGGAACACCACATACCCCCTGAACCACCGGCTCTGCGCCAGGTAATCCGGCGCCTGCCATTCCCCGTACTGCGCCAGCCCGATGCGGAAGGGCAGTTGCAGGCGCGCCACGCGCGGCAGGTAGGCCTGGTAGTTGGGAATGGTCGTGCGTCCCTGGTAGGTCTGCACCACTACTTCGTCGACGACGCCGGCCAGGCGATTGATGGTCTCCGGTGCGCCATTGCTGCCCCAGTCCATCAGCCCGGTGATGCTCAGCTTGCAGTCCTCGGGCAGGCGCGTGCGCAGGTCCTGGAGGAAGTCGACGTACTCGTCCAGGTAACGCGTGCGCGCATCGAAATCGATCTGCACGCCCACCACCGGGTTGCCCGCCGCGCGCCAGCGGCGCAGCTGGGACAGCAGGGTGCGGTAGATGTCCTCGCTCCAGCGCAGGGTGTGGGCGCGGTAGACCACCCAGACCTCGCCCTGCTTCAGGCGCGGAATGGCGATGCCCTGGGCGATCAGGCGGGCCTGGCCTTCGCGCTGGCGCGGCGCGCTGACCTGCCCCTGCAGGACGTAGAGCGTGCGAGCCTGGGCCAGCACTGGCTGGGGCGCGACGCCGCTCCAGAGCCAGAAGGCATCGTGGTCCGCGGCGTCCACGCCGGCCGCCGAGGCGTTGCCCGCGAGCAGCGCCAGCGCCAGCACCACGGCCCGGCGCACCAGGATTACCAGTAGTACTTCAAAGACTTCGCCCAGGGCGTGGCGGAGTACTGGCCCTTGAGCGTGCGGAACCACTGCTTGCGCTGCACCGGGGCAATGTCCTGGCTGCCGCAGCCATTGAAGCCGCTGGGCGCGAAGCAGTTGATGGCGCGGAACAGCGCGTACGCGCGGTCCTCTTCCACCGCCTGCTTGTCGGCGATGACCTTGAGGTAGCCGTCCATGCGCGAGTAGGGCGTGCCGGGGAACAGCGACTCGCCCCCGCCCAGTTCGCGCTCGCTGGGCTGGGTGTCGAGGGGGAAGCCGTCCAGGCCGTTGCGCAGGATGAATTCGCCCAGGCAGTTCAGCGCCTTGGGCGGCTGCGGAGATTGCAGCAGGTCGCGGGCGACGTCGACGATCGCCGGGCACTCGTAGCCGCTGTCGTTCTTGCCGCCGGGCCACTGGAACAGCGACAGCGGCATGCTGCCGTAGAGGTAGCCGATGCTGGCGCCCAGGGGCTTGCCACTGCCATCGGTGGGCAGCAGGGAGAGGTCGTCGATGTAGGCCTGGTACTGGCCATGCAGCAGGTCCTTGTAGAGCAGGGCGAACAGCGCGGTATCGCGCTCTTCCACGGAGACGCTGGTGGATTTCGCCTGCTGGCGCAGCAGTTCGGGCCCCGCGATGTGGCGCAGGAGGATTTCGCGGATGATCGGCGTGTGCACCGGCGAGCCTTCGGCGAACACCTTCACCAGGCGGTCGCTGCGCTCATAGTTGAAGGCCAGGGCCAGCTCCAGCTGGTCGCGCTGCAGCGGCTGTACCGCCTGCGGCAACAGGCGCAACCAGAGTTTCTCGGCGGCGATCCAGTCGTTGCCGGCCTCGAGGGCGAAACCGCGCAGGACCTGCTGGCTGAAGGCAAGGTAGTCGAGCTTGGCGGGCGGCTCTTCGGGCAGCGACTTCAGCGCCTCGACGGGCTTTTCCTCGACATAGAGCTGGTAGGCCGCCGTCAGGTAGTCGTGCAGGCCGGGGTTCTTCGCGAAGAGGTCCTTCTGCGCGGCCAGTCCCGCAGCGTCCAGGGCGCGGGGCTCGCTGGGCTCGTGGTGGCGCATCTGCATCAGATCGAGCACCGCCAGCAGACGCGCATCCCGCACGTCGGCCGGGTGCGCGGTGACCAGCAGCTTGTTGTCGACTTCCTGCACCAGTTGGGCGAGATCGTCGGCATCCTCGCGGGCGAACAGCTCGGCGTACTCGCCGGCCAGCCGGCCTTCATCGCTCATCAGCCAGTAGACACGCCGCGTCAGGCCCTTGGCCGAGGCGCCGTAGCGGCCTTGTGGATAAGCCTTGAGGTAGTCGCCCAGCGCGGATTCGGCCTGGACGAGGATCTTCTTGTCGACCTTGCGCAGATCCGGGTAGCCCATCTCGTCGAAGGCGTTCTGCTGCGCCTGGTTGAGCAGCGCACGGGCGACCATGTAGCGCGAGGTTTCCTTCAGCCAGGCCTGGTCGCTGTCCTGCAGGCTACGGAAGGATTTCAGCGCGTCGGCGAAGCGCCCGCTGTAGAAGTCCGCCGCACCCTTGAGGTAAGTACGGTAGGCCTTGGCCGGGGCGCTCTGCAGGTCGCCCGGCAGCAGCACGCTGAGCTGGGTTTCGTCCCACTGGCAGGCACCCAGCAGGGTCAAACGCGCCCGGGCCAGGCCCTGGCGCTCGCCGGCGGTGAGGCTGTCGGCCAGCAGCAGCTGGCTGAGGAAGTCCTGGGCGGTGAGCGGATTGTTGCTGCGGCAGCGGCTGCCTTCGCCGCTGGCGAAGCTGTCGGCGGAGGACTGCACGGTATCCGCCGGCAGGCCGATGCGCGCGGCAAGATCGGCCAGGGACGCGGTGCTGGTGCTGTCGGTCGCGTCTTCCGGAGCCGCGCCGTCGAGCCAGCGGGCCAGCGGGAAAGGCACCTGGCCGTAACCCAGCTGCTGCTCGTCGTCGGTCAGCGCGCGGTTGGGGATGCTGGCCTGGCCGGCATCGGCCAGCAGCAGTTGCAGATTGACCCGGCTGTCGTTGCCCGGACTCAGGAAAGGCAGGCTGTTGCACACGTCCAGCGTGTCGCGCTTGAGGTTCCAGCTCGGATAACAGGAGTCGTCGCTGCTCGCGCGCGCCTCCTGCACGCCGAGGCAGCCGGTGATCAGGGCCAGCAGGGTCAGTCCGTACAGACGCATGAATGATCCTTGTCCGTTGGAGCCCGCACGCCGGGCCGGAATTCAGAGCAGGAAGAATCTTACCTCGCCGCGCCTGGTCTTGCCCGCCTGCATGGGGGCAAGACTGTAAAAGCGATCTACCGCACAGCAGGGCCTGCGACACGTTGTCCAGCTGATTCCTTCTTTGTTCCGGCTCAAAGAAGGAATTTGCCGACCGGGTATTTCTTCTCCCAACGACAGATCGTCGAATACGGAGAGTTACCCATGCTTGATCAGGAAGAGATTTCGCTTTCCCGCCGCACCCTGCTGGCCGGCGCCGTGGTTCTGGGCGTCACCGGCAGCATGCTTGGCAGCGGCACGGCAATGGCCGACGGGGAGGCAGCGCCGAAGAACATGGGGCCGGCCGTGGACCTCTCGAAGCTGGAGCACGTCCAGGTCGAGCTGGTTGCGCCACCCTTCGTCCATGCCCACGAGCAGCGCGCCAAGGGCAAGCCCAAGGTCGTGCAGTTCCGCATGGTGATCGAGGAGAAGAAGCAGGTCATCGACGACGACGGCACCGAGATCCACGCCATGACCTTCAATGGCTCGGTGCCCGGGCCGATGATGGTGGTGCACCAGGACGACTACCTGGAACTCACCCTGGTCAACCCGGCGAGCAACACCCTGACCCACAACATCGACTTCCATGCCTCCACCGGCGCCCTGGGCGGCGGCGCGCTGACCATCATCCAGCCCGGCGAGGAAGTGAAACTGCGCTTCCGCGCCACCCGCCCCGGCGTGTTCGTCTACCACTGCGCACCGGGCGGCGCGATGATCCCCTGGCATGTGGTCTCGGGCATGAACGGGGCGATCATGGTGCTGCCGCGCGACGGCCTGAAAGACCGCGACGGCAAGGCGCTGAAGTACGACAAGGTGGTCTATATCGGCGAGCAGGACTTCTACGTCCCGCGCGACAAGGACGGCAACTTCAAGCGCTATGGCACGCCCATGGAAAGCTACAACGATATGCAGCAGGTCATGAAGGGGCTGATTCCCAGTCACATCGTGTTCAACGGCAAGGTCGGCGCCCTGACCGGCAAGAATGCGCTCAAGGCCAAAGTCGGCGAGACCCTGCTGATCGTCCACTCCCAGGCCAACCGCGATACCCGCCCACACCTGATCGGCGGCCATGGCGATCACGTCTGGGCCACCGGCAAGTTCAACAATCCGCCGGAAGAGGACCTGGAAACCTGGTTCATCCCCGGCGGTGCGGCCGGCGCGGCGCTGTACACCTTCCTCCAGCCGGGCCTGTACACCTACCTCAACCACAACCTCATCGAAGCGGTGCTGCTGGGCGCCGCAGCGCATATCCAGGTCGAAGGCCAATGGAACAACGACCTGATGAGCCAGATCCAGCCGCCCACTGCGATCAAGTAGGCCCCGAGGCCGGCCCATCCGGGCCGGCCCCTTCCCAGCAAACGATAACGACGACCGGGCAGACCATGCGCAAGACCATCCTGATCGGCGTACCCGTCGCGCTGCTGCTGGGCGGGGCTTTCCTCCTGCTGCGGCCACAGTACGCAGCGGAACTCGCACCGCAAACCGTGAGACTCGAACCCCGCGACTTCGACTTCCGTCCGGCGGGCGACTACTGGCTGGAGAAACAGGCAGTGGACGCGCCTTCGCGGCGAGAACACCTCGCCCCGCGCTTCGAAGTCATGAAATTCCAGGTCAGCCAGGGCGAGTACGCCCGCTGCGTGGCCGAAGGCGATTGCCTACCGCTGGACAACAGCGCTCCCCGCGACGACCTGCCTCTCACCGGCGCCAGCCTGCTCGATGCGCAGCTCTATGCCGACTGGCTGTCCAGACGCACTGGCCAGCAGTGGCGGCTGCCGACCGATCGCGAGTGGGCCTTCTTCGCCGGCTCGCGCTGGGCCGACGATGCCCTGCGCATCGACGACGACGATGGCAGCAACCCGGCCCGGCGCTGGCTGGCGCGCTACCGCCTGGAAGCACAGACCCGCACGAGTGCCTCGGCGCTGCCCCAGGTGCGCGGCAATCACGGGCTCAATGAATACGGCGTGGCCGACCTGGGCGGCAATGTCTGGGAATGGACCCAGAGCTGCCATCAGCGGGTCAACCTCGACGCCCGCGGCGCACAGACCGAACGCGCCGAATACTGCTCGATCCGCATCGCCGAAGGTCGCCACCGGGCGGCGATCAACGATTTCGTCCGCGATGCCCGCGGTGGCGGCTGCAGCGCCGGGCAACCACCGGACAACCTCGGCTTCCGCCTGGTCAGGGACATCCCTTGATTCCCCTCAAGTTCCGCCACGGCCCTTAGCCGGTATGCTGCGGCGAACTGACGGGAATCATCGCCGTGACCGCCAATCTCTCGCTCCACCGCGCCTGGCTGGGCAGTTTGCCGCCCTTCGCCAACAGCAGCCGCGAGGAACAGGACGACATCCTCCGCCAGGCCAGCATCCTGCGCCTGGTCAGCGGCGCGGCCGTGTTCGAGCAGGGCGCGCCGGCGAGCAACTTCTACCTGCTGGTGCACGGCCGCCTGAAGGCCACCCAGCTCACCGGCGATGGCCAGCGGGTGCTGGTGCGGGTGGTCAATCCGGGCGACCTGTTCGGCTTCGTGCGCGCCCTGGGCCTTAGCAGTTACCCCGCGACCGCCACCGCCAACCGGGACAGCCTCGTGCTGGCCTGGCCCACCAGCCAGTGGGAACCGCTGCTGGCCCGCCACCCCGGTTTCGCCCTGAACACCGTCCAGGCCATCGGCGAGCGCCTGCAGGAAGCCCACGTACGTTTCTGCGAGCTGGCCACCGAAGAGGTCGAACGGCGCGTCGCGCATACCGTGCTGCGCCTGGTGCAGCAGTCCGGCCGAGCGGAAGCCGACGGTATCCGCATCGATTTCCCGGTGACCCGCCAGGACATCGCCGAAATGACCGGCACCACCCTGCACACCGTCTCGCGCATTCTCAGCGCCTGGGAAGAGCGTGGTCTGGTGCGCGGTGGCCGGCAGAAGCTGCTGGTGTGCAACCCGCAGCAGCTGATGCGAGTGGCCGGTGGCGACGAGCGGGAAGTGCTGGTCGAGGACGCTTGACTGCAATCAAGGAGCTTGGCGCGCGCCCTTCCCTAGACTGACCGCCTCCCTGCCAAGATTGACGGCCACCACGACTGCGGCCGCCATACCCCACTCCGCCCGAGGCCAGCCATGACCGATACCCTCATCGAGCGCACCCTGAGCGACCTGGCCTTCAGCCTGCCGGGCAGCTGTGCGCTGTTCCACGACTACAAGCTCGACTTCTGCTGTGCCGGCCAACGCAGCCTGGGCGAGGCCGCCAGCGAGCAGGGCCTGGACGCCCGGCGCATCGCCCAAGAACTGCAGGCGCTGCCACCGGCCAATGAGCAGACCGACTGGCGTCTGACCAGCAACGACCAGCTCATCGACCACATCCTCGAGCGTTACCACAAGGTCCACCGCGAGCAATTGCCGGCGCTGATCCCGCTGGCCGAACGGGTGGAGAAGACCCACGCCGCGCACCCGCAGTGCCCCGCCGGCCTGACGGCGCACCTGAAGACCATCCAGGAAGAGCTGGAATGGCACATGTGCAAGGAGGAGAGCGTGCTCTTCCCCTGGCTGCGCCAGGGCATCCCGCTGTCCCACGTGCAGGGCCCGATCGGCGTGATGCGCCATGAGCACGACGAGCACTCGCAATCCCTCGCCGTGCTGGCCGACCTGACCGACGACCTCACCGTGCCAGCGGACGGCTGCAACAGCTGGCGGCGTCTCTACAGCGGCCTGGAAGAACTGCGTCGCGACCTGATGCAGCACATCCACCTGGAGAACAACCTGCTGTTCCTCGGCGCCAACCACCCGGCCTGAGCGCCGGACCGGGAGCCAGGAGGGCGACCAGTGACAGCTTGCCTCACCACGCTGCCCGGCGGCATCGCGCATACTGGCGGGATTGTCCCCGCCCAGGAGCGCCCCGCCATGCAAGCGCATCGCGTCCACCACCAGATTCTGTGCGGCCACCACCTGTTCAACGTGCTCAACGAGGAACAGCTGGAGCAGTTGCTCGCCACCAGCACGTTGCTCAACCTGGAGAAGGGCGACAAGCTGTTCCTCCAGGGCGAGCCGGCCCATGCCTTCTACTTCGTGATTTCCGGGGCGGTGAAAATCTACCGCCTGACGCCGGAAGGACAGGAGAAGGTGCTGGAGGTGGTCGGCAGCCGGCAGACCTTCGCCGAAGCCATGATGCTGATGGATACCCCCGACTACGTGGCCTCGGCCCAGGCGCTGGAGCCCACGCAGGTCTACCGCTTCGCCAACCGCACCTACATGGAGCTGCTGCACAGCAACCCGCAGCTGCCCTTCTCCCTGCTCGCCACCCTCTGCGTACGCCTGCACCGGCGGATCAACGAGATCGAAACGCTGTCGCTGAAGAACTCCACCCACCGCGTGGTGCGCTACCTGATCACCCAGCTCAATCGCCAGGGCAGCGAAATCAACCGCTTCGAGCTGCCGATGGCCAAGCAACTGGTGGCCGGGCACCTGTCGATCCAGCCGGAGACCTTCTCCCGCGTGCTGCGGCGGCTGATCGACGAAAAGATCATCGACCTCGACGGGCGCAACGTGCAGGTACTCGACGTCGCGCGGCTGGAACAGTTCGAGTAGGTCCATGCGCCAGTGCCTGTATTGCCAGCACGAGAGCCCCGAGGACGCTGCCGATTGCCCGCAGTGCGGGATGCCTCTGCCGCTTGATCAGGAACTGGCAAAGCAGCGCCGGCTGAAGCGCTTCGCCTGGTACTGCGCGATGCTCGCGGTGTTCTGCGCGGCGATGATGGTCTGGCTGCCGCGCTGAGGCCCGCTCGCCTGCTTTTCGTAGGACCGCGGGGAGCGCCTAGCCCTTGCTCGCGAACCTGGCCCCGCTGCGGGATTCGGTTCGCGAGCAAGCTCGCTCCTACAGAATGTGCCATCAGCCCCGTAGCTTCGTAGGGCGCATAACGCCCAGGCGTTATCCGCCGTGGCGGATAAAGCGTTCCGCTTCATTCGCCCTACATTCCTTGCTGGTCATCCCTGGCGACGGGTGAGTTGCCGATACAGCTGCGGCAACTGCACCGGCAGCTGCGCCGGGTCGTTGAGCAGCAGGTAGCCCTGGCTGCCGAACAGGTGCGGCAGGTAATCCGCGGCCTCGCGATCGATGGTGATGCAGAACGGCACCAGTCCGGCGCGACGGGCTTCCAGCACCGCCTGGCGGGTGTCCTCGACGCCATAGCGTCCCTCATACAAATCCAGGTCGTTGGGCTTGCCGTCGGTGAGGATCAGCAGCACGCGCTGGCGTTCCTTGCGCTCCAGCAATAACTGCGTGGCCCGGCGGATCGCCGCGCCCATGCGTGTGTAATAGCCAGGACGCAGCGCGCGGATGCGCCCGCGCACGGTGTCGTTGTGGCGCTCGTCGAAGGTCTTCAGCTGGGTCAGGCGCACCTGCTGCCGGCGCAGTGAGGAGAACCCGTACAGGGCGAAACGATCGCCAACTGCCTGCAGCGCCTCGCCGAAGAGCAACAGGCTGTCGCTGATCAGGTCGATGACGCGGTGGTCGTTGTCGATATGCGCGTCGGTGGACATCGACAGGTCCGCCAGCAGCAGGCACGCCAGGTCGCGGCGAGTCTGCCGTCGCTCAAGAAACAACCCCGGCTCGCTGCAGGCGCCCAGGCGTCGTTCGACGCTGAAATCCAGCCAGGCCTCCAGGTCCAGTTCGGCGCCCTGGGGTTGCCGGCGCAGCCACTGCGGCTGCTGGCGCAGGCTTTCGA
This sequence comes from Pseudomonas sp. AU12215, assembly GCF_001675465.2. Classification (NCBI taxonomy): domain Bacteria; kingdom Pseudomonadati; phylum Pseudomonadota; class Gammaproteobacteria; order Pseudomonadales; family Pseudomonadaceae; genus Pseudomonas; species Pseudomonas sp. AU12215. The sequence continues at coordinate 42,921 of NZ_MACM02000005.1, forward strand.
ACTGCCGGCGCAGCCGCCGCGCGATGGGCGCCAGAGCGTCCGGCAGCGGCGCCGGCACGGCATCGCGAGGCAGCATCGGCTGCAGGCAGACGTGGTCTTCGATCAGTTGCCGGCGGCGGTAATCCCATTCCGGCAGGCGGATGCCCTCGCCCAGCGGCACGTCGTCGAAGTCGGCGGCGGGCAAATCGAGATCGAGCTTCAACCCGCCGCCCTTCTTCTGCCGTTGCCGGGACAGGCTCAGGTGATCGAGGTCGTCGGCAACCTTCGCTGCATCGAGGTCTTCGCTGTCATCGCCGGCGCGATCCAGTTCGATGTGCTCGGACCAGCTGAACAGATTCTCCAGACGGAACAGCAGCAGACCGCCACGGCCGGGGTCCTGTTCGACACGCTCGGCACGCTTGCGCGCCAGGCCCTTGGCTTCGCTGTGGGCGGAGCGGCCCTGCTCGGCGCCATCGATCAGGTCGGTGTGCTGCGGCGCGGCCAGGCGCTGCGGCGGGTAGAGCCACAGCGGCACCGGCCAGGGCGCCTTTTCACTTCGGGGCAGACGTTCGATGCTGCCCGGATCGCGCAGCGCCTGTTGCAGCGCCAGCTCCAGCTCGGCTTCGGCAGGCGGCAGCGTGCCCGGGTCAGGCCTCAGGCTGAGCAGGGCGTTCACCATTCGGTGATAGCGCGGGCGCAGCAGTGGGTAACGCTCCAGCACCGTTCGCGTCCAGGCCTGGTTATCACGGGCCCAGTGGCGCATCGGCTGGCCGTGGGCGGCGAGCAGCGCCAGCCAGCGGTAGAGTTCGCGGTTCAGCTCGGCGTCGGGGAACACCGCCAGTTGCGCGGGCAGGCGCAGGGAATCGGCGTCGAACCAGGCCACCGGCAATTGCTGGCAGGTCCCGGCGACCTGTTGCAGCAGGCTGCGGCGTACCAGCAGCTCACGGGCACTGGCCGCCTCCACGCCGACCCCGGCTTCGCCGCCGGTGCCACGGAACAGCAACAGCAGGCTGCGCCGCACCTCCTCCAGGGCCACTGCCGCCTCTTCGAACTCCGGGCTGGCGCGGCGGGTGATGAAGCGGTGCCAGGCGCGGCCGAAGCCTTCTTCGATTTCGAGGTGGATGGTCATGACGCCCCCTGCAGAACGAAAAAGGCCCGCCGCAAAGCGGACGGGCCCGGGTTGGCGAGATCGATCAGCCCACCTGTGCCACGCCGGAAGCGACAGCCATACGACCGCGCTGACGGAAGCTCAACAGGTAGCAGATCAGCCCGATGAAGAAGCCCACACCGGAGTACAGGCGCAGCCAGAAGAAGATCTTCAGCTGCTCGACCGTGGCCATGAATGGCATGGCAGCGCCATCGGCTGGCATGCGCTGCAGCCAGACCTGGACGATGCCGGCGGCGGTGAGCATCAGGGTGATCAGCAGCATGGAGATGGTCATCAGCCAGAATCCCCAGATCTCCAGGCTCTGCGCACGGGCATCAGGCGCTTCGCCGATGCCCCGCAGGCGCGGCATGGCGTAGCTGATCATGGTCATCACGATCATCGCGTAGGCGCCGTAGAAGGCCAGGTGCCCGTGGGCGGCGGTGAGCTGCGAACCGTGGGTGTAGAAGTTCACCGGGGCCAGGGTGTGCAGGAAGCCCCACACGCCGGCGCCGAGGAAGGCGGTCACGGTGGTGCCCAGCGCCCACAGTGCGGCGGCCTTGTTCGGGTGCTCGCGACGGCGGCGGTTCACCATGTTGAAGGCGAACAGCACCATGGCGAAGAACGGCAGCGGCTCCAGCGCCGAGAAGATCGAACCCAGCCACAGCCAGACCTGCGGCGCGCCGATCCAGAAGAAGTGGTGGCCGGTGCCGATGATGCCGGTGATCAGGGCCATGGCGATGATCACGTAAAGCCATTTCTCCACGACTTCGCGGTCGACGCCGGTGATCTTGATCAGCACGAAGGCCAGCATCGCGCCCATGATCAGTTCCCACACGCCTTCCACCCACAGGTGCACGACCCACCACCAGTAGTACTTGTCGCGCGACAGGTTCTCCGGGTTGTAGAAGGAGAACAGGAAGAACACCGCCAGGCCCACCAGGCCGGTCATCATCACCACGCTGACGGCGGTCTTGCGGCCTTTGAGCATGGTCATGCCGATGTTGAAGAGGAAGCCCAGCGCCACGACCACGATGCCCATCTTGGTGATGGTCGGCTGTTCGAGGAACTCCCGGCCCATGGTCGGCAGCAACTCGTTGTGGGTCAGCCTGGCGAGACCCGCGTACGGCACCAGCAGATAGCCGAGGACGGTCAGCACGCCGGCGATGGCGAAGACCCAGAACAGCACGATGGCCAGTTTCGGGCTGTACAGCTCGCGGTCGGCCTCTTCGGGGATCAGGTAGTAGGCCGCCCCCATGAAGGCGAACAGCAGCCAGACGATCAGCAGGTTGGTGTGCACCATTCGTGCGACGTTGAACGGGATGGCCGGGAACAGGAAGTCACCGACCACGTACTGCATGCCCATGATCAGGCCGAAGACGATCTGCCCGACAAAGAGCATCAGGGCGAACACGAAGTACGGCTTGGCCACCGACTGCGAGGCGAATTTCAGATAGGGATTGCCCGGGGTCATGCTCAACCCTCCTTGTTCGGCGGCCATTTGTTGGTGTCGATCTTCGAGGTCCACAGCAGGAACGCCGCGAGATCGGTGACCTCCTGGTCGCTCAGGTGGAACTGCGGCATCTGCCGGCGGCCGGGGACGCCCAGCGGCTGCATCTTCATCCAGGCCGCGAGGAAGGAGCCGAAGGCGGCGTCGCCTCCGCGGCGGATCGCGACGTTGCCCAGTTCCGGCGCAAAGTAGGCGCCTTCACCGAGGATGGAGTGGCACCCCACGCAGTTGTTCTGTTCCCACACCAGCTTGCCGCGCACCACCGACTCGGTGAGCTCACTCTCGTTGGTGCGCTTGGGGAAGGTGGTTTCGGTGTGATAGGTCAGCGCGAGGAACACCAGGAAGAAGAAAACGCCTCCTCCCAGGTAGATGTTCCTCGCCATCCCTTTGGTAAATGTCTCTGACATGGGGCCCTCCTAGGTCACGGTCGGGGCCATTGTAGAAACCGTCCCTGGCCGCCTCGCTTGATGGCAATCAAGAAAGACCAATGCTTCTAGTCGGGTATTTTTCCTACATGAAATCAGTGAGTTGCATGTAGGACGAGGATCGCCCCGGTAACCAGCAGCGGCCAGCCAAGGAGCAGCGATTGCCACAGCCGCGGGCCATGGCCGAGCTCCATGAAGCGCAGCACGATGAGCCATGCCTTGCCCAGGCCCAGCAGCAGGATCACCGCCACCGGCAACAGGGCATCGGGCGCGTGGTGACCGAGCCAGACGGCGGCAGCGGACATCGGCAGCATCAGCAGCCAGGCAAGCAGCAGCGTGTTCACGAGCCAGGCGCCAGCACGTAGACCAGCGGGAACAGCACCACCCAGACCAGGTCGACCATGTGCCAATAGAGCGCGCCGGACTCCAGCCCACCCAGGGCATCGCCGCGGTAGGCGCCGCGCAGGCAGCGCAACGTCATCCAGCCGAGGATCACCAGCCCCAGCAGCACGTGCAGAAAGTGGAAGCCGGTGATCAGCCAGAACAGGGTGAAGAAGGTGCTGTATTCCAGGTCCAGCCCCTGCGCGGCGAGGTGATGGTATTCGCCGGACTTTAGCACTACGTGGACCAGCCCCAGCAACACGGCAACCCCCAGCAGTGCAGCCGCACGCCGCTGCCGGCCGTGGCGCACCTGCTCCACCGCCAGCGCTGCGCAGAAGCCGGCGGTAAGCAGTGTCAGGGTCAGCGCCAGGGCGGTGGACAGGTCCAGTTGCGCGCGGCCGGCACGGAAACCTTCGACGTCCAGGTACTGGGCCACGGCGAAGACGATGATGAGGATGGCGAAGACGGTCAGCTCGGCGAGGATGAACAACCACATCGCCAGGTCGCCCGGCAGGTGCCGGGCATCGAGTGTCGCGTCAGGCGAAGTGGACATCGACCAGGTCCATCAGCGCGGCGACCGTGGCCTCGTCGTCCGACAACGGCTCGGCGAGCCCGGCGCGGCAGGCATCGCGGGGCGCCACGCCGGCGTTGAACAGGCGCGCGGTAAGCACCAGCAAGCGTGTCGAGCAGACTTCCTCCAGCTCCTGCCGGCCCAGCCGGCGCAGGGCCACGCCCAGCTGCGTCAGGCGTTGCGCCAGTTCCGGCGCGACCCCGGCCTCGCGGACGATGATCGCAGCCTCCGCTTCCGGCGCCGGATAGTCGAAGCGCAGGGCGACGAAGCGCTGGCGGGTGCTGGGTTTCATGCCCTTGAGCAGGTTCTGGTAGCCGGGGTTGTAGGACACCACCAGCATGAAGCCGGGGGGCGCCACCAGAGATTCACCGGTGCGCTCGATGAACAATTCGCGGCGATCGTCCGCCAGCGGGTGCAGCACGACCACGGTGTCCTGCCGCGCCTCGACCACTTCGTCGAGGTAGCAGATGCCGCCTTCGCGCACCGCGCGGGTCAGCGGGCCGTCCTGCCACCAGGTGCCGTCGCTGCCGATCAGGTGGCGGCCGACCAGGTCCGCTGCCGACAGGTCGTCATGGCAGGCCACGGTGTACAGCGGCAGGTTCAGGCGCTGCGCCATGTGCTGGACGAAGCGGGTCTTGCCGCAGCCGGTGGGGCCCTTGATCAGTACCGGCATGCCCTGCGCGGACGCCTGCGTGAACAGCGCCACCTCGTTGCCGGTCGGCTGATAGAAGAGCGGCGGATCGTTCTGCGCGGGGGCGTTCATGGCGGGCGACTCTCGGTTGGCAGTTGTCGGCTCGCACGCTAGCCAGCGCGGCGCAATGCCTCAAGCACGGCGCGGGAACTTCTTGATTGGCATCAAGCGGAAGCCGCAGGGGCCGCTCCTAGAATCGCCACAGACGCCGGGCGGGAAGCCGGCGAAAACGATCGGCGCCTCGAAGCGCCAGCCTGTGAGGAGAAGCGTTCATGAACAAAGCCCTGGTAGCCCTGCTGTTCGGCGGCCTGCTGGTCCAGACAACCGCAATGGCCAGCACCGGCGAGGAGCTGTTCAAGGCGAAGGCTTGCGTGGCCTGCCATTCGGTCGACAAGAAGCTCGTCGGCCCCGCTTTCCATGACGTTGCCGCCAAGTACGGTCCACAGGCCGACGGCGTTGCCCACATCACCAACAGCATCAAGACCGGCAGCAAAGGCAACTGGGGCCCGATCCCGATGCCCGCCAACGCCGTGAGCCCGGAAGAAGCCAAGACCCTGGCCGAGTGGATCGTCACCCTCAAGTGACCCGTTGCGTGAGATCGGCGCCCACCGCCTTCTGACGCAGTTCCGCCCGACCGGGCGATGGAGGAAGGAGGCCCCATGGCGGGCGTTCGCGATCTGTACAGGGCGCTGCTCGGCTGCCTGTTACTGATGCTTGGCCTGGCGGCGCACAGCGCCGACCTCAGCGATCTGGAGCGAACGCGCATCCAGCAGGTGTTCCCCCAGGCCGACCACATTGGCGAGCCCGAGGGCGAGTACGACGTGCGGCGTCTGTCCCACGGCGACAAACTCTTGGGCTACGCCTTCCAGAGCATTCGTGTCACCCGCATTCCCGCGTATTCCGGCAAGCCGATCAACGTCCAGGTGATCCTCGATCCGGAGGCAGTGATCCGCGACATCTACGTCCTCGAACACCACGAGCCGATCCTGCTGATCGGCATTCCTGAAGAAAAACTCCACGCCTTCACCGCCGGCTACAGCGGCCTGCGCGCCGACCAGCGCGTGGCCGTGGGGCGCTCCGGCGATCCGCAGACGGTGACCGTGGATGCTGTCGCCGGCGCCACCGTGACGGTCATGGTGGTCAACGAGATCATCATGCGTGCTGCCCGTACCGTGGCGGTGTCGCTCAAGCTGATCAAGGACGACGGCCAGGTGCGACCCAAGCCCGCTCTCGTCCGCACCGACGTTTATCAACCGGCGAGCTGGCGCGAGCTGCTGGGCAATGGCGCGATCCGCCAACTGAAACTGACCCGCGGGCAGATCGACGACGGCTTCAAGGGCACCGCCGCCGAAAAGGTCAACCAGGCCCGCGATGCGCAACAGCGCGAAGACACCTTCATCGATCTCTACACCGCCCTGCTCAACCCGCCCAACGTCGGCCGCAACCTGCTCGGCGACAAGCAATACCGCGAGCTGATGGAGTCCTTGAAGCCCAATGAATATGCCGTCGTGGTACTGGGCAGCGGCGAGTACTCCTTCAAGGGCTCGGGTTATGTGCGCGGCGGCATTTTCGACCGGGTGCAGATTCGCCAGTTCGGCGACATCCTCAGTTTCCGCGACCTCGATTACCAGCGCCTGTCGGATACCTACGCAGAGGGCATGCCGCATTTCGCCGAGATGGCGATCTTCATCGTCCGCGCCGCACAACGCTTCGACCCCGGCACACCCTTCGACCTGGAACTGCTGGTGCGGCGCCAGACCGGCCCGGTGGACAGCCTGTTCACCACCTTCGACCTCGGCTACCAGACGCCGGAGGGCTACCTCGACCGGCCGCAGCCCAGCGCGGCGGAACTGGAGGCCCTGGAGGATGCGAAGCGGCCAATGTGGCTGCGCGTCTGGTACCAGAAAAGCTTCCAGATCGGCGTGCTGCTCGGCGCCCTGGGGCTACTGGCGGGGATCCTCTTCCTGCAGGACAACCTGGCCCGTCGGCCGCAGTTGCTGCATTGGCTGCGCCGCGGCTATCTGCTGTTCACCCTGACCTACATCGGCTGGTACTGCCTGGGCCAGCTCTCGGTGGTGAACGTGCTGACCTTCGTCCACTCGCTGTTCGAAGGCTTCCGCTGGGAACTGTTCCTCATCGACCCGGTACTGTTCATCCTCTGGACCTTCACCGCCGCCAGCATCCTGCTCTGGGGACGTGGCGTGTTCTGCGGCTGGCTGTGCCCGTTCGGCGCCCTGCAGGAGCTGCTCAACGAGGCGGCACGCAAGCTCAAGGTGCCGCAGTTCGAGCTGCCCTTTGCCGTCCATGAGCGGCTCTGGGCGATCAAGTACATCGTCCTGCTGGTGCTGTTCGGCCTCTCCCTGGAATCACTGTCCACCGCCGAGCGCTTCGCCGAGGTCGAGCCGTTCAAGACCGCCATCACCCTGCACTTCGATCGCCAATGGTGGTTCGTCGCCTACGTGGTGGTGGTGCTGGTCATCAACCTGTTCACCCGCAAGGTCTATTGCCGCTACGTCTGCCCGCTCGGGGCAGCGTTGGCGATCCCCGGCAAGGCCCGCCTGTTCGACTGGCTCAAGCGGCGCAAGGAATGCGGCAAGCCGTGCCAGCTCTGCGCCACGGAATGCGAGATCCAGGCCATCCACCCCGATGGAAGGATCAACGCCAACGAGTGCCACTACTGCCTCGACTGCCAGATGACCTACCACAACGAGCACAAGTGCCCGCCGCTGGTGAACAAGCGCAAGAAGCGCGGCAAGCGCACGGCCACCAGTGACGACGACCAGCTGATCGCGGTGCAACAGATTTGACCATTTGCCTTAAGGAAGGAGCAGGACATGACTGACAAGAAGCAGCAACAGGACGAGATTGCCGGGCTCAGCCGGCGGGGATTCCTCGGCGCCTCCGCGGTAACCGGTGCCGCAGCGCTGGTAACGGCGGGCTCGATGGGTGCTTTCACATCGCGCGAGGCCTGGGCGGACGCGGTGAAGTCGGCGCAGGACAAGATCAATGTCGCCCCCGGCGAGCTGGATGAGTACTACGGCTTCTGGAGCGGCGGCCACCAGGGCGAGGTGCGGGTACTGGGCATTCCCTCGATGCGCGAGCTGATGCGCATCCCGGTGTTCAACGTCGACTCGGCCACTGGCTGGGGGCTGACCAACGAGAGCAAGCGCGTCCTCGGCGACAGCGCACGGTTCCACAACGGCGACTGCCACCATCCGCACATCTCGATGACCGACGGCAAATACGACGGCAAGTACCTGTTCATCAACGACAAGGCCAACAGCCGCGTCGCACGCATCCGCCTGGACATCATGAAGTGCGACAGGATCACCACCATTCCCAACGTCCAGGCCATCCACGGCCTGCGCCTGCAGAAGGTGCCGCACACCCAATACGTGTTCTGCAACGCCGAGTTCATCATCCCGCACCCCAATGACGGCTCGACCTTCGACATCACCGGCGACAACGCTTTCACCCTGTACAACGCGCTCGATGCCGAAACCATGGAAGTGGCGTGGCAGGTCATTGTCGACGGCAACCTCGACAACAGCGACATGGACTACACCGGCCGCTTCGCCGCCTCCACCTGCTACAACTCGGAAAAAGCCACCGATCTTGCCGGCATGATGCGCAACGAGCGCGACTGGGTGGTCGTGTTCGACGTCCCCGCCATCGAGAAGGAGATCAAGGCCAAGCGCTTCATCACCCTGGGCGACAGCAAGGTACCGGTGGTCGATGGCCGCAAGAAGGATGGCAAGGACAGCGCAGTCACCCGCTACATTCCGGTGCCGAAGAATCCCCACGGCCTCAACACCTCGCCGGACGGCAAGTACTTCATCGCCAACGGCAAGCTCTCGCCCACCTGCAGCATCATCGCCATCGACAAGCTGCCCGACCTGTTCGCCGGCAAGCTCAAGGACCCGCGCGACGTCATCGTCGGCGAGCCGGAACTGGGCCTGGGCCCGCTGCACACCACCTTCGACGGTCGCGGCAACGCCTACACCACGCTGTTCATCGACAGCCAACTGGTGAAGTGGAACATCGATGACGCGATTCGCGCCTACCAGGGCGAGAAGGTCGACTACATCCGCCAGAAGCTCGACGTGCATTACCAGCCTGGCCACAACCACGCGACACTGACCGAGACCAAGGAAGCCGACGGCAAGTGGATCGTCGTGCTCAGCAAGTTCTCCAAGGACCGCTTCCTGCCCACCGGCCCGCTGCACCCGGAGAACGACCAGCTGATCGACATCTCCGGCGACGAGATGAAACTGGTGCACGACGGCCCCACCTTCGCCGAGCCGCATGACTGCATCTTGGCCCGCCGCGACCAGATCAAGACCCGCAAGATCTGGGCGCGCGACGATCCCTTCTTCGCCGAGACCGTGGCGATCGCCAAGCGCGACGGTATCGACCTGATGCAGGACAACAAGGTCATTCGCGACGGCAAGAAGGTTCGCGTGTACATGACCTCGTCCGCTCCCGCCTATGGCCTCACCGAGTTCACCGTGAAGCAGGGCGACGAAGTGACCGTCACCATCACCAACCTGGACGAGATCGAGGACGTCTCCCACGGCTTCGTCGTGGTCAACCACGGCGTCAGCATGGAGATCAGCCCGCAGCAGACCTCCTCCATCACCTTCACCGCCGACAAGCCCGGCCTGCACTGGTACTACTGCAGCTGGTTCTGCCATGCGCTGCACATGGAAATGGTCGGCCGCATGCTGGTGGAAAAGGCCTGATATCCGCGCCCCTGGCCCCGCCGGCAGCCGCTGGCGGGGCATCGACGAGAAGGTGTTGCATGGGACTCACCAGGCCTGGCCTCGCCCTGTCGCTGTTGCTCGCGGCAAGCGCCCAGGCGCAACCACAAGCCATCGACCAGTTGCCGCTGCAGGGCGATGGCGACATCCGCACCCTGCCGGCCGGCACCTACACCGGCAACTTCACCATCGACCAGCCACTGCATCTGCGCTGTGCGCCCGGCGCCGTGATCGACGGCCAGGGTGCCGGCAGCACGCTGCATGTGCGCGTGCCCGGCGTGACCATCGAGAACTGCACCCTGCGTAACTGGGGGCGTGACCTGACGGCCCTGGACGCGGCGATCTTCGTCGACAAGGCCGCGCGCGGCACCGTGGTGCGTAGCAATGACCTGCAAGGCGCCGGCTTCGGCATCTGGCTGGATGCAACGGCCGACGTGCAGGTGCTCGACAACCGCATCCAGGGCGAACCGGCCGTGCGCTCCCAGGACCGCGGCAACGGCGTCCACCTCTACGCGGTGAAGAATGCCCTGGTGCGCGGCAACCAGGTCCGCCAGACCCGCGACGGCGTGTACATCGACACCTCCAACGACAGCACCATCGAAGGCAACCTCTTCGAAGACCTGCGCTACGGCGTGCACTACATGTTCACCCATAACAGCCGCGTCATCGGCAACACCACCCGGCACACCCGCACAGGCTACGCGCTGATGCAGAGCCGCAAGCTCACCGTGATCGGCAACCGTTCGGTGGATGACCAGAACTACGGCATCCTGATGAACTACATCACCTATTCCACCCTCACCGGCAATCGTGTCGAAGCCGTGCGCAGCGGCGATGGCGGCGGCGACGCAATGATCGCCGGGGCCGAGGGCAAGGCCCTGTTCATCTACAACTCGCTGTTCAACCGCATCGAGGACAACCGCTTCGAAAGCAGCGCGCTGGGTATCCACCTGACTGCCGGCTCCGAGGACAACCGCATCAGCGGCAATGCCTTCATCGGCAACCGCCAGCAGGTCAAGTACGTCGCCAGCCGCAACCAGGAATGGTCCGCCGACGGGCGCGGCAACTACTGGAGCGACTACCTGGGCTGGGACCGCAATGCCGACGGCGTCGGCGACGTCGCCTACGAACCCAACGACAAGGTCGATCAACTGCTGTGGATGTACCCACAAGTGCAGTTGCTGATGACCAGCCCCGCCATCGAACTGCTGCGCTGGGTCCAGCGCGCGTTTCCCGTCACCCGTCCACCCGGCGTGCGCGACAGCTTCCCGCTGATGCGCGCCCCTGACCTGGAGGCGCAACCATGAACCCCGTCGAGATCCAAGACGCAACCCTGGACTACGGCGGCTTCACAGCGCTGCATGGCCTCGACCTGCAACTGGGCGCCGGCGAAGTCCTCGGCCTGCTGGGGCATAACGGCGCCGGCAAGACCACCACGATCAAGCTGATCCTCGGCCTGTTGCGTCCGACACGGGGCAGCGTGCGCGTCTTCGGCCAGTCGCCGGGAGACCCGGCGGTGCGCCGGCGCATCGGCTTCCTGCCGGAGAACGTGACCTTCTACCCTCAGCTCAGCGGCCGCGAGACGCTGCAGCACTTCGCCCGGCTCAAGGGCGCACGGCCCGCCGAGGTGGACGAACTGCTCGAGCAGGTCGGCCTCGGCCACGCCGCGCAGCGCCGGGTGAAAACCTACTCCAAGGGCATGCGCCAGCGCCTTGGCCTGGCCCAGGCGCTGCTCGGCCAGCCGCAACTGCTGCTGCTCGACGAACCCACCGTCGGCCTCGACCCGCTGGCCACCATCGAGCTTTACCAGTGGCTGGACCGCCTGCGCGCACAGGGCACCGGGATCATCCTCTGTTCCCATGTGCTGCCCGGAGTGGAGTCGCACATCGACCGCGCCGCGATCCTTGCCAAGGGCCGGCTGCTCACCGCCGGCAGCCTCGCTGACCTGCGCCGCGATGCCAGGCTGCCAGTGCGCATCCGCTACGCCGGCAGGCTCGACGGCGACTGGCCGCAACACTGGCGCGAGGCAGGTCATGGCGTTACCGCCCTGGATGGCCGGCGCGTGGAGGTGCGGGTCGGCGAAGCGCACCAGCACGAAGTGCTCAGCGTGCTGCTCGCCGAGCAAGCACAGGAGCTCGAGGTGTTGCCGCCGTCGCTGGCAGACCTCTATCGGCACCACATGCAAAGCGCGCACGCGGGAGTCCCGACATGACCATGATCTGGAACATCGCCCGCAAGGAGCTCGCCGACGGCCTGCGCAATCGCTGGCTGCTCGCCATCAGCCTGCTGTTCGCGCTGCTCGCAGTCGGTATCGCCTGGCTGGGTGCGGCCGCCAGCGGACAGGTGGGCTTCACTTCGCTACCGGCAACGCTGGCCAGCCTGACCAGCCTGGCGACCTTCCTGATGCCGCTGATCGCCCTGCTGCTGGCCTACGACGCCATCGTCGGCGAGGAGGAAGGCGGCACCCTGTTGCTACTGCTGACCTACCCGCTGGGCCGCGGGCAGCTTCTGGTCGGCAAGTTCCTCGGCCATGGCCTGATTCTCGGTCTCGCCACGTTGCTGGGCTTCTCCGCCGCCGCGTTGGCCATTGCCGTACTGGTGCCGGGCATCCCGCTGGGGCAACTGCTGGGCTCCTTCGCCCGCTTCATCCTCTCGTCCTGCCTGCTCGGCTGGACTTTCCTGGCCATGGCCTATGCGCTGAGCAGCCGGGTCAGCGAGAAGTCCACCGCCGCCGGGCTGGCGCTGGGCGTGTGGTTCTTCTTCGTGCTGCTGTTCGACCTCGCGCTGCTCGCCCTGCTGGTGATCGGCAAGGGCCAGCTCAGCGCCAACCTGCTGCCCTGGCTACTGCTGCTCAACCCGACCGACCTTTACCGGCTGATCAACCTGCCCGATTTCGGTGCCGAACTGGGCGGCGTGCTGACCCTCGGCCGGGATCTGGCCGTTCCCGTCGCGGCACTCTGGCTGGCGCTGTGCGCCTGGACCCTGGCCGCGCTGGCGCTGGCCTACGCGCTGTTCCGCCGGCGCCCGATCTGACTTGAGGAGTTTCACCATGCTGCTGTCCCGCTCCCTTCGCCTGGGTTTCACCGCCGGCATCCTCGCCCTGCTGCTCGGCGGCTGCGACGATGCCGCCCGGCAAAACGCCAATCTCGCTCCGGTGCCTTTCCAGAACGGCGAGGAATGCCACGTGTGCGGCATGAACATCGGCGACTTCGCCGGGCCGAAAGGCGAAGCCGTGGCCCCCGGCGCAGTGCGCAAGTTCTGCTCCACCGCCGAGCTGCTGGGCTGGTGGCTGCAGCCGGAAAACCAGCACAGCGGCGCGCGCCTGTACGTGCACGACATGGCCCGCAGCGACTGGAACCACCCCGATGACCGCCACCTGATCGACGCCACCAGCGCGTTCTACGTGGTCGGGGTGAAGCGCCCCGGCGCCATGGGCGCCACGCTGGCATCATTCGCCGACCGCGCGGACGCCGACCGCATGGCCACCGCCGAAGGCGGGCGAGTACTGCGCTTCAGCGAAATCGACCAGAGCGTGCTACAGGGCGTGTCCGGCGACCACCAGCATCACTGAACCAGCCGGTCGCTTCTCTCCAGCAACGCCAGGCAGGCATCGGCCGGCACGGGCTGGCTGATCAGGTAACCCTGGATTTCGTCGCAGCCGTGGGCGCGCAGGAAGCGCAGCTGTTCGGCGTGCTCGACGCCCTCCGCCACCACTTTCAGTTCCAGGCTGTGCGCCATGGCGATGATCGCGCGGGTGATGGCCGCGTCCTCGCCGCGCTCCGACAGGTCGCGGATGAAGGTCTGGTCGATCTTCACATAGTCCACCGGGAAGCGCTTCAGGTAGCTGAGCGAGGAATAGCCGGTGCCGAAGTCGTCGATGGCCAGCTTCACGCCCATCTCGCGCAGCTGGCGGAAGGTCGCGGTGACGCTCTCGACGTTGTCCAGCAGTTGGCTTTCGGTCAATTCCAGCTCCAGCAGGTACGACGGCAGGCCGGTTTCCTCCAGCACGGTCCGCACCAGGTCGACCAGATTGCCGGTGCGCAACTGGTGCACCGACAGGTTGACCGACACCCGCAGCTCGCGCCCCTGGCGCTGCCACGCGCGGGCCTGCTGGCAGGCGCGGCGCAGGACGAACTCGCCGATGGCGCCGATCAGCCCGGTCTCCTCGGCCAAGCCGATGAAATCGCCCGGCGGCACCATGCCCATCTCCGGATGGCGCCAGCGCACCAGTGCCTCGGCGCTGTCCAGGCGCTCGTTGGCGAGGTTCAGCTTGGGCTGGTAGTGCACGTCCAGCTGCCCCTCGTCGATGGCCTTGCGCAACCGCGTCTCCAGCTGCAGGCGCTCCAGGGTGCAGGCCTGCAGGTTGTCGGTGAAGAACTGGAAGGTATTCCCGCCCAGGTGCTTGGCATGCTGCATGGCCATGTTCGCCTGGCTCATCAGCGCGGAGATTTCCCAGGCGTTGTCCGGCAGCAGGCTGATGCCGACCGAGGCACTGACCACCAGTTCGTGGCCGCCCACGGTCATCGGCGTGCGCAGCTTCGCCAGCAGCCGGCTGGACAGCCGCGCCAGCGCGGCAAGGCTGGCGTAGGAGTCGATCAGCACGGCGAACTCGTCGCCGGACAAGCGGGCGATGGTGTCGGCCTCGGGCACCGTCTGGGTCATGCGCCGCGACATCTGCCGCAGCAACTGGTCGGCGACCTCGTGGCCGAGGCTGTCGTTGAGCAGCTTGAAGCGGTCCAGGTCGATCAGCAGCAGCGCCGCCGTGCGGCCTTCCTGGCGCGCCCGCTGGCTGGCCTCGTGCAGGCGCTCCTTGAACAGCGTGCGGTTGGCCAGCCCGGTGAGTTCGTCGTAGTGCGACAGGTAGCGCAGGCGCTCCTCGGCATCGCGGCGGGCGGTGAGGTCGGCGAAGAAGCCGACCACATGGGCCACCGCTCCCCGGCTGTCACGCACCACGTTGAGCTGCAGCCACTGGGGGTACAACTCGCCGTTCTTGCGCGTCTCGATCAGCTCGCCCTGCCAGGTGCCCTGGCGCTCCAGCTCGGTGCGGATCGACTGGTAGCGCCGCAGGCTCTCCGCCGAGCCCATCAGCCGCGCGACGTTGTGCCCCAGCAACTCCTCGCGGCGGTAGCCGGTGAGTGAGGTGAAGGCCTCATTGATGGCGATCAGGCGGTAATCGGGGTCGAGGATGATGATGCCTTCGCTGGCGGCCTCGAACACCGTGGCGGCCAGGCGCTGTTCCTCCTCGCGCAGCTTGCGCGGGGAGATGTCGGCGCGGGTGCCGACCATCCGCGTGACCTGCCCGCGACCATCGCGCTCCATCACCCGGCCACGGTCTTCCACCCAGACCCAGTGGCCGGCGGCGTGGCGCACGCGGTATTCGATGCGGTAGCCGTCGGTGCGGCCCTTGAGGTGCTCGACCAGCGCGCGGCGCAGCAGCGGTACGTCGTCGGGGTGCAGGCGCGGGCGCAGGTCGTTGCGCACGCTCTTCACCGATTCCTGGGTGATGCCGAAGATCTCCTCCAGGTGCGAGTGGTGCACTTCGTCGGTCAGCAGGTTCCAGTCCCACAGGCCCAGCTCGCTGGCCTCCAGCGCCAGGGCCAGGCGCGCCTCGGTGTGGCTGAGCTTGGCGCTGCCCGCCTCCACTCGCTCCTGCAGCGCGTCGCGGGCGCGGCACAGTTCGCGCTCGGCGCGGCGGCGCTGCTCGACTTCACGCTCCAGGTCCTGGTTCAGCGCCTCGGTCTGTGCGTTGGCGCGCTCCAGGTGCGCCACCAGCGCCTGGGCCTGGAAACGCCGCAGGAGGCCGACGTGGACGACCCGATGAATCTGCCAGGCCACCACCAGCAGCGCGGCCAGCAGGATCACCCCGAGCACGCCCCAGCCCTGCTGCAACGGGTTATCGCTGATCAATAAATAGGCAATGGACGGAAACAGGCAGGGCAAGGCGAAGGTGAGAAAGGCCGGCAGGCTGACCGCGTAGGCGACACTGGCGGACAGGATGGCCGCGGCGATCAGGCCGAACACCAGGGATTGCTGGAGGAAGGCATCCGGCGGGACCAGGGCGATCGCGGCAAAGGCCAGGGTCAGGCCCGAAGCCCCGGCGCCGAACAGGAAGGTGCGCTGCCAGTGCGGGCTGGCCTGGCGCTCGGCGCAA
Source organism: Pseudomonas sp. AU12215 (assembly GCF_001675465.2). Taxonomy (NCBI): domain Bacteria; kingdom Pseudomonadati; phylum Pseudomonadota; class Gammaproteobacteria; order Pseudomonadales; family Pseudomonadaceae; genus Pseudomonas; species Pseudomonas sp. AU12215. Next base: position 58,533 of record NZ_MACM02000005.1, read on the forward strand.
GCGGCATTGAAGGCGGAGACCTGGATCAGCCGCAGCACGGCCAGCAGCACCAGCCAGACCAGCCAGCCGGCCAGCAGCCCCGGCTGCACGTAGTCCCACAGCAGCCCGGCGCAGGCCAGGCCATTGAGCAGCATGAGCAGGGTCGGCACCCGCGAGCCCTGGTAGAGCAGGCGCGTGCGTTCGACGGCAATTTCGTGAGCGTACTGCTGGCGGATCTCGGCATGGCTCACCGGGATCGCCGAAGGCTCTACATAAGCGGTCATAGGCGTTTTTCTTGTAGGTTCTGGCCTAGGCGTCGGCGGAGCATACCCGAGGAGCTAGCCCCACCCAAGCAGGATGATGGCAATTGGCTGTAAGCCCTCCCAACTTTCGTCGGGAAGACGCCGGACGGCGGCCCGGTTTGCCGGGGAAAACCGCCCGTCGGTAGAATGCCTCCCCATGAACGATGACATCTCCTACCTGCTCAACTCCCTCAATGACCCGCAGCGCCAGGCCGTAGCCGCGCCGCTGGGGCGCCAGCGCGTACTCGCCGGCGCCGGGTCCGGCAAGACCCGCGTGCTGGTGCACCGCATCGCCTGGCTGATCCAGGTCGAGAACGCCTCGCCGCACAGCATCCTGGCCGTGACCTTCACCAACAAGGCAGCCGCCGAAATGCGCGCGCGGATCGAGCAGTTGCTGGGGATCAACCCGGCGGGCATGTGGGTCGGCACCTTCCACGGCCTGGCGCATCGCCTGTTGCGCGCGCACTGGCAGGAAGCCGGGTTGCCGGAGAACTTCCAGATCCTCGACAGCGACGACCAACTGCGCCTGGTCAAGCGCGTGGTGCGCGAGATGGGGCTGGACGAGCAGCGCTGGCCGCCGCGCCAGGCGCAGTGGTTCATCAACGGGCAGAAGGACGAGGGCAACCGCCCGCAGAACATCCAGGCCGGCGGCGACCTCTACCTGTCGACCATGGTCAGCGTCTACCAGGCCTACGAAGACGCCTGCGCCCGTGCCGGCGTCGTCGACTTCGCCGAACTGCTGTTGCGCTCGCTGGACCTCTGGCGCGACCGACCGAGCCTGCTGGAGCACTATCAGCGGCGCTTCCGCCACATCCTGGTGGACGAGTTCCAGGACACCAACGCCGTGCAGTACGCCTGGCTGCGCTTCCTCGGCAAGGGCGGCGAGAGCCTGATGGTGGTGGGCGACGACGACCAGTCGATCTACGGCTGGCGCGGCGCGAAGATCGAGAACATCCAGCAGTTCGGTGACGATTTCGCCGGCACCGAGGACATCCGCCTGGAGCAGAACTACCGCTCCACCGGCACCATCCTGAAGGCCGCCAACGCGCTGATCGCCAACAACAGCGGGCGCCTGGGCAAGGAGCTGTGGACCGACGGCGTCGACGGCGAGCCGATCACCCTGTATTCGGGGTTCAACGAGCACGACGAGGCGCGCTACATCGTCGAGACCATCGAGGACGCCCTGCGCAAGGATGGTCTGAAGCGCAGCGAGATCGCCATCCTCTACCGCTCCAACGCCCAGTCCCGCGTCCTGGAAGAGGCGCTGCTGCGCGAGAAGATCCCCTACCGCATCTACGGCGGCCAGCGCTTCTTCGAACGCGCCGAGATCAAGAACGCCCTGGCCTACCTGCGGCTGATCCGCCTGCGCGATGACGACGCCGCGCTGGAGCGGGTGATCAACGTGCCGCCGCGCGGCATCGGCGAGAAGACCGTCGAGGCGATCCGCAACGCCGCGCGCCTGAACGGCACCTCCATGTGGCGCGCGATCAACGACGTGATCGCCGCCAAGGCCGTGGCCGGCCGCGCCGCCAGCGCGTTGAACGGCTTCCTGGAGACCGTCGACCTGCTCGCGGTGAAGGTCGAGGGCCTGCCGCTGCACCAGATGACCCAGATCGTCATCGAGCAGTCCGGCCTGGTCACCTACCACAAGGAAGAGAAGGGCGAGAAAGGCCAGGCCCGGGTGGAAAACCTGGAAGAACTGGTCAGCGCCGCCCGCGCCTTCGAGACCCCGGACGACGAGGACACCCCGCCGCTGGTGGCCTTCCTCGACCACACCGCGCTGGAATCCGGCGACACCCAGGCCGACGCCTTCGAGGACAGCGTGCAACTCATGACGCTGCACAGCGCCAAGGGCCTGGAGTTCCCGCTGGTGTTCCTCGCCGGCATGGAAGAAGGCCTGTTCCCGCACAAGATGAGCCTGGAAGAGCCCGGCCGCCTCGAAGAAGAACGCCGCCTGGCCTACGTGGGTATCACCCGTGCCATGCAGCGCCTGGTCATGACCTATGCGGAAACCCGCCGCCTGTACGGCAGCGAGACCTACAACAAGGTCTCGCGCTTCGTCCGCGAGATCCCGCCGAGCCTGATCCAGGAAGTGCGCCTGTCCAACTCGGTGAGCCGCCCGCTCTCGGGCAACCAGCGCAGCGGCAACCTGTTCAGCGGCGCCAGCGTGCCGGACACCCCGTTCAGCCTCGGTCAGTCCGTGCGCCACCCGCTGTTCGGCGACGGCGTGATCCTCAACTTCGAAGGCTCCGGCGCCCAGGCACGGGTGCAGGTGAACTTCGACAGCGAGGGCAGCAAGTGGCTGATGATGGGTTACGCGAAGCTGGAAGCGATCTGAGCCGTCTGCTTCAGGGCCGTAGGGCGGATAACCTGGAACAGGTTATCCGCCGGCACCTCGGAGCCGCTTTTTGTAGGAGCGAGCTTGCTCGCGAACGGATTCACCGGAAGCTGCAGTGCCGTGAGGTTCGCGAGCAAGCTCGCTCCTACAGGTCACTCCCCCGCTCGACCGGCGGGCTCAGTGATGCCCGCCGCCGTTCTGCTCGAAGGTCTCGATCAGTGCCACCTGCATCCGCGAATGCACGCGGATGAACCAGCGCCAGAACACCGCGATCACCAGCGCGGCGATCAGTGCCACCACGACCAGCAACTCACCCGGCGGCAGGATGCTCGAACTGAGCGCCGCCAGCAGCAGCATCATGCCGCCCAGCGACAGCAGCGGGATCAGCTCGGAAATCACCCGGCGCACGCGGGCCGTGTGGCGGCCGGCGCTTTCCGCCTTCACGCCCATTTCCGCCAGCAGCATCGCCAGCGCCTTGAGCTTGCGGTAGGCGGCGATCAGGAACGGCAGCGACAGCAACAGCGCGGCGCCCCAGATCAACGCCTTGTGCAGCGCCTCGGGCTCGACGAACTGCGCCAGCCACTGGCCGATCTGCCCGGCGAAGAACGCCAGGCCGAAGAAGATGCCGATCACCAGGGTCAGGTTGACCCCGACCTGCAGCAGGATGCGCCGGATCATTCCGGCGAGGATCGCCTTGTCGCCCCGCGGCTTGATGCTGCGCAGCCACTCGCCGTACAGGCTGAACACCCGCACCATGGGTGATGGCAGGCTGCGGCCCAGGTACAGCGCCAGCGGGTCGGCGGAGCGGATCAGGTAGGGCGTCAGCAGCGTGGTGATGGCCGACACGCCGACCACCACCGGGTAGAGGAAGTCACTGGTCACGCCCAGGCTCATGCCCAGCGCGGCGATGATGAAGGAGAACTCGCCGATCTGCGAAAGGCCCATGCCCACGCACATCGAGGTGCGCCCGTCGTTGCCGGCAATGAAGGCGCCGGCACCGCAGGAGATCAGTTTGCCGGCGACCACCACCAGGGTGATCACCAGGATCGGCGCGGCATAGTCCACCAGCACCTTGGGGTCGATGGTCAGGCCGATGGCGACGAAGAAGATCGCGCTGAACATGTCGCGCACCGGCTCCATCAGGCGCTCGATCTGGATCAGCTGGCGCGACTCGGCCATGATCGCGCCGATCAGGAAGGCACCCAGGATCATGCTGTATTCCAGCTTCACCACCAGCAGGCAGAAGCCGAAGCACAGGCCGAGCACCGTCACCAGCAGCATCTCGTTGCTTTCGAATTTCGCCACGTAGGCCAACAGGCGCGGTACCAGCAGGATGCCGACGACCAGCGCGACGACCATGAACAGGCTCAGCTTGCCGACCGTGGAGAACACCTGGTCGGCCTCCACCGTGCCGCTCACGGCAATGCCGGAGAACAGGGCGATGATGCCGATGCCGAGGATGTCCTCGATGATCAGCACACCGAAGATCAGTTGGGCGAAGCGCTCGTTCTTCATCTTCAGGTCGCCCAGGACCTTGATGATGATGGTGGTGGAAGACATCGCCAGGATCGCGCCGAGGAACAGCGAATCCATGGTGCTCCAGTCGAACAGGCGGCCGATCTCGAAGCCGGCCCAGATCATCAGGGTGATTTCCAGGAACGCGGCGATGAAGGCCGTGGCGCCGACCTGGAACAGCTTGCGCAGGCTGAATTCCAGCCCCAGGCAGAACATCAGGAAGATCACCCCCAGTTCGGCGAGGGTCTTGATCGTGTCCTCGTCGTGCACCAGCGCGAAGGGCGGGGTGTGCGGGCCGATGATCACCCCGGCGATGATGTAGCCCAGCACCACCGGCTGCTTGAAGCGGTGGCAGAGGATGGTGACGAAACCGGCGATCAGCATGATCACCGCGAGGTCCTGGATGAAGTCGATGGCATGCATGGTCGGCGGTCCTCGCGGCGTGGGGTCAGGGATCGCGCGGCTGACGGCCTCGCTCAGCGAAGCCTACCATCCGAGCCTTCCGACAGGCGGCTCTGAAAGAATCAGTAACAGACTGATTTGGAAAGGGATTCAACCGCCCCCATATCAGGGGGTCGGGCCCGAACAGGGCAACAGCACGAAACAAAATCCGGCTGGCCCTCACCGGCCCCGGCCTGCAACATGACGTGCGTCGTATACCAACCAAGAGAATGACAACGATGAAGCGCTTTCTCAGCCTTGCCATGGCCTTCTGTGTCGCCGTGACGCTCAGCCTCGACGTCAACGCCGCCAAACGTTTCGGTGGCGGCAAGAGCATGGGCTCTGCGCCGAGCCACCAGACCCGCCAGGCGCAACCCAACGCCGCGCCGAATTCCCCGACTGCCGCCGGCCCGGCCGCGACCGGTGCCGCCGCAGGCGCTGCCGGCGCCGCTGCCAAGAGCGGCGCTTCGCGCTGGCTCGGCCCGCTGGCCGGCCTCGCCGCCGGTGGCCTGCTCGCCTCCATGTTCATGGGCGACGGCTTCCAGGGCATGCAGTTCCTCGACATCCTGATCATCGCGCTGATCGCCTTCATCGCGTTCCGCTTCATCGCTTCGCGTCGCCGCCAGCAGCAGGGCCAGCAGCCCGCCATGGCCGGCGGCCATGCGCCGATGCAGCGTGAAATGCCGACTGCTCCGCCGTCGATCTTCGGTGGCGCGTCCCGCCCGGTGATGGACAGCCGTCCGGTGATCAACGCCCCGAGCTGGTTCGATGAGACCCGTTTCATCGGCGCCGCCCGCGAGCACTTCATGTCCCTGCAGCAGCACTGGGACGCCAACGAGATGGACAAGATCGCCGAATTCGTCACCCCGCAGATGCTGCAGTTCCTCAAGCAGGAGCGCGCGGACCTGGGCGACAGCTACCAGTCCACCTACATCGACAACCTCGACGTGCAGCTCGAGGGCGTGGATGACCAGGCCGACAAGACCATCGCCACCCTGACTTTCAGCGGCGTGTCGAAGTCCTCGCGCTTCGACCAGGGCGAACCCTTCAGCGAAAGCTGGCGCATGGAGCGCGCCCAGGGCGACAACCAGCCCTGGCTGGTGGCTGGCATCCGCCAGAACTGACCCTAGCGCGTGAAGAAGAAGCCCGGCGATTGCCGGGCTTTTTCGTTTTTGCACATCGGCCACAGGCTTGCCCTGCCCCCGCCGCTCGTCCGGACGGCGCCCGCGCAGTGGTCTTGCGCGGAGGGCCGGCTACTACTGTATAAAGCGCGCCATTCGTCGAATATAGAGAGGCCCCGTCTGTGGAAGATGTGATCGAGAAACTGCGTGAAGCGAACGAGCCGGTTCCGGTACCGCTGGAACTGCCCGACGAAGAACTGCTGGTGGAGATCGAGGAAGCGCTGCTGATCGGCATTCCGTCGGAATTCCGCGAGTTCCTCCTGCTGGTCAGCGACGTCGTCTATGGCCGCCTGGAACCCGTCACGGCGACCGATCCACAGTCCCACACCTACCTGCCGGAAGTCGCGGCCGTGGCCTGGGCCAATGGCCTGCCGCGCGAGCTGATCCCGCTCTGCGCCGACGGTGACGACTACTACGCGGTCGCCGAGGACGGCGAGGTGATTCTCTGGGCCGACGGCGAGCTCACCGAGGAAACCTGGGACTCCGTCTGGACCTGGGCACGCGACGTATGGCTCGATACTTGAAGCCCCATGTCGGAATTTCCTGAAACTTCCATGGTCACACAGGCAACCCAGCGTACCTCCAGCCCTTGCTGCCCGGGCGGGTACGATGCCCCGTGGAGAAACTATGAAGTTGAAAGCCTTGTTCACCTGCCTGTTGCTGCTCGGCCTAGCCGGATGCGCCGACAAGGCCGTGGTGACGCTGCAGGACGGCAGCGAAATCCTGGTGAAGGATCACTCCGACTACGACAAATACAATGACTACTACGAATTCGAGCAGTTGAACGGCGAGACGATCCTGATCAAGAAGGACAACGTCCGCTTCATCAAGACCCCCTGAAGGGCGCCCTAGCGCGCCCCCAGCCTTCCCCCGCTTTCCAGCTCCAGCAGATTGAGCAGGTACTGGCCGCAGTAGCCCAGGTCCTGTTCGATGGCTTTGCGTGCGCCTGCGCCATCGCCACGCTCCAGCGCCTGCAGGGTGTCTTCGTGGAAGTCGTTGAGGCGCAGCGACAGGTCGGCCTCGGTGAAAAGCCGGTTGAAGAACGGCCCCACCTGCAGCCACAGCGCCTCGATCATGCGCAACAGCGTGGGGTTGCCACAGGCGCGGTAGAGCGTCAGGTGGAACAGGCTGTTGGCTTCCAGGTAGCCATGGACGTCACGGGCGTTCAGCGCGTCTTCCATGCGCTTGGTGCAATCACGCAGCACGGCCATGTCGGCGGGCCGCAGGTGCCGCGCCGCATCCTCCACCGCCAGCCCCTCCAGGGATTGCCGCACCTGCAGGATCTGCAGGTAGCGCTCGCGGGTCATCACCGGCACCCGTAGCGAGCGCTGCGGCTCACCTTCCAGCGCGCCCTCTGCCACCAGGCGTTGCAGGGCGGCGCGGACCGGCATCGGGCTGGTGCCCCATTCGTCAGCCAGGTCGCGGATCTTGAGCCGCTCGCCAGGCTGGAAGCGCCCGCTCAAAAGGGCCTGGCGCAGGTTCTGGTAGAGCTGTTCCTGAAGGTTGTCGGCCATGGTTTCACTCCCGCCCGGCCGGCGGCGCCGGCAGTTGGGCGAAGGTCAGGCTGCAGTCGTGCTTCATCTCGCTTATCCCTTGTTTTCGATCAGACAGTTGCCGCCATCCACCACCAGCACTTCGCCGGTGATGTAGCTGGCTTCGGGCGAGGCCAGGAAGGCAATGGCGGCGGCCACCTCCTCCGGTCGCCCGGAACGACCCAGCGGCGTGCGCCGCCCGGCCTGGATTTCTTCTTCGCTGCTGGAGCCGGTGGCAATCCAGCCCGGCGCCACGCTGTTCACCGTCACCCCGCGCTGCGCCACTTCCAGCGCCAGCCCCATGCTCATGCCGAGCATTCCGGCCTTGGCCGCGCTGTAGGCCGACTCGCCCGGATTGCTGGCCCGCGTGCCGGTGGTGGAGCTGACGTTGACGATGCGCCCGTAGCCGCGCTCCAGCATGCCCGGCAGCAGCGCACGAGTGAGCAGGAAGGCGCTGGTCAGGTTGCGCGCCAGCGACAGGTTCCAGGTTGCCAGGTCCATCGCCGCGAGTTCGGCGAAGGGTTCGGGGCTACCCTGCATGGCCATGCCGGCGTTGTTCACCAGCACGTCTACCCTTCCCCATTGCGCCTGCGCCCACTCGGCCAGGGCAAGGACGTCGCCTTCATCGGTCAGGTCGGCGGGCAGAGCGCGGGCCTCGAAGCCCTCGGCGCAAAGCTCCTGCGCCCGCTGCAGGACCCGCTCGCTGCTGGCGGTGAGCAGCAACTTCACACCGTTGCGCGCCAGCCGGCGGGCACTGGCGAAGCCGATGCCGGACTCGCTGCCGGCGCCGCTGACCAGAGCTACCTGGCCGGCCCAGGCGGACTCATTCGTGACATCTTTCATGGGCATCTTCTTGTTCTGTGATCACAAAATTCGTTACAGGGCAGATTATCAGGCAGTCGCTTCGCTGTATTGACATTTTTGTGATCACAAATGGAAGATGTGCGAAATAACAAACGAGGTGTGCAACATGACCGCCAGCGGAATCGCCCAACAGGCCGTGGATATTTTCACAGCCCGCGAGCGCCAGCGCTTCCTGGAACAGAATCCCAAGTCCGTCGCCCTTGCCGAGCGCGCGCACCAGTCGCTGTACGCCGGCGTGCCGATGCATTGGATGGCCGACTGGTCCACGCCCTGCCCGCTGTTCGTCGAACGCGCCCAGGGCGCCCGCTTCTACGACGTGGACGGCCATGACTACGTGGACTTCTGCCTCGGCGATACCGGCAGCATGTTCGGCCACTCGCCGGCGCCGATCGCCCGCGCCCTTGCCGAACAGGGCGCGCGCGGCCTGACCACCATGCTCCCCGGCGAAGACGCGGTGGTCTGCGGCGAGCTGCTCGCCGCGCGCTTCGGCCTGCCCTACTGGCAGGTAACCGCTACCGCCACCGACTCCAACCGCTACGTGCTGCGCTGGGCCCGCGCGGTGACCAAGCGCAAGACCCTGCTGGTGTTCGACGGCTGCTACCACGGCACCGTCGACGACGTGATGGTGCGCTACCGCGACGGCGAAACCGTGCACCGCTCCGGCCTGGTCGGCCAGGCCTACGACCTGACCCAGCACAGCCGCTCCATCCCCTTCAACGACGTCGAGGCGCTGGAAGCCGCACTGGCCCAGGGTGACGTCTGCGCGCTGCTGTGCGAGCCGGCGATGACCAACATCGGCATGGTCCTGCCCGATCCGGGCTTCATGCAGAAGTGCCGCGAACTGACGCGCAAGTACGGTTCGCTGCTGATCATCGACGAAACCCACACTATCTCCACCAATATCGGCGGCTGCACCCAGCTGTGGAACCTCGACCCGGACTTCTTCGTGGTCGGCAAGCCGATTGCCGGCGGCGTGCCCTGCGGCATCTTCGGCTGCAGCGCGGAGATGGCCGAACGCATGGCCGCCTCGCGCAAGAGCGCCCAGGAAGACAGCCACGGGCACGGCCACAGCGGCATGGGCACCACGCTCTCGGCCAACGCCCTGGCCATGCACTGCATGCGCGCCAACCTGGAACAGGTGATGACCCAGGCGGCCTACGACCACATGCTGCCGCTGGCCAAGCGCCTGGCTGATGGCTTCCGCACGCTGATCACCAAGCACGACCTGAAGTGGTCGGTGACCGAGCTGGGCGCGCGCAGCGAGTTCCAGTTCTGCCCCGTCTCCCCGCGTACCGGCGCCGAGGCCGAAGCGGCCTTCCACGACGAGCTGCAGATGGCGCTGCACCTGTACCTGATCAACCGCGGCATCCTGATCACGCCGTTCCACAACATGACCCTGTGCTGCCCGGACACCACCGCCGCGGACGTGGATCGCCTGATCGAGACCCTCGATGCCGGCATCACCGAGCTGCTGGCGATTCCCGGCGCGCGCGAGGCCTGATCGAAACTCCCCCTGTAGGAGCGAGCTTGCTCGCGAACCCGCCCCGCAGCGGATTTACAAAAGAGCGTTCGCGAGCAAGCTCGCTCCTACGAAGAGACAATTCGGCGCCCCGCGCCCACCGAGGACCACCATGCAATTCGCCGATCGAAAGGAAGCCGAAGCCTTCCTCGCCGCCCACCCGGACGTGCGCAGCATCGAACTCTTCATCATCGACGCCAACGGCATCCCGCGCGGCAAGCTGCTGCACCGCGACGAGCTGCTGGCGATCTACGACAACGGCCGCCCGCTGCCCAGCTCGATCCTCGCGCTGACCGTGCAGGGCGAGGACGTCGAAGGCACCGGGCTGGTCTGGGAAGTGGCCGACGCCGACTGCTGGACCTACCCGCTGCCCGGCAGCCTGACCCTGCAACCCTGGCGCGCCAGCCCCACCGGCCAGCTGCAGGTGAGCATGCACCCGACCCAGGGCCTGCCCGCCACGCCCGCCGACCCGCGCCAGGCGCTGTCCCGCGTGGTCGACCGGCTGAAGTCCGACGGCTTCCACCCGGTGATGGCGGTGGAGCTGGAGTTCTACCTGCTGGACAAGCAGCGCGACGCCAACGGCCGCCCGCAGCCGGCGCTGCAGATGAACGGCATCCGTCCGGAAGCGCCGCAGGTCTACGGCGTCTACGAGCTCGAACAACTGCAGCCGTTCCTCGACGACCTCTACGCCGCCTGCGAAGTGCAGGGCCTGCCGGTACGCACGGCGATCTCCGAGTACGCGCCAGGCCAGGTCGAGCTGACCCTGGAGCACCGCTTCGACGTCATGCAGGCCATCGACGAAGGCGTGCGCTACAAGCGCCTGGTCAAGGGCGTGGCGAACAAGCACGGCCTGCAGGCCTGCTTCATGGCCAAGCCGTTCGGCGACCGCGCCGGTTCCGGCATGCACCTGCACGTCAGCCTGGCCGACGAACAGGGCAACAACCTCTACGCCAGCGAAGACATTCACGGCACTCCACTGCTGCGCCACTCCATCGGCGGCATGATGGCGCGCCTGCTGGATTCCCTGGCGATCTTCTGCCCCAACGCCAACTCCTTCCGCCGCTTCCAGGCCAACAGCTATGCGCCGCTGGCCAAGAGCTGGGGCGTGAACAACCGCACCGTGTCGTTCCGCGTGCCTGGCGGCCCGGCGAAGAGCCGGCACATCGAGCATCGCATCTGCGGCGCCGACGCCAACCCGTACCTCGCGGCGGCGGCGATCCTTGCGGCGATCCATGAAGGCATCCGCGAGCAGATCGACCCAGGCGCGCCCATCGTCGGCAACGGCTACGAGCAGGCCACCGAATTCCTCCCCACCGACTGGCTCACCGCGCTGCGCGCGCTGGAGTCCTCCACCTGGGCGCGCGACGCGCTGGGCGAGGAATTCCTCAAGGTGTTCCTGGCGATCAAGTGGGAAGAGTTCCGCCAGTTCATGGGCGAAGTCGGCGAGCAGGATTGGCGCTGGTATCTGCATCACGCCTGAACGACTGACCGAAACGGCGGATAACCGTGAACGGTTATTCGCCCTACGTAAGATGTCCCCTGGGCTCCCGTAGGGCGCATAACGCGAAGCGTTATCCGCCATTTTGCGCCCAGCAATCAGCTCACCCGCCGACACGCAAAAGACTTACGAAAAATTTACCCTGCCAGAGTGAAGATTCTGGTCTTTTCTTGGTCAGTAGTTCCACGGGGCGCGGCTGAGCGCTTCCGTGGTCAACGCGGCGCCGCCGGTCTGCCTGCCGGCCGCCGTCCTCTCTCAGGCAGGGAGAACCCGTAGACAATGAGCACTCCCGTCGTACTGATCACCGGCGCTGCCGGTGGCCTCGGAAAAGCCATCGCCAAACGTTTCGCCCAAAGCCACTGGCGCATCGCCGCCACCGATGTGGATAAAGCCGGCCTGCATGCGCTGAACGCGCAAGTACCGCTGGACGCCACCGCCGTCGGCGACCTGCGACGAGCGGACAACTGCCACAGCCTGATGTCCGACATCCTCGCCCGCACCGGCCGCCTCGATGCCCTGGTGAACGCCGCCGGTGTCTGGCGCGAAGGCCCGGTGGAAGACTTCAACGAGGACGACTTCGACCTGGTCCTGGGGGTCAACCTCAAGGCGGCGTTCTACATGTGCCAGGCCGCGACGCCCTACCTCAAGGAAAACCACGGCAGCATCGTCAATATCTCCAGCGACTCCGGCCGCCAGGCCTATCGCGGCTCCGCGGCCTACTGTGCGAGCAAGGCGGCGCTGACCATGCTCACCCGCACGCTGGCCCTGGAACTCGCCGAATCCGGCGTGCGGGTCAACGCCATCTCGCCGGCCGACATCGCCACGCCGATGCTCGACTACCAGGCCGAGCGCTACGGCCAGGGCAACCCGGCGGCCTACAAGCGCGAACTGCTGAAGGATTATCCACAGGGCAAGGTGGCGCGCTTCATCCGCCCGGAGGAAGTCGCCGAGCTGGTCTGGTACCTCTGCAAGCCGGAATCCGAAGCCATCACCGGTGCGGACCTGGCCATCGACTTCGGCCTCTCGGCCGGGCGCTGAAGCGCAGCGACGTGAACGGGCGGCCAGGGGTCGCCCGTTTTCGTTCAGGGCGTTGTTCGAACGGCAGATACACCGCTGGCGAAGGGTCCACTGGCGCCGCTGCTCAATCAGGGATATAGAAAAAACTGTGTCGCCAGCCGCGCTCGGGTTGTCCAGAGTGAGGCCCCTTTCCTTTTCCCCAGACAATTGCCCGAGAATTCCATGGAACCTGGCAACCACCAGCTCAGCATGACCGTCCTGATGACCCCCGACATGGCCAACTTCTCCGGCAATGTCCACGGTGGCACCCTGCTCAAGTACCTCGACGAGGTCGCCTACGCCTGCGCCAGCCGTTACGCCGGCCACTACGTGGTGACCCTGTCGGTGGACCAGGTGATCTTCCGTCAGCCGATCCACGTCGGCGAACTGGTCACCTTCCTTGCCTCGGTGAACTACACCGGCCGCACCTCCATGGAGATCGGCGTGAAAGTGGTCACCGAGAACATCCGCGAGAAGTCCGTGCGCCACACCAATAGCTGCTTCTTCACCATGGTGGCGCTGGACGACGAGCGCAAGCCGATCGTCGTGCCGCAACTCGATCCGCAGACCAAGGACGAGAAACGTCGCTTTGCCCAGGCCCAACAGCGTCGGCAAATTCGCCAGGAGCTGGAACAGCGCTACAAGGAGCTTCGCGACGAATGACGGACGTTCGCGACATTTCCTGAAAAGAAATCCCGCGTGCCGCGGAAATTTCCCAATGCGTCAACAGGTTACCCTTGCGTGAAAGCAAGGTAGGAATTGATTACTACGCCTAAACTTTTCACACGCGGGTTTGCCCCCGTGACCCACCGTCGAGCGACCCGGTGCTGATGCGCAGTCCGGTCGCTCCCTGAGTGCCCGGAGCCCAGACCATGCATCACACCCCGTTACTGACCACCCTCGCCGTCGGCTTCGTGCTGGCCTTCGTCCTCGGCGCCCTGGCCAACCGCCTGCGTATCTCGCCGCTGGTGGGCTACCTGCTCGCCGGTGTGCTGGCCGGGCCGTTCACCCCCGGCTACGTCGCCGACCAGGCGCTGTCCGTGGAGATCGCCGAACTGGGCGTGATCCTGCTGATGTTCGGCGTCGGCCTGCACTTCTCGCTCAAGGACCTGTTGTCGGTGAAAGCCATCGCCATCCCCGGTGCGGTGGTGCAGATCGGCGTCGCCACCCTGCTCGGCCTGGGCCTTGCGTGGATGATGGGCTGGAACTTCGGCGGCGGGCTGGTCTTCGGCCTGGCGCTGTCGGTGGCCAGTACCGTCGTGCTGCTGCGCGCGCTGGAGCAGCGCCAGCTGATCGACACCAAGCGCGGGCGCATTGCCATCGGCTGGCTGATCGTCGAGGACCTGGCGATGGTCCTCACCCTGGTCCTGTTGCCGGCCCTGGCCGGCTCCCTGGGCGGCACCTCCGACGGTGGCGACGGCGGCCTGCTGATGCCGATCCTGCTGACCCTGGGCAAGGTCGCGGCCTTCGTCGCGGTGATGATCGTCGGCGGTCGCCGCTTCGTGCCCTGGGTGCTGGAGCGCGTCGCCAAGACCGGCTCGCGCGAGCTGTTCACCCTCGCCGTGCTGGCCATCGCCCTGGGCATCGCCTACGGCTCGGCGGTGATCTTCGGCGTGTCCTTCGCCCTCGGCGCGTTCTTCGCCGGGATGATCCTCAACGAGTCCGAGCTGAGCCACGAGGCCGCCGAGAACTCGCTGCCGCTGCGTGACGCCTTCGCCGTGCTGTTCTTCGTCTCGGTGGGCATGCTGTTCAACCCGGCGATCCTGATCCAGGAGCCGCTGCCGGTGCTGGCGACCTTCCTGGTCATCGTCTTCGGTAAGTCGGTGGCGGCCTACGTCATCGTGCGCATGTTCGGCCACCCCAACAGCACCGCGCTGACCATCGCCGCCAGCCTGGCGCAGATCGGCGAGTTCTCCTTCATCCTGGTCGGCCTGGGCGTCACCCTGAACCTGCTGCCCGAAGCCGGTCGCGACCTGGTGCTGGCCGGCGCGATCCTGTCGATCCTGGTCAACCCGCTGCTGTTCATCGCCATCGACCGCCTGCAGGCGCGCCAGGAGCAGAAGGCCGAGAGCGAGCCCGGCGTGGTCCAGGTGGAGCCCCAGGACCTGCCGCCGCCGGTGCTGGAGCACAACCACGCGATCCTCATCGGCCACGGCCGCGTCGGCGCGCTGGTGAGCGAGCGGCTGCGCAAGGACAAGGTGCCGGTGGTGGTCATCGAGGACAAGCGCGAGAAGGCCGCCGAACTGCGCGAGCACGGCCTCTGCGTGGTGGTGGGCAATGCCGCCAATCCCGATGTGCTGACCCAGGCCAACATCACTTCGGCGCGCTGGCTGCTGATCGCCATTCCCAACGGTTTCGAGGCCGGGACCATCGCCAGCCACGCGCGGGCGATCAACCCGAACCTGGACATCATCGCCCGCGCCCACTTCGACGCCGAAGTGGATTACCTGGAGCAGAACGGCGCCAGCCTGGTGATCATGGGCGAGCGCGAAATCGCCCGCGGCATGGTCGAGCGGGTCGAACGCGAGGACGCCGCCGCGGCACCGGGCGACGACCACCTGCCGCAGTCGGCCTGACGCCATGCTGCGCCGGCTCTACGACTGGACCATGCGCCTGGCGGGCCATCCGCGGGCGGAGCTGGCGCTGGGCGGAGTGACCTTCGCCGAGAGTTCGTTCTTCCCCATCCCGCCGGATGCACTGCTGGTGCCGATGGTGCTGGCCAACCGCGCCAAGGCCTGGCGCTACGCGGCGATCTGCATTGTCAGCTCGGTGCTGGGCGGCATCGCCGGCTACTTCATCGGCCTGCTGCTGTTCGAGACGGTGGGCCAGGCGATCCTGGCCTTCTACGGGCTGCAGGAGAACTTCGCCGAGGTCGCCGAGCGCTACAACGAGCTCGGCTGGCTGATGGTGCTGTTGGGCGGCGGCTTCACCCCGCTGCCCTACAAGCTGATCACCCTCACCAGCGGGGTGACCCAGCTCGATCTGGTGCTGTTCATCGCCCTGAGCGTGGTGGCGCGTACCCTGCGTTTCGCGGCGACCTGCGCCCTGCTGTTCTGGGCCGGCCCGGCGCTGCGCGAGGCCATCGAGAAACGCCTGGGGCTGGCGTTCGGCCTGCTCACCGCGATGGTGGTGGGCGGGTTGCTGCTGGGCAAGTACATGCTTTGATCCGCTCTTGGTAGGAGCGAGCTTGCTCGCGAACCACCCAGCGCCAACGCCAGAGCTGCCAGGAAATCCGTTCGCGAGCAGGGGCTAGGCGCCCATCGGTCCCACAAGGAAAGTTCGGCGCGCGGGACTCGCCCTCTCCCCCGCCCTCTCCCTGAAGGGAGAGGGAGCCGATCGGCATTCTGTGGATAACTCGGCGTCAGCCAGCGAACTCCACTCTGCCCGCCCGCTCAGGACAGTCCCCTCTCCCCCGGGAGAGGGTTAGGGTGAGGGTGAGGGGCGCACCCAGCGCAGGATTCCCCCCTAAAACCCCGTTCAGATCACCCCAACTTCACCGCCTCGAACTTCACCCGCGGATGGGCGATGCGGTCCTGGGCGCGCACCAGCTCCAGCTCGTAGCTGCCGCAGGCCTGGGTCTCCAGCAGCACTTCGTGCACGGCGGCGGCGCAGAATTCGAAGGCTGTGCGCAGGTCGTCGCCCAGCAGCAGACGGGCGAGGAACAGGCCCGAGGTCAGATCGCCCACGCCTACCGGCTGGCGCGGGAAGGCCAGCAGCGGGCGGCGCAGGTGCCAGGTCTCGTCGAGGGTCACCAGCAGCATCTCGAAGGCATCCGCCGGCTTGCCAGGGTAGTTCAGATGCTTCACCAGGATCGCCTTCGGGCCGCGCACGAGGAGGCCACGGGCCATTGCCGCGCAGTCTTCCAGGGAGGTCGGCTGGCGGTCGCAGAAGCTGTCCAGCTCCAGCTGGTTCGGGCACAGGTAGTCAGCCACCGCGGCGGCCTCGTGGAGCAGAAACTCACCGACTTCCGGGGCGACGATGCAGCCCTTTTCCGGATGGCCCATCACCGGGTCGCAGAGGTAGACCGCACGCGGGTTTGCCTCGCGGATGCGGCGCACCACTTCGAGGATCGAACGGCCCTGCGCCGCACTGCCCAGGTAGCCCGACAGCACCGCGTCGCAATTGCCCAGCTCGCCAATGGCAGCGATGCCGTCCACCAGCGCCGGAATCTGCTCCGGCGGCAGCACCTGGCCCGTCCAGTGGCCATACTGGGTATGGTTGGAGAACTGCACGGTGTTCAGCGGCCAGACGTTCACCCCGACGCGTCGCATGGGGAACTCCGCGGCGCTGTTGCCGGCGTGGCCGAAGACGACGTGGGACTGGATGGCGAGAACGTGGGGAGTGCGCGGCATAACGGTGTCCTGCTACAGAATGGGGCAGTATGGGGCGCAATTCACACGCTGTGAACATCCCCCTCTCGCCGCCCGGCGGCGGAGTGAGTAAGCTGATGCGCCGATTCCGAGGAAGCCGAAGTGGACCTGGGCAATCTTTTCATTTTCATGCTGGTTGTCGCGGGCGCCGCCTGGTGGTGGCGCGCCCATGGCATCCGCGAGCGTGCACTGGTCCTGGCCAAGCAGCACTGCGCGCGCGAGGGCGTGGAACTGCTGGATGACGCCATGGCCCTGCAGCGCTTCCGCTTCCAGCGCGACGGCCGCGGCAACCTGCGCCTGGCCCGCGAATACGCCTTCGAGTTCACCGCCACCGGCCAGGAACGCTACGCCGGTAGCATCGCCATGTTCGGCCAGCACCTGGGCCGGGTCGAGTTGGCGCCGTTCCGCATGGAGCCGGAGCCGCGCATGCCGCTCTCGCCGGTCGCTACCTTCCATCCCGCCGCCCAGCCGGTGGACGAAGAGATTATCGACGCGGTCTTCGACGACACCCCTGCAGCGCCGCGCGCCAAGGCAGAAGTGGTGCGCCTGGACGAATGGCGCCGCGCGCACCAGGGCAAGAAAGTCGGCGACTAGAGCTGCGCGCGGATCTTCCGCCAGTCCTCTTCCACCGCCGCCGTCATTGCCTTGCGTAGCAGCCGGCAGCGCCCGCGATGCCAGAGTGAATAGCGCCGCTTCTGGTTGCGCCGGCAGCCCTCGAACAGCCAGTCGGGATCGAAGCCGTCCCACACCCCCGCCGTCACCCAGCTATTGCTCCAGACCACCGGCGCCACTTCCAGGCGATAGATCGCCTCCAGTTCTTCCGGCGGGTAGCCGCTGATTGCCAGGGTGCTCGCGATGGTAGCGAGATCGGCCTCGTCCAGCTCGGTATCTAGCCACAGCTCGGACAGGGCCAGCCAGACGGACTCGCGGGCCGGGTCGTTCATTCGTGGCCCAGCAGGAAGCGCGACACGCGCTCGGCGCTGTCTTCGGGAAACTCCTGCATGAAGCAGTGGCCACCGTCGACGCACTGGCCGCTCACCACCGTGTTCGAAGCGCACCAGCGTGCCACCGACTTGGGCACGAACGGGTAGGTGCGCTCGCCGAACAGCACCTGGGTCGGCGTCACCACCTTGCCCAGCGACGGCCACAGGCGCTTGGGAAAGGAACTGAAGATTTCCGCCTCGCGGCTGGGCCGGCATTTCAGTTCGACACCTGCTTCGGTGCGCTTCATCGCGTTCTCCACGTAGGCCCGGAGCGCGGCGTCGGTCCAGCCCTTGAAGATACCGCGGCCGTGCAGGCCGGCGTAGGCCGCCTCGCGGTCCGGCCACTGGCTGCGCCGCGAGCGCGCCTTCTGCACCATGGTGCGGCGCTTGTGCAGGCCGAGTACTTCGGAAAGCGCCATCACGCCGATCATCGCCGGGGTAAAGAGCACCGGGTCGAGCAGCACCGCGCGGCGGAACAGCTCGGGATGCCGGCCGAGGATCAGGCTGGTGAGCACGCCGCCAAAGCTGTGCCCGGCGGCGTAGTGCGGCACGTCGCCAAAGGCTTTGTTGCCGGCCTGGAAGGCCTCCACCGCCATCTCGGCATTGCGGTTCCAGCCATGGAAGCGCCCGCCGTGGTCACTGTCGCCGTGGCCCTGGACGTCGCACAGCCAGAGGTCGAAATCCTCCGCCAGGACTTTCAGCATCGGCTCGTAGGCACGGCCACAGAAGCCATTGCCATGCAGGAAGTGCAGCAGCGGCTTGCCACTGGGCTCGCTGCGCCAGCCGCGCAGGGTGAAACCGGCGGACCCTTCGTGGGTCCAGGACGACAACTGCATCGAAGCTCTCCATCGGGATGCGGCAGTTTAGCGAGGCAGCGGGGCGCCGGACCAGCGCGCGGTCATGCTATTGTCGCCGACCCTTGGTCGAACACCGTCGAACATGTCGCCTACCCGCCCCCTTCGCCTGCTGCTGATCTGCCTGCTCCTGCTGGCCGGGCTGGTGCTGTCGGTGTTCTGGGCAGGCGAGAAGGCGCGGCACCGCGCGCTGCTGGCCGAGGCGGAAACCGCCCATGAGCAGTTGGGCCTCTACGCCAGTTCCCTGCATACCCTGATCGAGCGTTTCCGCAGCATTCCCTCCGTGCTGGCGCTGGACCCGGAACTGCGCGCGGCCATGCGCGGCCCGCTGACGGACGAAGTGCAGCACCGGCTCAACCTCAAGCTGCAGGAAATCAACGGCGCGGCACGCTCGTCGACGCTGGAGCTGCTGGACCGCAGCGGCCTCGCCGTGGCCGCCAGCAACTGGAACCTGCCGACCAGCTACGTCGGCCACAACTACAGCTTTCGGCCGTACTTTCGCCAGACCATCGCCCAGGGCGCCGGGCGCTTCTACGCAGTCGGCGTGACCACCGGCATTCCCGGTTACTTCCTGTCCAACGCACTGCGTGACGACGCGGGCACCTTCCTCGGCGCCATCGTGGTCAAGCTGGAGTTTCCCGACCTCGAACGGCAGTGGAGCCAGACCCCGGACGTGGTGCTGGTGAGCGACAGCAAGGGCGTGGTGTTCCTCGCCAACCACCCGCGCTGGCGCTACCGCGAGCTGATGCCGCTGGACGCGGTGGCCCGCGCGGAACTGGCCGATACCCGCCAGTACCACCGGCAGCCGCTCAGCGCGTTGCCGCACCGGACGCTGGAAAGCCTCGGCGAGCATGCGCGCATGGTGCGTGTCGACGGCCAGGAAATCAGCGGCGACTACCTCTGGCAATCGGTCGGCCTGCCGGAAGAAGACTGGACCCTGCACCTGCTGCGCGACACCCGCGGCGTACAGTCGGACGTCACCAGCGCCCGCCTGGCCGCCGCCGGTGCGTGGATGGCACTGGTATTCCTCGTCCTCTGGCTGCAGCAGCGACGGCGCCTGGCCCGCCTGCGCCAGCGCAACCAGGAAGAACTGGAGCGCCTGGTCGAGCAGCGCACCGCCGCCCTGCGCACTGCCCAGGACGGCCTGGTGCAAGCTGCCAAGCTGGCGGCTCTGGGGCAGATGTCCGCCGCGCTGGCCCACGAAATCAACCAGCCGCTCACCGCCCAGCGCATGCAGCTGGCCAGCGTGCGCCTGCTGCTCGATGCCGGCCGCCAGGACGACGCCCGCGCCGCGCTGGTGCGCGTGGACGAGCTGCTCGAACGCATGGCCGCGCTGACCGGCCACCTGAAGACCTTCGCCCGCAAGACCCCCGGCGGCCTGCGCGAGCGCATCGAACTGGGCCACGTGGTCGAGCAGGCGCTGCAACTGCTGGCCGTGCGCATCCGTACCGAAGGCGTGGACATCCGCCAGGCGCTGGAATCACCGGCCTGGGTGCTGGGCGACGCGATCCGCCTGGAGCAGGTGCTGGTCAACCTGATCCGCAACGCCCTGGACGCAGTGGCCAACAGCGCCCAGCCACGCATCGAGCTGACTCTGCGCCGCGACGGCGAGCACTGGTGCCTGGAAGTCGCCGACAACGGACCGGGCATCGATGAGGCGCACCTGGCCAGCGTCTTCGACCCCTTCTTCACCACCAAGCCGGTGGGAGAAGGACTGGGCCTGGGGCTGGCGGTATCCTACGGCATCGTCCACGAACTCGGCGGGCGCCTCGGCGCCGCCAACCAGCCCTCCGGCGGCGCCGTATTCCGGCTCAGCCTGCCGGCCGCCAGCGAAGAATCCAGACCATGAGCGAGACCATTCTCTTCGTCGACGACGAAGCCGCCATCCGCGACGCCGTGCAGCAATGGCTGCAACTCTCCGGTTTCGAAGTGCGCCTGTGCAGCAGCGCCGACGAGTGCCTGAAAGGCGTCGCCCGCGAGCTTCCCGGCGTGGTCATCAGCGATGTACGCATGCCCGGCACCGACGGCCTGGCCCTGCTCGACCGCCTGCAGCAGCTCGACCGCGACCTGCCGGTGATCATGGTCACCGGCCACGGCGACGTGCCCATGGCGGTGCAGGCGATGCGCCAGGGCGCCTATGACTTCATCGAGAAACCCTTCACCCCCGAACGCCTGCTCGACAGCCTGCGCCGCGCCCTGGAGAAACGCCGGCTGGTGCAGGAGAACCGCCAGCTGCGCGAGCAGGCGGCGCTCAAGGACCAGATCGAATCCCGCCTGCTGGGCGTCTCGCGACCGATGGAAACCCTGCGCCGGCAGATCATGGCGCTGGCCGGTACGCCGGTGAACGTGCTGATCCGTGGCGACACCGGTAGCGGCAAGGAGCTGGTCGCGCGCTGCCTGCACGACTTCGGCCCGCGCGCCGGCAAGCCCTTCGTCGCACTGAACTGCGCGGCGATCCCCGAGCAGTTGTTCGAGACCGAACTGTTCGGCCACGAAAGCGGCGCCTTCACCGGCGCCCAGGGCAAGCGCATCGGCAAGCTGGAGCACTCCAACGGCGGCAGCCTGTTCCTCGACGAGATCGAAAGCATGCCGCTGGCCCAACAGGTCAAGCTGCTGCGCGTGCTGCAGGAACAGCAGCTGGAACGCCTGGGTTCGAACCAGAGCATCAAGGTCGACCTGCGGGTGATCGCCGCCACCAAGCCGGACCTGCTGGAAGAGGCCCGCGCCGGGCGCTTCCGCGAGGACCTGGTGTATCGCCTGAATGTCGCCGAGCTGCGCCTGCCGCCCCTGCGCGAACGCCGCGAGGACATCCCGCTGCTGTTCGAGCACTACGCGCTGCTGGCCAGCGAGAAGTTCGGCCGCGAAGCTGCGCCGCTGTCGGCAACCCAACTGGCCCGCCTGCTCGCCCACGATTGGCCGGGCAACGTCCGCGAACTGGCCAACGCCGCCGAGCGCCACGTGCTCGGCCTGGACCGCGCCGAGCTACCGGAAGCGCCGGCCGGCAACGGCCTGTTCGAACGCATGGAAGCCTACGAGGCGCAGTGCATCCGCCAGGCGCTGGGCCAGTGCAAGGGCGACATCAAGGCGGTGATGGAGCTGCTCGGCCTGCCGCGCCGCACCCTCAACGAGAAGATGCAGCGCCACGGGCTGAGCCGTGGGGACTACCTGGGCGAGGACTGAGCCGGCAACGGCTCGGACTTCGTGCGCCGGGTCAACCAGAGGGCGCCTATGCAAGCCCAATGAACCAGCAGAAGCAACGGCCCGAGGATCGCGATTGACGCGACGAGGGGCAGACCGCTGGAAGCCTGCAGACGCATCACGGCTTCATGGAAAAAGACGTAGCCCAGCAGACCAAACATGGCGGTGATGCAAACCCAGCCGAAGAAAGTGCTTACGGCTGCGAGCAGAATTCGGCCCGTAGAATACCGGGGCAGCCATGGCGGAAGCTTCAGATAGACGCACGCCAGCACCACCGTGGCAGGAACCAGCCAGGACAGCATTTCCACTGCCAGCGCCCACTGCCCCACCTTGTTGAGCAGAAATACCCGCACCACACCCGACAGCGGCTTCGCGGCGAGTGCAGAAAATCCCAGCGCTACACCCAATGCAACGTGCACCCGCGGAATCGGCAACGGCTCTGTCAGACGCTGGCGCGCACAACGCGACCGGATGGCCGCCAACAGGATCCACAGAGGAACAAGGCAGAGCAGCAGGTGCGCCAACGTGCCGACAATCAGTACGGCCGGGATGACGAACATCGAGAAGTCACTGAGCTCGTTCAGCAGACGGGCGATCCCCTGGATCTTGCCCAGGAGGAATGCGCGGTACAACTCCATCGCAAGCGCCTGCAAGACCGCAAAGACTACTGCCAGTGTCACGAGGGGCATGAATTTTCGAATCCGATGGCGCTCGCGCTGTGCCTGCATGAACAGCACGACCACCGCTGCGCTGGCCACCAGCGAAGACAGCCAGGGCCCAAGCAAATCCGGTGCATCCGACAACAGCCGCATTATTGGGGCGCCTTCGCTCCAGCGTCGCAGTGTATCCAACAGCATGGCGCCCATGCCGACGAGAAACATCGCTGCCACCACGAGATATGGCTGCCAGAGCGCTGGCACGGAGGCCTCCGCCTCTTCCCCCAGTTCGGCCAGGGGGGTACTGAATGGGCTTTCCTGCACTTGTCGGGATCCTGAAAGTTTGCTGCTGATGACTATTGTGCCGGGCATCAGCAATCGACAGAGGGCTACCGGGGCGCGGCAGCCGCCATCTGCTCGGCGAAGAACCAGCCGGTACACCAGCGCGCCAGCGGCCAGAGCAGTGCGAGCAGCAGGATCGCTGGAGGCAGCAGGTAGAGCGGCAGGCTGCTGGAGTTCAGCGAGCTGTAGGCGGCGAAGGCCACCAGGACCGACGCCAGCACGATAGCGACCATCCATAACGCCAGCAGCACCAGCGCGCAGGCCAGCACGCGGCCGGCGGCGAAGCGCGAGAGCCGGGCGGGCAGGCGAGTCCGCACGGCCGTCATGACGATGGCGAAAGGCAGTACGCAACTCGACAGCATGAATACCGACTGCCAGCCGTCAGCGCCGCTGTACAGGTAGAGCACTCCGTAGCCCAGTGCCGTGACCAGCTTGTAGATCACCGCGGTGAAGCACAGCGCAACCGCCAACGCCACATGCCAGGACGGCAGCACGGCGGCCTGGCCCGGCGCCATCGGTTCACACCGTGAGCGCGCCAGGTGCAGGACCAGCCAGAGCGGCAGTAGGCAACCCAGGGCCAGGTTGATCAGCGAATTGACCTGGCCATACAGGGCTATCCAGAGGGTCCGGGAGCCCTGCTCGAAAGCCCACTGGTAGAAGGACACGCTCAGGTAGGACACGGCGGTGCTGACGACCATGGTGGCGATCAGATAGGCCACGCCGAAGCCTACCAACAGTCCGGCCAGCGGCTGGAAGCGTGCGATACCGTGGCGCTCGCGCTGGTAATGCACCAGCAGCAGGACTGCCGCGGCATAGAAAGCCAGCCCACCCAGCCAGTTCGCCAGCATGGTCGGCAAGTACTGAGGCAGGCGCTCGCGGTAGTTGCCCAGGTCGAAGATCCACTGCACGGCATTGCTGCCGAAGAACACCACGGCCGCGGCCACGATCATGGCGGCGACGAACTGCAGGGGCTCGCGGCCGACCGATGCCAAAGCGGCTTTCGGTGCGGTGAGCGGTGCCTGGGGTGTCGCAAAGGGATTGTCACTGGTCATCTCGGCATCCTTGTCGAATCCGGCCTGCGGCGCGGAGTGTGCCCAGCCTACCAGCCCGCCGGCTCTTTTCCACCGCGCATAAAAAAAGGCCGCTGATAGCAGCGGCCTTGAGACGGACGTCGATCTGGAGCAATCAAGAATCGGCGTCGGGAAGCTTGCCGGCGGTGAGGCCGGTAACAGCGCTGCTCGAAAGCCGCGCTGTTGGGTCAAGTATATTGACCGATCAGACAGGAATACAGATCACGGACGGGGAAAGACTGTTACAGCATCTGTAACAGTCATCTGGCAACCACCTGAAACGCGGGCAAAAAAAACGCCGCATATCGTATGCGGCGCAAGGTGTTGAGAAGCCCGGCTCACGCTCCGGACTTCCCGGGGGAAGCGGCCGATCAGGAATCGGCGTTGCTGCTGGCAGCGGCCTTGGCAGTCTGCTCGGCGGACTGGGCCTGCTGCTGGGCGATCACTGCTTCGTTGGCCTTGACCATCTTGTCGGTCATCAGGCGCGATTCTTCGGCGAAGCTCAGCTGAGTGAAGGACAGCGAGCAGACGGACAGCAGGGCAGCAACATAAAGCGAACGGGACATGACGGTGATCCTTTCTGAACACCCGATTGGTCGGGGTTGGAGAAAGGTTACGGCGCAACAGTGGGTAGAAAAATAGCTAGCTAACCAACAAAGCATTGCCTAAAAAGCAACAATCCGCGCCGATCGTCCGAGAACACCGATATAGAGCGGCTGCGACGATCTGCCGCGCCAGCGCCCAAGGTCCGAGATGGCCTTATGCCCAGTTGACGGGATCGTTGAGCGCTGCTTCGTCCTCTTCGAACATCTTCGGCAATTCCATCTTGAGGAACTCGACCCAGGTGCGGATCTTCGCGTCGAGGAAGCGTCGCGACGGGTACAGCGCGTAGATGTGCCTCACGTGCAAGCTGTGCCGGGGCAATACGCGCACCAGCGAGCGACGCCGCAGGGCGGGCGCGGCGACATAGCTGGGCAGCAGGCAGATGCCCATGCCGGCGGCAGCTGCGCCGGTCAGCGCCTCGGCAACGTTGACCATGAAGGTGTCGCGCGGGCGGATCACGCTCTCTTCATTGCCCTCCTCGAAGGCCCAGCCCTCGGGGAAGGTCGGGTCCTGCAGGCGCAGGCACTGGTGCTGGTGCAGGTCGGCGACGCTGGTCGGGGTGCCGCGCCGCTTGAGGTACTCGGGGCTGGCACAGAGCACGCTGTAGATAGTGCCCAGGGTCTGGGCGACGAACTCGGAGTCGGGCAGTTCGCGGTCGCGGGTGATCACCACGTCCTGGCCTTCCTCGAGGATGTCCGGCTGCCGCTGGGCCAGGGTCAGCTCGATGTAGACCTCGGGAAAGGATTCGCAGTAGCGCGAGATCAGCGGGATCAGGTGCTGCTGGCCAAGGCCGGTGAGCGAGTGCACGCGCAGCCGGCCGCGCGGCTTGAGGTGCGCGCCGCTGGCCTCGGCTTCCGCCTCTTCGACGTCGGCGAGGATTTCCCGGCAGCGCAGCAGGTAGCGCTCGCCGGTTTCGGTCAGCGCCAGGCGCCGTGTCGTGCGGTGCAGGAGGCGGGCTTCAAGTTGCGCTTCAAGGTCGGAAACCACGCGCGAGACCTGGGCGGTGGACAACCCCAGGGCGTTGGCGGCGGCGGTGAAACTGCCAGCATCCACCACCCGGACGAAAGCCCGCATCGCGTGAAGTACGTCCATCCTTCCCCCTGCTTATCCGTCTTGTAGGAGACGACGACAATTATTGTCCGCGCCGCAAAACTGAATCGCAGTATAGGGTCGTTTTTTAGCGATTGTTACCACGTATAGTGCCGGACAAGTCGCTGCAGCAACGTTGGGCATACCAGGCTCATCGTACGGCCGCCGATACACCAATCGACGGCCCTCTCCCCCGCGCATACCTGGCTGCAGCGACTGACTCTTTCTCCAGGGGCGGCCTTCTTAGGATGGCCGCCCTTTTTCGTTTCTGGCCAGCTGATTGGCAGGCGCAAGCCATTACACCGGGCAGAAGGCAGAACCTGTAGAAAAGCGTCTAGCGCGGCAGCGGGTAGAGGCGCTCGTCGAACTGCTCCAGGCGCACGAACTCCAGCGGTTGGTCGTTCTCCAGATTCTGCAGACGGTCCTGATACTGACGCAGGAAGTCCTGGCGCGCGTCGTTGCTGATGTAGGGCACATGCCAGGCCACGAACGGCGGCAGCACGCTCATGCCGGTGTAGGCCAGGGTGCCGCGCAGGATCGGCCGCAGCATATCTTCCAGCGGACCATGGATGGCGCCGTCGCCGAACATGTGGTCGCGCCCGCCGAGGGTCACGGTCACCAGCGCCTTCTTGCCGGCCAGGCCGCCCTGGTCGTAGAAGCGCTTGCCGCCGTAGCAGATGCCCGAGACCAGCACGCGGTCGAACCAGCCCTTGAGGATGGCCGGCGCGGAGAACCAGTAGATCGGGAAATTGAAGATCACCAGGTCGGCCCAGAGCAGCTTGTCCAGTTCGGCCTGGATGTCGGCGGCGATGGTTTTCGCCTTGGCGCCTTCGCGCTGTTCCAGGGCGTAGACCAGGTACTCGGGGTTGGCGCGGGCGCCGAAGTCGGCGGCGCTGGCCACCGGGTTCCAGTTCATCGCGTAGAGGTCGGAGACCTGCACTTCGTGGCCCTGGCCGCGGAGGGTTTCCTCGGCGAGCTGGTACAGCGCGGTGCTGAAGGATTGCGGTTCGTTGTGGGCGTGGACGATCAGTACGTTCATGTGGATTCCTGGCCGGAAAGGCAATTCTTGGCGGATCGGTGTGTTGGCTCGGCACCCTCTCCCCAGCCCTCTCCCTGAAGGGCGAGGGAGTATTCGTATTCATGCACCGTCTCCCGCCGGTCGCGCCGAAGCGCTTTTGCGCCCCTCTCCCGCTTGCGGGAGACGACTGCATGGCTGCAGGAGGTAGAGCGCAAAGCCGAGGGCTGGGGAGAGGGCGCTGTTCAGGCGCTCAGAGTTGAATGGCCTTGAGCTCGACGAACTCGTGCAAGCCCTGCTCACCCCATTCGCGGCCGTTGCCGGACTGCTTGTAGCCGCCGAAAGGCGCACGGTAGTTGAAGGCACCGCCGTTGACGAAGCATTGGCCGGCGCGCATCTGCCGCGCCAGGCGCAGGCCATCTTCGCGATCGCCCGCCCAGACGGCGCTGGACAGACCAAACGGCGAGTCGTTGGCGATAGCGATGGCTTCTGCTTCATCGACATAGGGAATCAGGCACAGCACCGGGCCGAAGATTTCCTCGCGGGCGATGCGCATCTGGTTGTTCACCCCGGCGAAGAGGGTCGGCTGCACATAGTGCCCGCGCTCCAGTTGCGCCGGGCGTTCGGCGCCGCCGCAGATCAGCTGCGCGCCCTCTTCCTGGCCGACGCGAAGGTAGTCGAGCACGGTGCGGCGCTGGCCACCCGAGCACATCGGGCCGAGGAAGCTGTCGGCGTCCAGCGGGTCGCCCATCTTCAGCGCAAGGGTTTCGGCGCGGGCGATTTCCACGGCTTCGGCATAGCGATGAGCCGGCAGCAGCATGCGCGTGAGTGCGGTGCAGGTCTGCCCGGAGTTGATCATCACGTCCTGCACGCCGTGGCGCACAGCGGCGGCGAGATCGGCATCGGCGGTGATCAGGAACGGCGACTTGCCGCCCAGCTCCAGGCACACGCGCTTGACCGTCGGCGCCGCGGCTTCGGAGACCTTGACGCCCGCGCCGGTGGAGCCGGTGAACGAGACCATGTCCACGTCCGGATGCCGTGCCAGCGCTTCGCCGACCTTGGAGCCGGGGCCGCTGACCAGGTTGAACACGCCGGCTGGCAGGCCGATGGCGTGGACCATGTCGGCCAGCAGGAAGGCGTGCAGCGGGGTGTCCTGACTCGGCTTGACCACCACGGTGCAGCCGGCGGCAAGCGCCGGGGCGAGCTTGCCGATCAGCTGGTGCAGCGGGTAGTTCCAGGGGTTGATGAAGGCGCAGACACCCACCGCTTCCTTGACGATCAGCGAGTTGCCGACCTCGCGCACTTCGTCCATGTGCGCGGCCATCGCGGCATAGCTTTCCAGGCCCTCGATCGGCCCGTCGACCTGTACCATGCGGCACCACTGCACCGGCATGCCCAGCTCGGCGGTGATCAGCGCGGCCATTTCGTCGGCGCGGTTCTTCAGTTGTTCGGCGAGGGCGCGGATGTAGCCGGCGCGCACGTGGGACGGCGTCTGCGACCAGGCCGGGAAGGCACGGCGGGCGGCGTCCACCGCGCGGTTCACGTCACCTTCGCCGCCCAGCGGCACGCGACCGACGCAGTCCTCGGTGGCGGGGTTCTGCACCTCGGCCACGCCCTGCCCTTGCGGCGCCACCCAGGCGCCATCGATGTAAAGCTGAGAACGATCACGCATAACGTTTCTCCTGGAGCAGTTCGGCGGCGCACAGGGCGATGCGGCGGCAGGCTTCGCGCAGCGGTTCGGCACCGAGCACCAGGCCCAGGCGGATGTGCCCGGCGGCGCTGGGGCCGAAGGCTTCGCCGGCCAGCACGGAGACTCCGTGGCGGTCCAGCAGCACATCAGCGAAGTCCTGGGCGGAGAGCCCGGTGGCGCGGATATCCACCATCACGAACATGCCGCCGTCCGGGCGCAGGGCGCGCACGCCGACGCAATCGGCCAGGCAGTCGAGCACCAGGTCGCGGCGCTGGCGGTAGGCCTCGCGCATGGCTTCCAGTTCCGGCAGTTTGGCTTCCAGCGCGGTGCAGGCGGCGTCCTGGATGAAGTCCGGCGAGCCGTAGAGCATGCACAGGGCGAGGTTTTCCAGGTGCGCGCAGAGCTCGCGCGGGCCGACCACCCAGCCCACGCGCCAGCCGGTCATGGCGTGGGATTTCGACAGGCTGTTGAGGGTCGCGGTGCGCTCGGCCATGCCCGGCAGGCTGGCGGGGCTGATGTGTTCGCCGTCGAACAGCAGCTCGCTGTAGACCTCGTCGGAGATCATCCACAGGTCATTGCTCACGCACAGCTCGGCGAGCTTTTCCCAGGTGGCGCGCGGCAGGCTGGCGCCGGAGGGGTTGTGCGGGCTGTTGATGGCCAGGGCGCGGGTGCGCGGGGTGATCAGCGCGGCGACGTCCTCGGCCTGCACGCGGAAGCCGTGCTCGGAACGCACCGACACCGGGATGACCTTGGCGCCGCAGGCACCGAACACCGCTTCGTAGGTGACGTACATCGGCTCGGCGACGATGACCTCGTCGCCCGGATTGAGCACGCACTGCGCGACGGCATACAGCGCGCACTGCGCACCGGCCAGCACGACCACGTCGTCGCTGGTGACCGCCTGGCCGCTGCGCTGGCTGTGGCGACGGGCGATGGCTTCGCGCAGCGCGCGCTTGCCGCGCACATCGGCGTAGTGGGTGTTGCCGGCCAGCAGGCTGTCGATGGCCGACTGCACGATGGGCACGGGAGTGTCGAAATCGGGGTCGCCCACCGACAGCAGCAGGATGTCGTCGCCCTGCTCCATGCGCGCCAGGGCGCGGTAGTGGATGTCCCAGGCGGCGGCGCCGTCGCCGGCGATGCGTTGGGTGAAGTTCGAGTAGCGCATGGTGTTCATCCTTCAAGGCGCCAGGGCCCAGGGGCCCCGGCGGGTGCAACAGGTCCTACTGGGCGCAGGCGTGTTTCAGCTCGATCAGCGTCACGCCCGGATGGGCGAAGCCGCTGCGCAGGTCGCGCTCCAGTTCGTCCAGGCTCTGCGGCTGGCGCATCTCGCAGCCGTAGGCGCGGCCGAGCAGGGCGAAGTCCGGGTTGCGCGGCAGGACGCCGATGGGCTCGATGTCCAGGCCGATCATGTCGTCGCGGATCTGCCCCAGCGCATCGTTGTTCCACAGCAGCACCACCAGCGGGCTGTCCAGTTCCTCGGTCGCGGTAGCCAGTTCCTGGGCGGTGTAGAGGAAGCCGCCGTCGCCCACCAGCACCAGGCCTGGGCGCTCCGGCGCACCGAACTTGGCGCCGATGCCGGCCGGTACGCCATAGCCCAAGGTGCCGTAGCCGGTGGGGTGCAGCCAGCCGCGCGGGGCCTTGCTCGGGTACAGATAGTTGGCGGTGTAGGCCAGCTGGGTCATGTCGCTGGCGATGAAGGCGTTGTCCGGCAGGACCTTGGCGATGCGCTGCAGGATCGACTGGTGGATACGTTGCAGCGGGGCGTGGCCGGCGTCGATCTGCGCGCGCAGTTCGGCGATGCGCGATTGTGCTTTCGCCGCGTCACGGTCTGCGCTCGGCAGTGCGGCGAGCAGGGCTTCGGCGGTCGCTTTCGAATCGCCCAGCAGCGCCACGGCGCTCGGGTAGAAGTCGTTGAACTTGCGTGAGTCGACGTCGACGCGGATCACTTCGCCGTTGACCGGCAGGCGGTCGCGCCAGAAGTCGGTGTCGGCCATCTCGGTGCCGATGGCGAGGACCACGTCGGCCTCGGCGATCATGTCCCAGCCGGCCTGGGTGCACAGGGTGGCGCCAGCGGATAGCGGCGCGTCCGGCGCCAGCAGGCCCTTGCCGGCGACGCTGGTGAACAGCGGCGCGGCCAGGCGCTCGCTCAGCGCAGCCAGGGCATCGGCGGCATGCAGCGCGCCGCCGCCGGCGATGATCATCGGGCGCTGGGCGGCCTTGAGTTTATCCACAGCCTGCGTCAAGGCTTCGCTGCTGGGCTGGCCACGGCCGGCGCGGCGCACGACTTCCTTGGTCCAGTCACGGGCAACCGGGTTGGCGAGCACGTCCAGCGGCACGGAGATGTGCACCGGGCGCGGACGCTCGCTGTCGAACACGGCGTAGGCGCGGGCGATCAATTCGGGCAGGTCTTCGGCGCTCAAGGCGACGGCGGAGAACGCGGTGATCGGCGCGGTCATGGCGCGCTGGTCCTGGGTCTCGTGCAGGCAGCCCCAGCCCTTGCCGAGGCTGGCGGTGTGGTTGACGCTGGAGATCACCAGCATCGGGATCGAGTCGGCATAGGCCTGGCCGATGGCGGTGGCGGCGTTGGTCACGCCCGGCCCGGTGATGATGAAGGCCACGCCCGGCTTGCCGCTGATGCGCGCGTAGCCGTCGGCCATGAAGCCGGCGCCCTGCTCGTGGCGCGTCAGCACGTGGCGGATGCCGCTGCCGGGCAGGCCACGGTACAGCTCCAGGGTGTGCACGCCGGGAATGCCGAACACGGTGTCGACGCCATAGTTGGCCAGCAGGCGCACCAGGGCCTGGCCGCCGGTGAGTTTCTTGTCGTTCTGCATGTTCACTCCTCGAAGCGTTCTTCGTAGAAACACGCCTGCCCGCGAACGCTCCTCGGTGGATTCGTTCGCGGGCAGCCCGTGCCTACAGGCAGGTCATTCAACGGTGCGGATCAACGCATCCACCGCCACGGCGCCCTCGGCGTCCGCCAGCAGCGGGTTCACGTCGAGTTCCAGCAGGTTGTCCACGTGTTCGCAGGCGTAGTCGGCCACCGCACGGATCGCCTCGACCAGCGCCTCCAGGTTCACCGCCGCGCGGCCACGGAAGCCGGTGAGCAGCGGCGCGCTGCGCAGGCTGAGCAAGGCGTCGCGGATCGCCGCGTCGGTGGTGGGCAGCAGCAGGCTGCGGCTGTCCTTGAGCAGCTCGACGAGGATGCCGCCGGCGCCCAGCACCAACGCCAGGCCGAAGCCGTTCTCGCGCTTGATGCCGACGATCAGCTCGGCCAGCGGCGGATTGGCCATGCGCTCCAGCAGCACCTGGTCGAACGGCACCGTGGGGGCGTGGCGGGCGATGTTCTCGCGCATGTCGAACAACGCGGCTTCCAGCGCCGCCTCGTTGCGCAGGTTGAGCGCCACGCCGCCGGCCTCGGTCTTGTGCGGCAGTTGCGCGCTGACCACTTTCAGCGCCAGCGGGAAGCCGACATCGGCGGCCGCTTCGCGGGCCTGGGTCGGCGTGCTCAGCGCGGCGCGCGGCAACGGCAGGCCGAAGGGTTTCAGCGCCTGCTTGGACTGCCACTCGTCCAGCAGACGACCTTCGCCTTCCAGCGTCTGCGGGCAGAGCGGCACCAGGGCGGCTTCGCCGCGGGTCAGCAGCGCTTCGCGACGCTGGCGGTAATGGGCGATGCGGCCCCAGGCGGCGAGGCCGTCTTCCACCCCTTGCAGCGCGGCGACGCCGTGGGAATGCAGCAGTTCGCGGGCATGTTTGGGCAGCAGCTCCGGCAACGCGGAGGCGATGAAGCCGACCTTGCCGTGGCGCTCCAGCGCGGCGCAGTACAGCTCCAGCAGCAGGTCGCACTGCGGGCGCTCGCCGGTTTCTTCGCCGGGGTAGTCGAGCACCAGCAGGGCGGCGTCGGCTTCCGTCTGCAGGGCGCTGTCGAGCATCTTCTCCAGCGCCGGGCCATCGCCCCAGATGGCGGTGGTAAAGTCCAGCGGGTTGGCGATATTGGCGTAGTCCGGCAGCACCTGCGCCAGTTCGGCGCGCTGTGCGTCGAGCAGCTTGGGCAGGCTCAGGCCATTGCGTTCGGCGTAGTCGGCGATCAGCCCGGCGTCGCCCCCGGAGCAGGCCAACGCGGCGAGGCTCGGGCCGGCCGGCAGGTTGCCGCAGGCGGCGGCCTTGAGGGTTTCGATGAAGCTCACCGGGCCGCTGACGCGGATCACGCCGAGGCGGTCGAACAGCGCGTCGTACAGCGCATCGGAGCCCGCCAGGGAGCTGGTGTGGCTGAGCGCGAGCTCGGCGCCGATCTCGGACACGCCGGTCTTCAGCGCAATCACCGGAATGCCTTTGTTCAACGCCTTGAAGGCGGCGCGGGCGAAGCCGGGGACGTTCTTCAGGCCTTCCAGGTGCAGGCCGATGGCGGTGACGCGCGGCTCGTCGAGCAGCACGTCCATCAGTTCGGCCACGCCCAGCTGCGCCTGGTTGCCCACCGAAGCCATGTAGGCGATGGGCAGCGAGCGGTCGCTCATGGACAGGTTGTAGGCGAAGTTGCCGCTCTGGGTCAGCACCGCCACGCCTTTCTCGACCATGTGCCCGCCGTGGGCCACCGGCCACAGCGCGGAGCCGTGCAGGTAGTCGAGCAGGCCGTAGCAGTTGGGGCCGAGCAGGGCCATGTCGCCGGCGGATTCGAGCAGGCGGCACTGCAGCGCTTCGCCTTCGGCGCCGGTCTCGGCGAAGCCGGAGGCGTAGCAGATGGCGCCGCCAGCATCTTTCGCGGCCAGCTCGGCGACGGCCTGCAGGGTCAGGTCGCGGTTGGTGGCGACGAACACCGCGTCCGGACCTTCGGGCAGTTCGGCGACGCTGCGCACGCAGGGCACGCCTTCGAGTTCGTCGTATTGCGGGTTGACCAGCCACATCGCACCGGGAAAGCCGCCTTCGGCGCAGCGCTTGAGCGCGCGCGCCATGCTGCGGCCACCGATGAAGGCGACGTGACGGGGGGCCAGCAGGCGCTGGAGGTTTTCGCGTTTCATGGCACGGGCCTCAGCGCAGCAGCGGACGCAGCAGTTCGCGGGAAATGATGTGGCGCTGGATTTCCGAGGTGCCTTCCCAGATGCGCTCGATGCGCGCGTTGCGCCAGATGCGTTCCACCGGGCCTTCGTCCATCAGGCCCATGCCGCCGAAGATCTGCACGGTCTCGTCGGCAACCTTGCCCAGCACTTCGCTGGCGAACAGCTTGGCCATGCCGGCTTCGCCGTCGGTCATGCTGCCGTGATCCATCTTCCAGGCGGTGTGCAGGGTCATCAGCTCGGCGGCGCGAATCTGCGTGGCCATGTCGGCGAGCTTGAAGGAGATGCCCTGGTAGCTGCCGATCGCCGCACCGAACTGCTTGCGGTCGGCCGACCATTGCAGCGCCAGGTCCAGCGCGCGCTGGGCCTGGCCGACGCAGTTGGCGGCGACCATCACACGGCCGGCGGTGAGCCAGGCGTTGGCCACTTCCCAGCCCTTGTCGACTTCGCCCAGGACCTGGGAGGCCGGCACGCGGCAGTCGTCGAAGAAGATTTCGTAGGTGTGGTAGCCCTTGTTGCTCACGCATTTCGGGCCGCGGCGCACGGTCATGCCGGCGGTGCCCTTGTCGACCAGGAAGGCGGTCACGGCGTTGCGCTTCTTGCCGTTGCGCTCGAAGGTGTCGGTCACCGCGAAGACGATGGCGAAGTCGGCGTGGCCGGCGTGGCTGATGAAGTGCTTGGAACCGTTGATCACGAAGTCCTCGCCGTCACGCACGGCGCGGGTCTTGATCGAGTTGGCGTCGGAGCCGGCGCCCGGCTCGGTGAGGGCGAAGCAGTCGATCTTCTCGCCCTGCACCACCGGCAGCAGGTAGTTCTGGATCTGCTCGCCCTTGCAGGCCATGAGGATCTTCGAG
Organism: Pseudomonas sp. AU12215; assembly: GCF_001675465.2. Lineage (NCBI taxonomy): Bacteria > Pseudomonadati > Pseudomonadota > Gammaproteobacteria > Pseudomonadales > Pseudomonadaceae > Pseudomonas > Pseudomonas sp. AU12215. The sequence continues at coordinate 92,530 of NZ_MACM02000005.1, forward strand.
GGGCGCGCGACGAACACGTGCAGGGCCCAGGAGACCTTGGACAGTTCGCGCTCGACCAGCGCCTGGGACAGGTAGTCCAGGCCGCCGCCGCCGACTTCCTCGGGCATGTTGAAAGCGTAGAAGCCGGCCGCCAGGGCCTTGCCGCGAATCTTCGCGGCCAGTTCCGGGGACACCGCGTCGGCGCGGTCCACTTCTTCCTCGTAGGGCAGCAGCTCTTTCTCGACGAAAGCCTTGACCGCCTCGACGAGCATTTCCTGTTCTTGGGTCAGTTGGAAATCCATCACATCACCTGCAGCCGTCAGCGGCCTTTGAATTGGGGGGAGCGTTTCTCGGCCACGGCGCGCAGCGCCTCGGCGGCGTCTTCGCTGCGGCCGCAGAGCAAGCCGGCGGCCTGTTCGGCTTCCAGCTGCTGGGCCAGGGTGCGGCTGGCGCCTTCACGGATCAGGCGCTTGGTGTGGCCGAAGGCGTAGGTCGGGCCAGCGGCCAGGCGTGCGGCGAATTCGCCGACCTGAGCCTGCAATTGATCGTCAGCGACCACTTCGCCGACCAGGCCGGCGTTCAGCGCGCGCTCGGCGTTCCACAGTTCGTCGAGGAACAGCAGGCGCTTGGCCGCTTCGCCGCCGATCAGGCGCGGCAGGTGCCAACTGGCGCCGGCGTCCGGGCAGTAGGCCATGCCGGTGTAGCCGGCCTTGAAGCGGGCGGAGGCGCCGGCGATGCGGAAATCGCAGCACAGGGTCAGGTCCATCCCGGCGCCGACGGCGGTGCCGTTGACGGCGGCGATGGTCGGCTTGTCCAGGCTGTGCAGGCGGCGCATCAGGGCGTGGGCGGTTTCGGTCCAGCCGTAGGTTTCCAGCTCGCCGCGCGCCTCGGCCTCGGCCCATTCGGCGAGGTCGGCGCCGGCGCAGAAGCTGCGGCCTTCACCGCTGAGCACGATGACGCGCACGGCTTCGTCGGCCTCGTAAGCATCGAGCAGGGCCAGCAGGTTCTTGAGCGTGGGGACGTCGAGCGCGTTGCGCTGCTCGGGGCGGTTCAGGGTGATCCAGGCGATACCGTCCTGGACCCGGCTGAGCGGGGATGGCTGAGTCATGCTGCCCTCGTTCTTGTAGTCGTTGGCTGAGGCGGATGAAGCGTTGGAGGCAATACTAAACAAGTGTTCAGCAAGCTCGCAATCCACCCGAATGGGGGGCTTGTAACGTGCCGCCGAACGGCGGGAAGGCCGCGCGACGCGGGGGCTGAGGGGTTTCCACAGGGTTTTCCCCGAGAGCTTGTTACAACTTCGAACAAACGGCCCTGCGGGCCTTCGCGGACAGAGTCCACTCCTGCGCCTCCGGGAGCGGTGGAATCCTTGTAGGAGCGAGCTTGCTCGCGAACAGATTTTCCGGCGGTTCCGGAGTTGGGCGGGTTCGCGAGCAAGCTCGCTCCTACAAAGAGCCAAAGAAAAAGCCCCGCGAGGCGGGGCTTTTCCGATGCAGGAAGACTCAACCGATACCCGGCAGCGCCTCCTCGCTCAGCACCTGGCCACGCTTGCGCCTGAGCAGGTAGTAGGCGAGATAGCACGCGCCCATGAAGCCGAAGCCCCAGTACAGCGACGGGCGCTGGGTCGGGTCCATGGCGAGGAACACGAACAGCGAGCAGCAGATCGCGATGCACGCCAGCGGGATCAGCGGGAATAAGGGCGCTGCGTACTTCAGGTCGGCCACGGTGCCGCCCTTGGCCATGTGCTCGCGGCGGAAGCGGTACTGGGCGTAGGCGATGACGATCCAGGTGACGGTGCCGGCCATTCCGCTCACCGCCATCAGCACCATGAACAGGGTGTCGGCGGCGACCACGCTGGTGAGCAGCGACAGCAGGGCGAAGCCGAGGCTGATCAGCAACGCGTAGAGCGGCACGCCACGGGCACTGAGCTTGGACAGCTTGCGCGGCGCCATGCCGGTCTTGGACATGGCCCAGAGGATGCGGGTCGACGCGTAGAGGCCGGAGTTACCCACCGAGAGGATCGCGGTGAGGATCACGAAGTTCATCAGGTCGGCGGCGTAGGGAATGCCGACCCTGTCGAACACCTGCACGAAGGGGCTTTCCATCAGCCCGGCCTGCTTCCACGGCACGATGCAGGACAGCACGGCAATCGCCAGCACGTAGAAGATCAGCACGCGGAACACCACGTTGCGCACGGCGCGCGGGATGCTCTTTTCCGGCTGGTCGGTCTCGCCGGCGGCGACGCCCATGATCTCGCAGCCCTGGAAGGCGTAGACCACCGTCATCATCACCGCGAACACGGCGGACAGGCCGTTGGGGAACAGGCCGTCGCCGACCAGGTTGGACAGCCCCGGCGCGGCCTCGCCGCTGTTCAGCGGGATGGCACCGAAGATCACCAGCAGGCCGACCACGATGAAGCCGAGGATGGCCGCAACCTTGATCCCGGAGAACCAGTATTCGGCCTCGCCGAAGGCGCGGGTAGCCAGGGCATTGAGGGAGAACAGCACGACCACGAAGAAGCCCGACCACAGCCAGATCGGCACGTCGGGGAACCAGCGGGTCATCAGCATGCCGGCGGCGGTGAATTCCAGGCCGACGGTGGAGGCCCAGCTCATCCAGTAGACCCAGCCGATCATGAACCCGGTGGCCGGGCCGATGAAGCGCGTGGCGTGGGCCTGGAAGGAGCCGGAGACGGGCATCTGCACCGACAGCTCGCCCAGGCAGACCATCACCAGATACATCAGCAGGCCCGCAACCAGGTAAGCGAGGATGGCGCCCATCGGGCCGCCCGAGCTGATGGTGACGCCCGAGCCCATGAACAGGCCGGTACCGATCACGCCGCCGAGGGACAGCATGAAGATGTGGCGGCTCTTGAGCGCGCGGGTGAGCTGGATCTTCTCGCCGCTACGGGCGTGATGGGACTCAGACATGGCGCACCTCCGGGAAACGGCGGGCGCGACGGAGCGGAACTCTACGTTGGATCATTATTGTTATCTCCAATCAATCAGAGGCCGTGGCTCGGGCACGGATGCCACCGGATTATTGGAAGGCGATGTAAGACCCCGTTGTTCCTACGGATCGAAGTTGTAGAAAGATGTAAGGATTTTGTGCGGGGCGCGTGGGGCTGGGCTTTCAGCGGGTTTCTTTTGTAAGAGCGCTCCCTGGCTGGCAAGACGCTGGGGCGATCCCCTCACCCTGGCCCTCTCCCAGGGGGAGAGGGGACTGTCCTGCGCAAGCTGCAAAATTGGTGCTCGCCGGCGAATGCCGAACGCGCCAACTACGCCGAACGGCCCCCTCTCCCCCTGGGAGAGGCCTGGGGTGAGGGCCGTCCGCCCGCGCCGAAACTACGTCCGGATGCTCTTAAAAAGCTCAGAAGCAACCACCCTCTCCCGCTCCAGCCGCTCCAGCCAATCACCGAGCAAAGCCCCCGCCAACGCCGCCTCCTCCAGCTCACCCAGGCAATCCCCCAACCCGCGCAACCCCATGGACCGGCAGCTCCCGGCCAGCCGATGTGCCAAGCTCGCAGCCTCGACGGCGTCATCCTGGCGCAGCGCATCCAGCAGCAGCGGCCATTGCTCATCGAGCAGCTTCCACAGGCTGGCGAGCAGCTCGTTCAGTTTGTGCTCGCCCAGCAAACGACGATGGGTCTCCAGGACCTGCCGATCCAGCGGGCCGTTATCCACAGCCTCCGGCAACAGCTCCCAGGTCACGCCGGACAGCGCACGGCGCAGGTCGTCCAGGCGCAGCGGCTTGCCCAGCACACCCTGCATGCCAGCCTCGAAATAGCGCTGGACCATGCCCGGCTGAACGCTGGCGGTGAAGGCGTGGATCGGTGTGGTCGCGTTGAGTCCGCTGGCCTGCGTGCGGATCGCCCGGCACAGGTCGAGGCCGTTCATCCCCGGCAGGTGCATGTCCAGCAGGATCAGATCGAAGCGCCGCGCGGCGGTGAGCGCCAGCGCCGGCGCCGCGTCCTCGGCGAGTTGCACGCGGTGACCGTCGCGCTCCAGCAGGGCCTGGGCGACCTCGCGGTTGAGGGCGACGTCCTCCACCACCAGCACGTCCAGCGCTGGCGCCTGTTCGACGGCCACGCTGGAGCGCGGGACTACGCCCGGCGCCAGCACGATCTCGAACCAGAAGGTGCTGCCCTCGCCTTCCAGGCTTTCCACGCCAATCTCGCCGCCCATGGCTTCCACCAGCCGCTTGCTGATCGCCAGCCCCAGCCCGGTGCCACCGTAGCGCCGCGCTACCTCGTCGCTGGCCTGGGTGAAGCGCTGGAAGATCTTTTCCTGCTGCTCGGCGGAGATGCCGATACCGTCGTCGGTCACGCTGAAGCGCAGACGCTGGCCGGCGTCGCCGGTCTCCAGCACAGCGACCTCCAGCAGCACCTCGCCCTCCTCGGTGAACTTCAGCGCATTGGCCAGCAGGTTACTCAGCACCTGGCGCAGGAACTGCTCGGCGCCCCGGCAACCGTCCTGTACCTGGGGTTCGATACGCAAGCGCAGGCAAGTGCCGTTGTCGTCGGCGCATGGCTCCAGCAGGGTCACCACGTCGTCCAGCAGGCGCCGCAGGGAGAAGTCCACCGGCTCCGGCTGGCTGGCGCCGTCCTCCAGCTTGGCGAAGTGCAGCACCTCGTTGAGGATCGCCAGCAGTCCTTCGCCTGCTGTGGATAACGCTTGAAGCCGGCGCCGGTCCTGCTCCCCCAGGGGCGCGGCGCGCAGCAGTTCGGCCATGCCGAGGATGCCGTTGAGCGGTGTGCGGATCTCGTGGCTCATGGTGGCAAGGAAGCGGCTCTTGGCGCGGTTGGCGGCCTCGGCCTCCTCCTTGGCGCGGCGCAGGCTGGCGGTGCGCCGCTCGACCCGCCGCTGCAATTCGTCACGCTTGCTCTGCAGCGCTTCGCGGTCAGCCTCGCGCCGCCGCAACTCGGCACGCAGGGCCCGGCGCAAACCGTCGAGGGCATCGGCGACGGTGTCGATCTCGTCCTCTTCGCCTGAGCGTTTTTTAGCCAGCGCCAGCTCGGTGCCCAGGTTGCCGCCAGTGAGCCCGCGGACGAATTCGGCCATGGCGCGCAGGTGGCGGGTAACCAGGCTGTGGAACAGCCAGCTCAGTGCCACCGCCAGGCCGCAGAGGAACACGCCCATCCACAACAGGCTGGTCAGCCCGCCGTGCAGCAGGCGCAGGTAGACGGCACCGAGATCGATGCTGACTTCCAGCTCGCCCAGGTCGCGGCGCTCGCCGTCCGGCGGCTGGAAGGCCAGGGCGTAGCGCTCGGTACGGAACGGCCCACGTGTGTCGTCGGCGTCCTGCACCAGGTTGAAGTCGGCGCTGCGCAGGCGCACCTGGGCGATGTCGGGGAAGTCGGCCAGGCCGTGCAACTGCACGTTGAGCTGCTCCTGGTTGAGGTCCCACAGGCTGCGCTCGAAGCTGGCGAGGTAGCCGACGCGGATCAGCTCCAGGCGCGCATCGATGTCACGCATCTCACGACGGTATTCGAAGTACAGTTGTGCGGCGCTGGCCAGCACGGTGAAGCACAGGCTGAACAGCAGCACCCGCAGCAGCAGGCGCCGGGCCAGGCCGCCGGGCAGCTTCAACGCGGCACCCCGTCGCCGGCGAGCATGGCGCGGTAACCGCGCTCGCTCTCGTCCAGCCAGCGGGCGATGCTGCCGTCGACCACGCGCCGTTTCAGCGCGGCGTCGATCTCGTCCATCCGCGCGGCCAGCGGCGAATGGCGCGAGACGGCGATGCGCAGGTAATCCACGGTGAGCGGCCGGGGCAGCGCGGCGATGTCCTGCCCGCCGGCCAGTTGCTCGGCGAACAGGGTGCCGGTGCGCCGCTCATGGGCGATGAAATCGATGCGCTGGCGGATCAGCTTGCCGAAGTTCTGGCGGCTGTCGGAGACCCATTCGACGTTGCCGTGCTCGGCGACGAAACGGTCGAACTCAGGTCCGTAGCTCTCGCCGAAGAGCAGCCCGCCGCGGTAATTCGCCAGATCGCTCAACTGGTCGAAACGCACCGGCTTGCGGCGGTTGTAGAAGATCGCCACTTCCTCGCGCAGCACCGGCACGCGGGAGAACAGCAGGCCGTCGTCGCGCTGCGGGGTCTGGTAGGCGAGCACCACGTCGACGCGGCCTTCGGCGGCGTCCAGCAGGCAGCGCTTCCAGTTGCCCAGCACCACGGTCTTCACCTCGTAGCCCAGTTCGCCAAGCACGCTGCGCACGGTTTGCGGCGCCAGGCCGCGCACTTCGTGGCCGTCGCTCCAGGAGATGGGCGGATAGACGGGGTAGTCGCAATAGCGGACGGGTTGGGCGGCGCCAGCAACACCGCCCGCAGTCGGCAAAGATAGCGCCAGGCACAGCAGGAACATCCAGCGCATGTCTCAGGCGTCGGCAGGCGTGGCGGTGAACAGGTAGCCGGCGCCGTGGATGGTGATGATCAGCTCCGGCTCGGCCGGGTCGTCGCGCAGCTTGCGGCGCAGGCGGCCGACCAGCACGTCGATGGAGCGGTCGTTGGGCAGCCATTCGCGGTTGCGGATCTGGTCCATCAACTGGTCGCGGCTGAGGGTATGGCCAGTGTTGCGCAGGAACACGCCGAGCAGCTGGAACTCGCCGTGGGTCAGCGGGGTTTCGCTGCCATCGAGGTCGATCAGGCGGCGGCGGTCCGGGTCCAGGGTCCACTGGGCGAAGCGCTTGTGGTGCTGACGACTGACTGGCGTGCAGGCGGCAGCGGGCTGGCGCGCGTGGCGCACGCGGCGGATCAGGTTCTTGGCGCGGGAGACCAGCTCGCGGGGGTTGAGCGGCTTGATCACGTAGTCATCGGCGCCACACTCCAGGCCGACGATGCGGTCGATGTCGTCGTTGCGGCCGGTGATCAGGATGATGCCGACCTCCGAGCGCACGCGCAGCTCGCGGGTCAGGGTCAGGCCGTCCTTGCCGGGCAAACGGATGTCGAGCATCACCAGGTCGATGGGCTGCCCGCCCTGTTCGGCTTCGGCCAGGCTCGCCTCGGCCTGTTCGGCGGTGCCGGCACAGAGCACGTCATAGCCCTCCTCGCCCAGGTAGGCCTGGAGGAGCTCGCGAACCACCGGATCGTCGTCGACGATCAGTACACGGGAAGTCATCGCAATACCCTGCTGACGCCACCGCTCGTGGCGGGGCAATTCTTGTTATACGTTGAGGTAGAGCTGTAGGAGCTGTCCTGCAGATGGCCGCAGGTTACCGCTCGCTGAACAATCGATCAACAGGCCGCCGGCGACCGGCTGAAACGCTGCCGGCCGCCATGCTGGAGCCCATCTACCCAGGCCTCGCAGATCTGCACGCCCTGTTCCGGGGTGAAGGTATTGGGGTTCAGCCCGGATTCCAGCCACAAGCCATCGAGCAAGGCGCTGAGGGCAATGGCGGCGAGGTCGGCGTCGAAATCGGACCATGCCTGTTCCTGCGCCAGATCCTTCAGCGCCTGCGCCAGCAAGGTGCGGTACTCACCGTAGGAATGGTCATGCGCCTGGTTGATGGCTTCGGCGGTCTTCACCGCGCCCCAGAACGCGAGCCAGGCATCCAGCAGTTGCGGGTCGAGCAGTTCGGCACAGAACGACGCACGGAAGAACGCCGACAGCCGAGCGCGTGCATCCGGCGCCGCCTCGGCGATGGCTTCGCGCAGCAACTGCATCACGCGCCCGGTGACGGTCAGGTAGGCCTCGGCCACCAGTTCGTCCTTGCCCGAATAGTGGTGGTTGATCAGCCCCACCGAGACGCCGGCTTCGGCGCAGATCTTGCGAATGGAAGCCCCCTGGAAGCCATGGCGCTTCAGGCACGCGAGGGTGGCCTCGATCAGCAGCGCCTTGCGCTGCTCCGGCTCCAGTCGGGTAAAGCGGACTTCCTCGTTCATGCCTGGCTCCTAAAGTGTCAGGTGGCCAATCTGAACGATTGTTCGATTAGGCGCCAGTACCTACCCGTTCGGGGAATGGTCCGGGTTGTGCCCCTGGTCGAGAGTGGCTTCATCCGCGATATCTCCAATCCATAACAAAATCAAAGGTGGGACTGACATGCAGAAAACGCTCGCAGCAGTACTCAGCGCGGCGCTGGCGACCTTGCCGGCACTGGGTCACGGGGAGGATGCCGCCGGCGCGAAGACGCTGCGGCTGTACAACTGGACCGACTACATCGGCGAGCACACCGTCGCCGACTTCGAGAAGGAAACCGGGATCAAGGTGGTCTACGACACCTTCGATTCCTACGAGACCGTGCAGGGCAAGTTGCTGCCCGGCCGCTCGGGCTACGACCTGGTGGTGCTCAACGCCGCCCTGGTGCCGCCGCTGCTGAAAGCGGGCGTGTTCCAGCCGCTGGACAAGTCCAAGCTGCCCAGCTGGAACAACCTCGACCCCGACGTGCTCAAGCACCTGGACCACTACGATCCGGGCGTGAAGTACTCGGCGCCCTACACCTGGGGCAGCAACGGCATCACCTACAACATCGACAAGATCAAACAGCGCATGCCCGATGCGCCCATCGGCTCGCTGGCGATGCTGTTCGATCCGAAGATCGTGTCGAAATTCGCCGATTGCGGGGTGACCATCATCGATTCCCCCACCGACGTGATCCCGCTGGCCCTGGCCTACCTCAAGCGCGACCCCAACAGCGCGCTGCCCGAGGATCTGAAGGCCGCCCAGGACCTGCTGCAATCGATCCGCCCGTATATCCGCAAGTTCGACTCCACCAGCTACCTCAACGGCCTGGCCAACGGCGACCAGTGCATGGCGATGACCTGGTCCGGCGACTACGCCACCGCCCAGGCCCGCGCCGACGAAGCCGGCGCCAAGGTCAAGCTGGGCTACTTCGTGCCCAAGGAAGGCTCGCTGATCTGGTTCGACGACTTCTACATCCCGGCCGACGCGCCGCACGTGGAAAACGCCCACAAGTTCATCGAGTACATGCTGCAGCCCAAGGTCGCTGCCGGTGTCGCCGACTACATCCGCTACGCCTCCAGCAACGCCGCCGCTACCCCGCTGCTGGCCGCCGAAGTGCGCAACGACCCGGCGATCTACCCCGACGCCGAGACCCGCGCCCGCCTGTTCACCCAGAAAGTGCAGACCCCCAAGGCCACCCGCCTGATCACCCGTACCTGGAACGCGGTGAAGACCGGGACCTGATAGCGCAAGACCACAGCCCCCTCTCCCCAGCCCTCTCCCTGAAGGGAGAGGGGGCAGCCCGCAGCCACGTTCAAGGAAGTCGTCTTCCTGTGATGTCGCTGACTGCGTGCCCGCAATGACCGTCGTAGTCACCGAGTACTCCGAACGGTCCCCTCTCCCTTCAGGGGGAGGGTCAGGGAGAGGGCAAGGACTCGCACGACGAACCGTAATTTCGAGGTACAGACAATGACCACCACCACCCCAGCCTTCTTCGCCCAGTTCAACGACGAGCAGCTGGTCGCCGCCGACAAAGCCCACTACATGCACGGCTACCACGTGTTCGACGATCACCGGGTCAACGGTGCGCTGAACATCGCCGCCGGCGAGGGCGCGTACATCTACGACACCAAGGGCAATCGCTACCTGGATGCCGTAGGCGGCATGTGGTGCACCAACATCGGCCTGGGCCGCGCGGAAATGGCCGACGCCATCGCCGAGCAGGTGCGCCAGCTGGCCTACTCCAACCCGTTCTGCGACATGGCCAACGTCACCGCCATCCAGCTCTGCGAAAAACTCGCGCAGCTCGCCCCTGGCGACCTGGACCACGTGTTCCTCACCACCGGCGGCTCCACCGCCGTGGACACCGCCTACCGGCTGATCCAGTACTACCAGAACTGCCGCGGCAAGCATGACAAGAAGCACATCATCAGCCGCGTCAACGCTTACCACGGCTCGACCTTCCTCACCATGTCGCTGGGCGGCAAGGTCGCCGACCACCCCGCCGAGTTCGACTTCCTCAAGGACGTCATCCACCACATTTCCTGCCCCAACCCCTACCGCGCGCCGGAAGGGATGACCGAAGGGGACTTCCTCGAATTCCTGGTGAAGGAATTCGAAGACAAGATTCTCGAACTGGGCGCAGACAAGGTCGCCGCCTTCTTCGCCGAGCCGATCATGGGCTCGGGCGGCGTGATCATCCCGCCCAAGGGCTACCACCAGCGCATGTGGCAGGTATGCCAGAAGTACGACGTGCTCTACGTCGCTGACGAAGTGGTGACCTCCTTCGGCCGCCTGGGCGCCTTCTTCGCCTCCGAGGACGTGTTCGGCATGCAGCCGGATATCATCACCACCGCCAAGGGCCTGACCTCCGGCTACCTGCCGCTGGGCGCGTGCATCTTCTCCGAGCGCATCTGGAAGGTGATCGGCGAGGCCGACAAGGGCCGCTGCTTCGCCCACGGCTTCACCTACAGCGGGCACCCGGTGAGCTGTGTCTCGGCGCTGAAGAACATCGAGATCATCGAGCGTGAGAATCTGCTGGAGCACGTGAAGGACGTCGGCGGCTACCTGGAGCAGCGTCTGCAGGAACTGGCCGACCTGCCGCTGGTGGGCAGCGTGCGTTGCCAGAAGCTGATGGCCTGCGTCGAGTTCGTCGCCGACAAGCGCAGCAAGGTGCTCTTCCCCGAGGAGCTGAACATCGGCGAGAAGATCCACCTGCGCGCCCAGGCCAAGGGCCTGCTGGTGCGGCCCATCGTGCATCTGAACGTGATGTCGCCGCCGCTGACCATCACCCGCGCGCAGGTCGACGAGATCGTCGACACCCTGCGCGAATCGATCCTGGAGGCCGCCGCTGACCTCCAGCGCAGCGGTGATTACGCGGGGCACTGATGATCGATCCGAGGATTTTGCCTACACCCCGGCAGCCCTTTATGCTGCCGGGCATGAGCGAATCTCAGGCACTGAGCGAAACGTCCGATGCACTGGCCCTGCATGCCTGGCATGCGGGGCTGGCGCGCGTCATGGCCAGTGTCGGCGAGGTCGTCTTCGTCGAACGCCTGGCCGACGCCCTGGGCTGCCTGGTACCACTGGAGTCGGTGATGCTCGGCCTGGAACAGCGCGGCCAGCCGCCGCAACCGCTATACCAGCGCGGCATCGACCCGGAACACCACGAGGCGCTGATCGATCGCTACTACGCCCGCGGCTACCTGCTCGACCCCTTCTGCCTGGCCATGGAAGACGGCCTCACCGAAGGCTTCTACCCACTGGCCGATATCGCCCCGGACGATTTCTTCGCCAGCGAGTACTACAAGACCTACTACCTCAAGTTCGGCTGCACCGAGGACTGCCACTTCATCATCGACCTGGGCGAGTCGCGCAAGGTCTCGCTGTGCCTGTACCAGGGCAGGAGCGGCGCGCGCTTCAGCGAAACCCAGCTGGACCTGCTGGCTACCGTCCTGCCGCTGGTGCGCGAACTGATCCGCCAGTTCGAGCGCAACGGCGGGCTGGACCTGCTGCTGGCCGGGCGCGGTGTGAGTGTCAGCGCCCCGGACGAGCAGGCGCCGCTGAACCGGCATATCCGCGCCGCCTTCATGAACTTCGGCGCCGACCGGCTGACCGAGCGCGAACGGGAAATCGCCCACCTGCTACTGCGCGGCCACTCGGTGAAATCCAGCGCGCGGGTGCTGGATATCTCACCGGAAACCGTGCGCATGCACCGCAAGCACCTCTACACCAAGCTGGAGATCAACTCCCAGGCGGAACTGTTCTCGCTGTTCATCGACTGGCTGACCGGCGGCGCCACCGCGGCCTGACGCCACTTCGGCGCTGGCCCAAACCTGTAGGAGCGAGGGGGGCGCCTAGCCCTTGCTCGCGAACGCCTAGGCCGCACCCACCCGGTTGGCGAGCAAGCTCGCTCCTACAAAAAAGCGCTTCTCGCATTACCCGCCGATGCGGCATCCCGCCCGGAAATCTGCCAACCTATGGCCTTTCCCGCTGTCTGACCCGTGCCCCACCACCAGGAGAGCTTCCCGATGCCCCGCCGCTGGCTTCCCGCCTTGCTGTTGGCCGCCGCCCTGCCGCTGCACGCCGCCGAATCCAAACCCACCTATGGCCCGGAACTGGAGCGTTTCAACTACGCCTACCCGGTCGGCCATTACAGCTTCGCGTCCCAGGGCCACCACATGCACATGGCCTATATCGACGTGAAGCCGAAGAAACAGCCCAACGGCCGCACCGTGGTGCTGCTGCACGGCAAGAATTTCTGCGCCGGTACCTGGGAAACCACCCTCGCCGCGCTGAGCGACGCCGGCTACCGCGTGGTGGCGCCGGACCAGATCGGCTTCTGCAAATCCACCAAGCCCGAGCGCTACCAGTACAGCTTCCAGCAGCTGGCGACCAACACCCACGCGCTGCTGGAGCACCTGAAGATCGGCAAGATCACCCTGCTGGGCCACTCCACCGGCGGCATGCTCGCCGCCCGCTACGCGCTGATGTACCCGCAGCAGGTGGAGCAGCTGGCCATGGTCAACCCCATCGGCCTGGAAGACTGGAAAGCCCTGGGCGTGCCCTACCGCACGCCGGACCAGTGGTACGAGCGCGAGTTGAAGACCAGCGCCGACAGCATCCGCCAGTACGAGCAGGCGACCTACTACGCCGGCCAGTGGAAGCCGGAGTACGACAAGTGGGTGAACATGCTCGCCGGCCTGTTCAACGGCGCCGGCCATGAGCGCGTGGCATGGAACTCGGCGCTGCTCTACGACATGATCTTCACCCAGCCGGTGGTCTACGAATTCGGCCAGCTGAAGATGCCGACCCTGCTGCTGATCGGCACCAAGGACAACACCGCCATCGGCAAGGACATCGCTCCGGCCGAGCTCAAGCCGAAGCTGGGCAACTACGCCGAACTGGGCAAGGCGACCGCCAAGGCGATCCCCAACGCCACCCTGGTGGAGTTCGACGACATGGGCCACGCGCCGCAGATCCAGGACCCGAAGCGCTTCCACGAGGCGCTGCTCAAGGGGTTGGCTGATCTGAAGCACTGATGCTCCTTCCGTGGTCTGTGCCGGCGTGGGGCTATCGCGAACAGAGTCCGCTCCCACGTTCCCCTGAAGCTCCGGTACGGGGAGAGCCCCTCACCCCAACCCTCTCCCAAAGGGAGAGGGAGCCGTTCGGTGTACTGGATCGGTAACGAAGATAGCCGGAAAGCTCCAAGCTTCCCGAGCGCAGAGGACAGTCCCCTCTCCCCCTGGGAGAGGGTTAGGGTGAGGGCCTGCCGAGGCACCGGGCACAAGTTGTAGGAGCGAGCTTGCTCGCGAACCGCCCAGCGCCAGCGCCGCCGGGTAATCCGTTCGCGAGCAAGGACTGGGCGTCCCCCTCGCTGCTACAGGAGAATACCGTCGCCAGCGCCAACAAAAACGCCGGCTCCCCTCGCAGGGAGCCGGCGTTTTTCATTCGGGCATCGAATCAGCCCAGGTTCTTGCCCAGCAGCGCGTGGTACAGCTCGCTGTCGCCGAGCACGCCGACCACGCGGCTCTGCTCCTGCAGCACCAGCTTGTGGCCGGTCTGGTAGCGAATCTGCAGCGCGTCGCGCATGCGGATGTTGACGTCCACCAGGGTCGGCTCGTGCTTGAGCTTCTCCACCGGGTCGCCCGGACGCCATTGCTGCAGGTCGATGATGTTGCTGCCCTGGCGCGCGGTCTTGATCTGATTGGTCTCGGTCAGACCCAGCCAGCAGTCGCGGCCCTGGTCGAAGCACACCTCGTCGGCCTGGCGGCGGCACTGGTCCAGGCCACGCATGAGGCTGGAGCCACAGAGCACGTTGAGCGGGTTGGTGTGGGCGACGAAGGTGCGCACGTAGTCGTCCGCCGGGCTGAGCACGATTTCCTCGGGCTTGCCGTGCTGGATGATGCGACCGTCCTTCATGATCGCAATGCGCGTGCCGATCTTCAGCGCCTCGTCCAGGTCATGGCTGACGAAGACGATGGTCTTGTGCAGCTGGCGTTGCAGCACCAGCAGTTCGTCCTGCAGTTGCTGGCGGATCAGCGGGTCCAGCGCGGAGAAAGGTTCGTCCATCAGCAGGATGTCGCCATCCATCGCCAATGCGCGGGCCAGGCCGACGCGCTGCTGCATGCCGCCGGAGAGCGAATCGGGGCGCTTGTCGCGCCATTGCGACAGGCCGACCAGCTCGAGCTTCTCGTCGATCACCTTCTTCCGCTCGCTGGCCGGGCGGCCCTGCATCTCCAGGCCGAAGCCGATGTTCTCGGCCACGGTCAGCCAGGGCATCAGCGCGAACTTCTGGAACACCATGGCGATGCGCTTGGTGCGCATGGTCTTGAGCGTCGCCGGCGAGCAGTTGGCGATATCCACCTGCTGGCCCTCGTGCTCGATCAGCAGCTTGCCGCGGCTGACCCGGTTGAGGCCGTTGATGCAGCGCAGCAGGCTGGACTTGCCCGAGCCCGAGAGCCCCATCATCACGCAGATCTCGCCGCGATTGACGTCCAGGCAGGCATCCTCCACGCCCAGTACCTGGCCGGTGCGCTTGAGGATTTCCTCGCGGCCCAGGCCCTGGTCCAGCAGCTTGAGCGCTTCCTTGGTGTGGGTGCCGAAAATCACATCCACATGTTCGAATCGAATCGCCGACATAGTGCTTACCTCCCCCGCAGCGAACGTTGCTTGCACACCCGGTCGAGCAGGATGGCGAGCAGGACGATGGCCAGACCGGCCTCGAAGCCGAGGGAAATGTCCGCGGTGTTGAGCGCATTGACCACCGGCTTGCCGAGGCCATCAGCACCCACCAGCGCGGCGATAACCACCATCGACAGCGACAACATGATGCATTGGGTGATCCCCGCGCCGATGCTCGGCATGGCGTGCGGCAGCTCGATGCGCGTCAGCAGTTGCCAGCGCGAGCAGCCGAAGGCCTTGCCGGCGTCCATCAGTTCCGCCGGCACGTCCTGGATGCCCAGGCAGGTCAGGCGGATGGGCGCGGCGATGGCGAAGATCACCGTGGAGATCAGGCCCGGAACCACACCCAGGCCGAACAGGGTCAGGGTGGGGATCAGGTAGACGAAGGTGGGTACCGTCTGCATCAGGTCCAGCAGTGGCCTGAGCCCGGTGTAGAACCAGGGCTTGTGCGCCGCCAGGATGCCCAGCGGCACCCCGATGGCGATACACACCACCGTGGCGAAAATCACCTGCGCCAGGGTCTCCATGGTCTCCTGCCAGTATCCCAGGTTGAGGATCAGCAGCAGCGAGGCCAGGGCGAATACCGCAAGGCCCCAGCTGCGCTGAATGTAGAACACCAGGAAGACCATCAGCGCGATCAGCGCCAGCGGGTTGAACCAGAGCAGGCTGTTGGTGACGCCGTGGATGAGGAACTCGAGGGTGTCGGAAATCTTGTCGAACACCGACGCGCCATGTTGCGTGAGCCAGTCGACGAAGGCGGCGATATGCTCACCCAGCGGTAGCTTGTGGTCAGTCAGAAACATAATGCGGGCCCATCAGAAGCTTAGGGAATCGGCCAACGGCAATTACTTCGGCTCTTAGTTCGAGAATGCCACCTTGGCTGCCGCCAAGGCTGGTTTGCCGTCACGGGTGGTCACGCCGGCGAGCCAGGCGTCGAGCAGTTCCGGATGGTCCTTCAACCAGGCTTTGGCCGCCTCTTCGGGCTTCTTGCCCCCGTTGAGGACGGCGTCCATGAGTTTGTTCTCCATGTCCAGGGTAAAGGTCAGGTTGGTCAGCAGCTTGCCGACATTCGGACACTCCTGGGCGTAGCCCTTGCGCACGTTGGTGTAGATGGTCGCGCCGCCGTAGTTGGGGCCGAACACGTCATCGCCACCTTCGAGGTACTTCATCTTGAAGCGAGTGTTCATCGGGTGCGGTTCCCAGCCCAGGAACACGATCCACTGGTTGCGGCGGTCGGCGCGTCCGACCTGCGAAAGCATGCCGGCCTCGCTGGACTCCACCAGCTTGAACTTGCCCAGGCCGAACTGGTTCTTGTCGAGCATGCCCTGAACCAGGCGGTTGCCGTCGTTGCCCGGCTCGATGCCGTAGATCTTGTTGTCGAGCTTGTCGGCGAACTTGGCGATGTCGGCGAAGGACTTCAGGCCGCCGTCATAGGCCGCCTGGGTGACAGCCAGGGTGTACTTGGCGCCCTCGAGGTTGGCCTTCACCGTCTCCACCGACCCGTTGTCGGCGTAGGGCTTGATGTCGTTGGCCATGCTCGGCATCCAGTTGCCGAGGAAGACGTCCAGGTCCTTGTTCGCCAGCGACTTGTAGGTCACCGGGACGGAAAGCATGGTCACCTTGGTCTTGTAGCCAAGGGACTCCAGCACCTGTCGGGTAGTGGCGGTGGTCACGGTGATGTCGGTCCAGCCGACGTCGGAGAAACGTACCGTGCCGCACGAGTCAGGTTCAGCGGCCTGAACCGCCAGCGGCGCGCAAATGTACACAGCCAGCAGCAAAGACTTGAAACCATTCATGAGCGTACTCCTCTGCGGGGTGGGCGCCGGCGCTGCCCACGGTGGGGCGCGGCGGTCTGAATTATGGTTGGGGCCTGGGGCGGGCCCTTTTGTTGTCATTTCGTAAACGATCATGGAGCAGGAAAATTTCGTCGCATACCGGGTGGGTCGCATCCAGTGCAGGCGAAGTCGTATTCAGCACCAGCCATGTCGCATCCAGTGGAAAGGCCCGGTTCCAGCGACTTCCAGAAGCTCGGATCAATCCATGGCGGCGGTTTTCTGGCCCCCCGGCGCCGCGCCCGATGAGCCGGGAGCGACACCCTGCAGCCAGCCATCGAGCACCTGCGGATTGGCTTTCAACCAACTCTTGGCGGCCTGGCGGGGATTGCGTCGCTCGTTGAGCACCGCATCCATCAACTGGTTCTCCATCGCCAGATCGAACTTCAGGTTCTTCAGCAGCCGCGCGACATTGGGGCACTCCTGAAGATAGCCTGCTCTGACGTTGGTGAAGACCGTTGCGCCGCCAAAGTTGGGACCGAAGTAGGAATCCCCTCCTTCCAGATAGTTCATTTGGATGCGGGTATTCATCGGGTGCGGCTCCCAGCCCAGGAACACGATGGGCTGTTTCAAGGCCCCGGCTCGCTTGACGTAGGCCAGCATGTCGGCCTCGCTGGATTCCACCAGCTTGAAGTCGCCCAGGCCGAAGGCCTTTTCCTTGATCATCTTCTGGATCAGCTGGTTGCCATCGTTGCCCGGCTCGATACCGTAGATGCGCCCACCCAGCTGCTCCCTGAATTTTGCGATATCGGCAAAAGTCTTCAGCCCGGCCTCGTACGCGTAGCGCGGCACCGCCAGGGTGTACTTGGCGCCTTCGAGGTTGGCGCCGACGGTTTCCACCTGGCCCTTGTCGGCGAAGGGCTTGATGTCGTTCGCCATGCTCGGCATCCAGTTGCCGAGGAACACGTCGATCTTCTTCTCCGCCATCGCCTTGTAGGTGTCCGGCACGGACAGCCGCACCACCTGGGTACGGTAACCCTGGTGGCTGAGCACCAGTCGCGTCACCGCGGTGGTCACGGTGATATCGGTCCAGCCCACGTCGGCGAAACGCACCACGGAGCAGGATTCGGGTTCGGCGGCGCGCACAGCGCCCGGTAGTACCACGGATAACGCCAACAGCGACGACACAAGACTCTTCATGAGGCCAGCCTCTGACTGCGGAGAAGGGGGGTGGACACGGGCGAACGCGGCCGTTCGTCGGTGGCGGATCATGGAACAGCGCGCCCGCCCACGCCTATCGACCGGTCGTGGTTCGCGGCGATCGCGTCGTAAAGAGGCAAGCTTTCGTCGGCCCCGGAACAGGCGGCCCCATGCCCTGCTCCGGCAAGGTGTACCGGCGGCGTTATTGGATACGGCCGCGTCGTCGATGGACGTCGCCGGTGCCGGACTTGGGTCGATCATGACCGGGCATCGCGGGCACAGGGACGTGCCTATCCCACTCTCTTACGGATGCGCAGCTCGCTCGGAGTCCGGCATGGCAATCAGTGTGTTCGACCTGTTCAAGATCGGTATCGGCCCTTCCAGCTCGCACACGGTCGGCCCCATGCGCGCTGCCGCGCTGTTCGTCGGCGCCCTGCGCGAGCGGCAGATGCTCGAACGCACCACGCGCGTGGAAGTGCGCCTGTATGGCTCGCTGTCCGCCACTGGCGTCGGCCACGGCACCGACCGCGCGGTGATCATGGGCCTGATGGGCGAATGGCCGGACCGCATCGACCCGCGCCAGATCGAACCACGCATGGCCACGCTGCGCGAGTCCGGCGAATTGCTGCTGGCCGGCAGTCGCGCGATCCCCTTCGACTGGATCCGCGACATGCGCCTGCTCGAAGAGAACCTGCCCTACCACCCCAACGCCATGCGCCTGACCGCCATCAAAGGCGACCAGGTGCTGCACAGCGACACCTACTACTCCATCGGTGGCGGCTTTGTGGTCGACGAGGAACAGGCCGCCTCCGGCAGCCTCGACACCGACAGCACCGTGCTGCCCTACGACTTCGCCAGCGCCGCCGAACTGCTCGTGCTCTGCCGCCGCCACAACCTGCGCGTGTCCGAGCTGATGATGGCCAACGAGCGCATGTGGCGCAGCGAAACCGACATCCGCGAAGGCCTCAAGGTCATCTGGCAGGCCATGCGCGACTGTGTGAACAACGGCTTGAGCCAGGAAGGCATCCTCCCCGGTGGCCTCAACGTGCAGCGGCGTGCCGCACGCCTGCACCGCAACCTGCAGGAAATCGGCAAACCCAACGTCATCGGCTCGACGCTCTCGGCCATGGAATGGGTCAACCTCTTCGCCCTCGCCGTGAACGAGGAAAACGCCGCCGGCGGGCGCATGGTCACCGCGCCCACCAACGGCGCGGCCGGCATCATCCCGGCGGTGCTGCACTACTACATGCGCTTCAACCCCGATGCCAGCGACGACGACGTCACCAACTACTTCCTGGCCGCAGCGGCCGTCGGCATCCTGTGCAAGAAGAACGCCTCCATCTCCGGTGCCGAGGTCGGTTGCCAGGGCGAAGTCGGTTCCGCCTGCGCCATGGCCGCCGCAGGCCTCGCCGAAGTGCTCGGCGCCAGCCCCGAGCAAGTCGAGAACGCCGCCGAGATAGGCCTGGAACACAACCTCGGCCTGACCTGCGACCCGGTCGGCGGCCTCGTCCAGGTGCCCTGCATCGAGCGCAACGCCATCGCCGCGGTGAAGGCCATCAACGCCGCGCAAATGGCCCTGCGCGGGGACGGCCAGCACTTCATCAGCCTCGACCAGGTGATCCGCACCATGCGCAACACCGGCGCCGACATGCACGACAAGTACAAGGAAACCTCGCGCGGCGGATTGGCCGTCAGCATCATCGAGTGCTGACCCGCAATCGACCACGCCAGGCCTGGCGCGCCCCCTGATGGCGCAAGCGGTACGCCCGTCCCGACGGCACCAGGGGCGTTACCGTTCCGGGCACAGCACCGCCGGTCGCGTGACCGGTGAGTGCTACCAAAAACCCCAGCCCAAGATCCATGCGTATTTGCGACCTTCGAGGCGTCGCAATCCGGGCCTGCAAAAGCGGCATTCCCATGCCGTTTTCTTTTTTAATTGAACGCCCATTCAACCTAGGCACGGCATTTGCCTTGCTAATAGGTAGAGAGAACAGAGGAGCAGTCCGGGCCGCGCCCGGGTCAGGTTCCCGAACAGAACAACAAGCATAAGAAACGCCTCCAGCGAGGCGACTGTGACTAGCGTGAGGTGATCGAATGAACGCGTTCAACCCCGGAGTTCCCCCGCAAAACCGAGCTCCGCAGTCCATCGGCTTCCTGCTGCTGGACAACTTCACCCTGATCTCCCTGGCCTCGGCGGTGGAACCGCTGCGCATGGCCAACCAGCTGTCCGGTCGTGAACTCTACCGCTGGCACACCCTGAGCCTCGACGGCCGCCAGGTCTGGGCCAGCGACGGCCTGCAGATCACTCCTGACGCAGCCTGCGACAGCGCTCCGCAGATGGACACGCTGATCGTGGTCGGTGGCGTCGGCATCCAGCGCAGCGTCACCCGCGAGCACACCACCTTCCTCCAGGCCCAGGCGCGCCTGGGTCGCAAGCTCGGCGCCGTGTGCACCGGCAGTTGGGCCCTGGCCCGCGCCGGCCTGCTCGACGGCTACGACTGCTCGGTGCACTGGGAATGCCTGGCCGCCATGCAGGAAGCCTTCCCCCGCGTGGCCATGAGCACCCGCCTGTTCTCCATCGACCGCAACCGTTTCACCTCCTCCGGCGGCACCGCGCCGATGGACATGATGCTGCACCTGATCGGCCGCGAGCACGGCCGCGAGCTGTCGGCGGCGATCTCCGAAATGTTCATCTACGAGCGCATCCGCAACGAGCAGGACCACCAGCGCGTGCCGCTCAAGCACATGCTCGGCACCAACCAGCCCAAGCTGCAGGAAATTGTCGCGCTGATGGAAGCCAACCTCGAGGAACCCATCGACCTCGACGAACTGGCCGTCTACGTCAATGTCTCGCGTCGCCAGCTCGAGCGCCTGTTCCAGAAGTACCTGCACTGCTCGCCGTCGCGCTACTACCTGAAGCTGCGCCTGATCCGCGCGCGCCAGTTGCTCAAGCAGACCTCCATGTCCATCATCGAAGTCGCCTCGGTCTGTGGCTTCGTCTCCACGCCGCACTTCTCCAAGTGCTACCGCGAGTACTTCGGCATCCCGCCGCGCGACGAGCGCCAGGGCCAGCCGATCGGCCAGCCGGTCATGGTCATGCCGATCCCGCAGGATCTCGCCCTCATGCCCAACTCCTCGGCCATCTCGGCCCTCAGTCAGGCCCAGGGCGAATCCACCTTCGCCAGCGTGCGGGTGCTCTGAATCCAGGGAGGCGGGAAACGAAAAGGGGAGGCCCATGGCCTCCCTTTTTTCATTCCTGTGACGCATTACGCCCCATCATTCAGATTCGTCTGAATCGCAAATCGCGCTGAATCTCGCAGTCTCCGAAGGGTTCGCCAGCATTCTTCGGAACCTCGGGACACATGGAAACCGCCCTCGAATACCTGGCCCAGCGAACGCGGGAGCTCTATCGCAAGGCCATCGAACAGGATCACGCAAGCCTGACCGGCATCAAGCTGCTGCGCCAACTCGAACGCCTGCGCCCGGAAATCTTCGACGTCAGCCGCCACCTCACCGACCTTTTCGGCGAGCACACCGGCGCGCTCGAACAGGCCAGGGCCGACAAGGCGGAAAAACTCATCGTCGCCCTCCACCGCCGGCTGCTCAGTGGCTACTGGCACCTGCTGCGCACCCGCCGCGCCGAGCGCAAGACCGCCGCCCTGCTGATGCAACGCATGGTCCGCAGCCTGCAGGAAATCCACTTCAACTGCCTGCAGAACCACCACCCCGCCCCGCCAGGGCTGTGGAGCCTGCTGCACCAGGTGTACGGGCGCGCCCTGCGAATCGAAGTCCAGCACCTGCCCATCGACGACGGCGAAGCCTTCGAGCCGCGCAGCCAGACCGTCGCCGGTGGCTATCTGCACTGCCTGCTCGTGGTTGGCTCCCGGCCGTTGGAGATTCCCGCGCAATACCTGCCGGCATTGATCGAATCGACCCAGGTCTTCTCCTCCATCGTGCACATCCGCCCGGAGCAACCTGGCAGCCATTGGCTGCTCGAACGCGAGTACGACCGGCCCTTCCGCGAACCCGACACGACCAGCCGTGAGCAGGGCCTCGCCCTGGCGCTCGACGAACTGCTGGACATGCTCAAGCGCTTCACCGACGCGAGTGCGGGCGACTCAGCCTTTGACCTGAATGCCCACCTGCTCGCTTGCTGGAACGAAACCGGCACCGAGCCCTGGCAGGTCTGCCGGGGCTTCCCGGCACTGCTCGCGCACCTGGGCGTCGCCGACGACACACGCCTGGATGCGAGCCACTTCGAGCGCCAGCAAGAAGTGAGCGATGTCTGGTCCCAGCAACGCGGCGGGCGTGGCGGGCTGGACGAGATGGTCGCGCACCCGCACGACATCGAATTCAACCGCCCGGTGTCCGAGGCCAGCCTTCCGCCTACCTGGTCGCTGACGCAGCCTCGTAGCAGCGAACGGCACTTCAGCGGCCACTGGGAAGGCTCGCCGCCACCCACCGTCGGCGAGCTGCTTGGCATCCGCCAGTCGGCCAGCGGCTCCTGGTACCTGGCGCAGGCGGAAAGCCTCCGCCTGCTCGGCGGCGAACGCTACGAGTTGCGCGGCGCCTGGCTTTCCTCAGAGCCGCGCCCCTGCCGCCTCAGCCTGCGCAGCAAACTGCAGGAGAGCGCGCCGCGCCACGGCTTGCTGTTGCCTGAAGGGAATGGGTTGCGCGTGCTCTGCCCGACACTGCCGCTGGATGCCGGGCGAAAGGTCACGGTGGAGGACCAGGGCCGACGCTACCTGGCCCTGCTGGGCGATCCCATTGGCGACACCTTCCCGCTGTCACCGCTGGAAGTGGCCGCCGACCTGCCCTGAAGGCAGGGCTGGCGCCAGCGGCGATCACAACGCCTTGGGTACCAGCGCCGGCAGCAGCTGGCGGGAGATCGCCTCGCGTACGGCCGGCAGCAGGGTGGCGTTGCCGGCGAGCATTTCCTCCACCAGGCGACGCAGCGCCAGGGAGCGCTCCGGCGTCAGACCACGCACGGCGTATTCGCAGGCCTGCTCCGCGGTGACATCCGGCGGCACGGCGAAGCCCAGCGCTTGCAGGCGTTCGCGGAAATCGTCCTGGTCGATCAGGTCGGCGTGCATCATCGCGGGTCTCCTTGGGAGCGGCAGGGTCTGCCTCGATTCTGGTAAGCCCGGCGGGGCGCGGCAAGCACCTGTCCGGCGGAATGTCCGCGGCGGGCAAGCGCAGGTCGTTTTCGGCTAACCGGGGCGGCGGCGCGGCGCGCAGACTGGCTTCCACACCCTGCGGCGGCACCAGCACCGGCTGCAGGGCCTCGCACACTGAGAGCCCACATCGGCTCGATTTGTCCCCTGCCGCGCGTCGGGCGCCGCAGGGGATTTTTTTGGCTCAGCGCAAGTGGCGGCGCAGGAAAGCCAGCAGAGCGACGCGCAACTGCACCACTTCCGCCACGTCGTGGGCGCGCAGGCAGCCGTGGACCAGGCCGGGCCCGGCGAAGTACTCCACGTCCACGCCAGCCGCGCGCAGACGGTCACGGTAGAGAGCACCGTCATCGCGCAGCGGGTCGAATTCGGCGACAGCGATGAAGGCCGGCGGCAGACCACGCAGGTCCTCGGCCATCAGCGGCAGCGCGAGGGGATCGCGACGGTCGGCGGGCCGCGACAGGTAGGCGTTCAAACAGTTATCCACCTCCTCGCTGGTCAGCAGGGGCGCGTTGGCGCACTGCGTGCGCGAGGGTGTCGGCTGGTCGCCCAGAGCAGGGTAGATCAGCGCCTGGGCCCCCGGCAGCGGCTCTCCCGTGTCGCGCAGGGCGAGGCAGAGCGCGGCGCTCAAATTGCCGCCGGCACTGTCGCCGGCCACCACCAGGCGGGCGATGTCCACCGGTTCGCCCAGGCTGCCGCTGCGCAGGCGCTGCCAGACGATCCGGCAGTCGTGCAGGGCGGCGGGATAGGGATGCTCCGGCGCCAGCCGGTAGCTGACGGCAACCACCAGGGCCTGGAGTCGGGCGGCCAGTTCCGCGCAGATGACGTCGTGGCTGCCGGCATTGCCCAGCGTCCAGCCGCCACCGTGCAGATAGAGCACCGTGGGCCAGCCGCTTTCCGGCGCGAGCGAGGCGGGCCGGTAAAGACGGATTTCCGGCAGGCCTTCCAGCAGCAGTTCGCTGATGCAAAGCCCAGCCGGGCGCGGCGGACAGAAGGCCTCGGCCATGCGTAGATAACCTTCGCGCTGGGCGGCGAGGGTGGGACTGGCGACCGCCATCGATTGCGTGCGAACGACGAACGCCTGCATGGCATCGGACAGCGGATAGCGCCGCGTCATGGAGCGCTCAATCCGGCAGGCCGATGACACGGCCCACGTAGTCCGGACGCGGCAGCGGCCGATGGGCCTCGGCCAGCGCCAGCACGCGCTCCAGCACCACGCCTTCGAAGGGCGCTGAACGTGCCCCGCCTTCGAGGTTCACGTGCAGCAGCATCTGTTCGCTGGCGGCCAGGGCGAGGTCTTCGCCGGCGCGGTGCAGGCTGTGGAAAACATGCAGGCGCTTGCGGTCGTGGGCGATCAGTTGGGTGCGCACTTCGACCTTTTCACCCTCCTTCACCTCGTGCAGGTAGTTCAGGTGTACTTCGAGGGTGAACAGGGAAGCGCTGGTGGCGGCGCGATGCTCCGCGTCGAGGCCCAGCTGATCCATCAGGGAGTCGGTGGCGTAGCTGAACAGCAGCAGGTAGAAGGCGTCGCGCAGGTGGCCGTTGTAGTCGGTCCATTCGGCGAGGATGGGGGTTTCCCAGGTTTTCAGGGCGTGCATGGCTGTGCGTCCGTGAGGCCCTCACCCAGCCCTCTCCCAGTAGGGAGAGGGGCGGTTCGGAGCGGGTGATGAACCGTGAGGTTAGTCGGCGAAGGCGAAGCCGTGTCTGGACTTGGTGTCCTTGATGGCGCCGAGTACCGCCAGCAGGCAGTCGTCGCGATAGCGCTCCAGCTCGGCAATGCTACGCGAGCCCTGCTGTTCACTGGTGCCTTCCACGACGCGGTCGATCAGCGTGTCGGTCAGCTCCGGGGCCGGCAGGTAGGTCCAGGGCAACTGCAGCGCCGGGCCGAACTGGGCCATGAAGTGACGCATCCCGGCGTTGCCGCCGGCCAGGGTGTAGGTGAGGAAGGTGCCCATGAACGACCAGCGCAGGCCGGCGCCGAAGCGGATGGCGTCATCGATCTCGCCGGTGCTGGCCACGCCATCGTTGACCAGGTGCAGCGCCTCCCGCCAGAGGGCTTCGAGCAGGCGGTCGGCGATGAAGCCCGGTACTTCCTTCCTCACGTGCAGTGGCCGCATGCCGAGCGATTCGTAGACCTTGATCGCGGCCTGGACGGCTTCGGGCGCGGTCTTCTCGCCGCCCACCACTTCCACCAGCGGCAGCAGGTACACCGGATTGAACGGATGGCCGACCACGCAGCGCTCGGGGTGTGTAGCGTCGGCGTAGAACTCGCTGGGCAGCAGGCCGGAAGTGCTGGAGCCGATCAGGGCGTTGGGCTTGGCGGCGGCGCTGATCCTGGCGTGCAGCTCGCACTTCAGGTCGAGGCGTTCGGGGGCGCTTTCCTGGATGAAGTCGGCGTCGCGCACGCACTCTTCGATGGTCGCGACAAAGCGCAGGCGGTCCTGCGAGGCGCCGGGGGCGAGGCCAGCCTTTTCCAGCGCCGGCCAGGCATTGGCGATGCGTGCGCGCAGAGCGGCTTCGGCGCCGGGAGCCGGGTCCCAGGCGACGACGTCGAGGCCGTGGGCCAGGGCGCGGGCGACCCAGCCACTGCCGATGACGCCGCTGCCGAGGGCGGCGAAGGTTTTGATGTCGGTGATGAAGGGCATGGTAGCTCCAGCAGGAATGAGGGATTACCTGTAGGAGCGAGCTTGCTCGCGAACAAAGTCCGCAGCGGGGCTGGTTCGCGAGCAAGCTCGCTCCTACGAAGAGCAGTTCGTACGCAGGGTGATTGGATCAGCGCGGCTTGAGATTCATCTTCCTGCGCCCTTCGGCCGGGGTCAGGGCGCGGCCGCCCAGGCGCTGGATGATCTCGATGGCACGTTCGACCAGTTGGCCGTTCGTGGCGTGCACACCACGGTCCAGCCAGATGTTGTCTTCCAGGCCGACCCGCACGTTGCCGCCCAGCAGCATGGCCTGGGCGACCATGGGCATCTGCGCGCGACCGATGCCGAAGCCGGCCCAGGTCAGGCCGTCGGGGATGTTGTCGGCCATGGCCTTCATGGTGGTGGTGTCCGCCGGTGCGCCCCACGGGATGCCGAGGCAGATCTGAATCAGCGGGTCCTCCAGCAGACCTTCCTTGAGCATCTGCTTGGCGAACCAGAGGTGGCCGGTGTCGAAGATTTCCAGTTCGGCCTTCACGCCCAACTCGGTGATGCGCTTGGCGCCGGCACGCAGCTGGGCCGGGGTGGAGACGTAGATGAAGTCGCCATCGCCGAAGTTCAGGGTGCCGCAGTCCAGGGTGCAGATTTCCGGCAGCAGTTCTTCGACGTGCTTCAGGCGCTCCAGCGGGCCGACCAGGTCGGTGCCGGCGCCGAACTCGAGCGGCTGTTCGCCCTGGCCGATCTGCAGGTCGCCGCCCATGCCGGCGGTGAGGTTGATAATGACGTCGGTGTCACTCTCGCGGATGCGTTCGACCACTTCGCGGTAGAGCTTCACGTCGCGGCTGGGCTTGCCAGTCAGCGGGTCGCGGACGTGGCAGTGGGCGACAGTGGCGCCGGCCTTGGCAGCCTCGATGGCGGCGGCGGCGATTTCCTTCGGGGTGACGGGAATGGCCGGGTGCTTGCCGACGGTATCGCCGGCGCCGGTCACCGCGCAGGTGACGATTACTTCGTAGTTCACGGTGGCTGTCCTTCTTGAGGTCGAACGAACCCACTGCGCGCCGGACGACGCGCAGGGAGTTGCTGGTAAGTGGTTACTTGAGCGAGGCCTGTACGGCGGCGAGGCCGTCCTTGCCGTCGAAGGTGGTCACGCCATCGAGCCAGGCCTTGAGCGGCTCGGGGTTCTGCTTCAGCCAGGCCTTGGCGGCATCCACCGGCTGGCTGCGGTCGAGGATCGGCACCATCACCTGGCTCACCTGCTGGCTGCTGAACTTGAGGTTGTGCAGCAGCTTGGCGACGTTGCCGCACTGCGCCTGGTAGCCGCCGGCGGTCATGATGGAGACGGTGGCGGAGCCTTCGTTCGGGCCGAACACGTCGTCACTGCCGGTGAGGTACTTCATATCGATCTGCAAGTTCATCGGGTGCGGTTTCCAGCCGAAGAACACCACCCACTGCTGGCGCTTGATGGCGCGCTTGACCGCGGTGAGCATGCCGGCCTCGCTGGATTCGACGATCTGGAAGCCCTTCAGGCCGAACTTGTCGTCGGCGATCATCTTCGCGGTGATGCGGTTGGAGCCGCTGCCGGGCTCGATCAGGTAGATCTTGTTGCCCAGCTTGTCCTTGAACTTGGCGATGTCGGCGAAGGTCTTCAGACCGCCATCGTAGACGTAGGTCGGCACAGCGTAGGTGGACTGCGCGTCCGGCAAGGTCGGCGGGGTGATCACGTCGATCTGCTGCTTGTCGAGGTAGGGTTTGGCCACCGGCTGCATGGTCGGCTGCCAGTAGCCGAGGAAGACGTCTAGCTGCTTGTCGGCCATGCCGGCGAGGACGATCTGCTGCGAGGCGCTGGTCTGCTTGACCTTGTAGCCCAGGCCGTCGAGCACGGCTTCGGCCACGGCGCTGCTGGCGACGACGTCGGTCCAGTTCACCGTGCCCATGCGCACGTTCTGGCACTGGGCGGGCTCGGCGGCCCAGGTGGTGCTGGCGGCGGCCATTAGTGCGGCGCAGCCGAGCGCTCTGATCGATAGCTTCATGACTTCTCCCTCAAGGCCTTTGCGGCGTTGGTTATCGTTGTTGTACGTCATGCGGCCCTCAGGGGGCTGGAGAACAAATTACGCAGGCGCAGCCCCGGCGAATCGCACTGCGGCGACCAGCTCTTGCACAGCAGCGACCTCCCCGATTGCCAGGGCGACTTGCATGGTTCATAAGCAAGGGCAGGCTGCCACTATGTCGCCCTCCCATCGCACGGTACCCGCCATGTCCCAAGACTTCTGGTTCCTGCTGTTGCCCGGATTTTCCGTGATGGGTTTCGTCTCCGCCGTGGAGCCGCTGCGGGTGGCCAACCGCTTTCGCGGCGAACTCTACCGCTGGCACCTGATGAGCATGGATGGCGGACCGGTGCTGGCCAGCAACGGCATGTCGATGAACGCCGACAGCGGCCTGGAGGCATTGCACGAAGGCGATACGCTGCTGGTGGTGGCGGGTTTCGAGCCGCTGCGCGCCTGCACCCCGGCGCTGCTGCACTGGCTGAAACGGCTGGACCGTGATGGTGTGACACTGGGCGGCATCGACACCGGCAGCTTCGTGCTGGCCGAGGCTGGCTTGCTGCAGCGCCAGCGCTGCACGGTGCACTGGGAAGCGCTGGAGGCCTTCCGGGAGACTTATCCACAGGTGCAGGCGACCCAGGAGCTGTTCGAGATCGACGGCCCGCGCATCACCTCCGCCGGTGGCACCGCGTCCATCGACCTGATGCTCGACCTGATCGCCCAGGCCCACGGGCCGGAGCTGGCGGTGCAGGTATCGGAACAGTTCGTGGTCGGGCGTATTCGCAACCGGCAGGACCACCAGCGCTTGCAGATCGCCAGCCGCTATGGCGTCTCCAACCGCAAGCTGGTGCAGGTGATCGGCGAGATGGAGCGCCACACCGAACCGCCGCTGACCACGCTGGAGCTGGCCGAGCGCATCCAGGTGACACGGCGCCAGCTGGAGCGCCTGTTCCGCTTGCACCTGAACGACACGCCGTCGAACTTCTACCTCGGCCTGCGCCTGGACAAGGCCCGCCAGCTGCTGCGCCAGACGGACATGAGCGTGCTGGAGATCGGCGTGGCCTGCGGCTTCGAGACGCCCTCGTACCTGTCGCGCAGCTACCGGGCGAAGTTCGGGGTGTGCCCGAGCCAGGATCGGGTCGGGTTGCGCAAGGTCGTCGCCAAGGCAGTCATCCCGCAGGCATGAATCTCCTGCAGGAGCGAGCGGGCTCGCGAACGGTGTCAATCGGCAGCGTCGGAGCTTCGCGGGCTCGCGAGCAAGGGCTAGGCGCCCCCTCGGTCCCACGAATAGCAGGTTGGCAATATCTGTGTGGTCGCCGTCATTTACCCGTTCACGGGCCGAGCGGAGTATGGAGACCAGCTTCCCCCCCACTGCCTTTGGAGACCACCATGAACGAAGCCCGCCCCCCTCTGCCGCCGTTCACCCGCGAAACCGCGATCCAGAAAGTCCGCCTCGCCGAGGATGGCGGAACAGCCGCGATCCGCACCGTGTATCACTGGCCTATTCACCGGAGAGCCGCTGGCGCAACCGTGCGACCTTCGTCCAGGGGCGCGAGCAGATCGTGCAGTTCCTCACCGCCAAGTGGGTGCGCGAGCAGGAGTACCGGCTGATCAAGGAGCTCTGGGCCTTCACCGACAACCGCATCGCCGTGCGCTTCGCCTACGAATGGCACGACGACTCGGGCAACTGGTTCCGCTCCTACGGCAACGAGAACTGGGCGTTCGACGAGAACGGCCTGATGTACGAGCGCCACGCCTGTATCAACGACCTGCCGATCAGCGAGGACGAGCGCCTGTTCCGCTGGCCGCAGGGGCGCCGGCCGGATGAGCATCCGTCGCTGAGCGGGCTGGGACTGTAGCGGGTTATCCACAAGCCACAGCCGGTTGGCTGTTTTACGAGCGGGCCTGCCCGCGAACGACCTCTGCAACGAGGCCGGTTCGCGAGCAAGCTCGCCTTTACAAAAGCTGTTATGCCGGGACAGCGCGGGCGGGAACGGTGGAGGAGATGCGGCTGTCCTCCAGGATCATCGCCGCCGCCCGCTCGCCGAGCATGATGCACGGCGCGTTGGTGTTGCCGCTGATCAGCGTCGGCATGATCGACGCGTCCACCACGCGCAGGCCCTTCAAGCCATGCACGCGCAGGCGCAGGTCGACCACAGCCATCGCGTCTTCACCCATCTTGCAGGTGCCCACCGGGTGGAACACGGTAGCGGCGTATTCGCGCAGGTGCTCCAGCAGTTGCTCGTCGGTCTGCACCTGCGGGCCGGGCAGCATTTCGGCGCCGCGGATGTTGTCGAACTCCGGCTGGGCGAGGATCTTGCGCGCCAGCTTCACGCCTTCCACCAGCACGCGGCCGTCTTCCTCGTTGGCGAGGAAGTTGTAGTCGATCTCGATGTCGCCGCCGGGCTTCACGCGCAGCTCGCCGATGCTCTTCGGGCGCAATACGCAGGTGTGCACGGCGTAGCCATGGCCCCACTCGAACAGGCGGCCACGGTGGCTGCGGTAACCGGGGACGAAGTGGAACTGCACGTCGGCCAGGCCATCCGCCAGCGGTGTGCGGGCAAAGCCGCCGGCTTCGACGTAGTTGGTGGTCAGCCAGCCCTTTTTCGCCAGCAGGTACTTGAACGGCGACAACAGGATTTGCGGCAGCGAACCCAGGGAGAAGCCCAGGCTAAGCGGGCTGGGCGAGCGCACGGTGACCAGGCCGTCGAGGTGGTCCTGGAGGTTCTTGCCCACGCCCGGCAGGTCGTGCGTGACCGCGATGCCGGCGGCTTTCAATTCCTCGCCCGGACCGATGCCGGAAGCCAGCAGTATCTGCGGCGAACCGAGGGAGCCGGCCGACAGAATCACTTCGCGGCGCGCCAGCAGGCGTTCGCCGCTGCGCAGTTCGATGCCGGTGACGCGCTCGGCCTCCAGCAGCAGGCGGCCCACCTGGCGGCCAGTCAGCACGGTGAGGTTCGGGCGCTGCAGCGGCGCGACGAAGGCGCGGTAGCTGCTCAGGCGCTTGGCGTCCTTCTGGGTCACGTTGTAGATGCCCACGCCCTCGAACTCGCGGCCGTTGAAGTCATCGTTGCGGCGCAGGCCGAGGTGTTCGGCAGCCTTGATGAACAGGTTCGACAAGGGGTTCGGATCACGCGGCTTGTCCACCACCAACTCGCCGAGGGTGCCGTGCAGCGCCGGGTCCTGGCCCAGCAGGTTGCGCTCGGATTTCTTGAAGAACGGCAGCACGTCCTTCCAGCCCCAGCCGGGACAGCCGTCCTGCTCCCAGCGGTCGTAGTCGGAGGCGTGGCCACGGATGTAGATCATGCTGTTCATCGAGCTGGAGCCGCCCAGGGCCTTGCCACGGGGGCAGTGCAGCGAGCGGTTGTTCAGCCGCTTCTGCGGCGCGGAATAGAAGTTCCAGCTGAAGATCTTGCTCTTGTACAGCGTGATGGTGCCGGCAGGGGTCTGCACGCGCGGGCTGGCATCGCTGCCGCCGGCTTCCAGCAGGCAGACGCGCACCGACGGGTCGGCGCTCAGTCGGTTGGCCAGGACACAGCCGGCGGAGCCGGCGCCGACGATGAGGTAGTCGTAGGTGGAATCGTTGGACATGGGGGTTTTCCTTTGGTCCTTGCGTGAATGGCAGAACCCCTCACCCCAACCCTCTCCCGAGGCAGAGGGGGCCGAACGGTGCTGCAGCGAATCACCGTATCGGCCGGCGCCCTGCAGGAGGCGCCGGCCGACGGCAGGTCAGTGCGCTTCTTCCAGGTCGTCGTGCAGCAGCCCGAGGATCTCGCGCTTCATCTCGATGAACTGGCGGTCCATGACCATGTCCAGCGAGCGCGGGCGCTCGATGGGCACGTCGAGGATGCGCTTGATGCGGCCGGGGCGTGCGCCCATGACGTAGACGCGATCGCCCAGCAGGATGGCCTCGTCGATGTCGTGAGTGACGAACACCACGGTCTTCTTGCTGTGGTCCCACACGCGCAGCAGCAGTTGCTGCATCTGCATGCGGGTCTGGCTGTCGAGCGCGCCGAAGGGCTCGTCCATCAGCAGGATCTGCGGGTCGTTGGCCAGCGCGCGGGCGATCGCCACGCGCTGCATCATTCCGCCGGAGAGCTGCTTGGGATAGTTGTTCTCGAAGCGGCGCAGGCCGACTTCGTCGAGGTAGTAGTCGACGATCTCGCGGCGCTCGGCCGCCGGCATGCCGCGACGCTTGAGGCCGAACTCGACGTTCTGGCGCACGGTCAGCCAGGGGAACAGGGTGTAGCTCTGGAACACCATGCCGCGGTCGGCGCCCGGGCCGTCGACCAGTTGGCCGCCGACATAGATGTCGCCTTCGGTGGGCTCGGCCAGGCCGGCAGTGAGGTAGAGCAGGCTCGACTTGCCGCAGCCGGACGGGCCGACGATGACCGCGAACTGCTGGTCCGGCACTTCGAAGGAGACGCTCTCCAGCGCGCTGAAGGTGCCGCCCTCGGGCGTGCGGTAGCGCAGGCTGACGTTCTCCACCCGCAGGCGCGGTGGCCTGGCTTGTTCCTGACCGGTCACGGCCGCTTCTTCCTGCTTGATCGCTACTGCGCCCATGACGCCACCTTCAGTCGGATGAATCGGAAGAGTTGGTCGGTGATCAGGCCCAGCAGGCCAATGATGGCGATGGCCAGGAAGATCACGTCAACCTGGAAGCCGCGCATGGCCTTGAGGCTGATGTAGCCCAGGCCGCTGGAGGCGGCGACCAGTTCGGCCACGACCAGGTAGGTCCAGGCCCAGCCCATGGTCACGCGCAGGGTGTCGAGCACGCCCGGCAGCGACGCCGGGCCGAGCACGTGAAGGACCACGTCGCGGCGGTTGCAGCCCAGGGTGTAGGACGCATTGACCAGGTCCTTGGCGACGCCGCGGGAAACGTCCGCGATCATCACCAGTTGCTGGAAGAACACGCCGAAGATGATCACGGTGACGCGCTGTTCCAGGCCGATGCCGATCCACAGGATGAACAGCGGCACGAAGGAGGTCACCGGCAGGTAGCGAATGAAGTTCACCAGCGGTTCGAGGAAGGCCTGGACGATGCGGAAGCTGCCCATCAACAGGCCCAGCGGCACCGCCACCAGCGAGGAGATGATGAAGCCGATCATCACCACCTTGACGCTGGCCATCACGTGGGTGGCGAGGGTACCGTCACTGGCCAGGCGCACGCCGGCCGCGAGCACCGCGTCCGGGGTGGGCAGGAACATCGCCGGCACCACGCCGCCATAGGAGAGCCCGGCCCACAGGCCGAACACGAGCAGCCAGCACAGGGTGCCGGCGGACCAGACCAGCTTCAGCGGCAGGTCGACCTTGGGCGTCAGGCAACGGCTGAGCCAGGATTGCGAACGACGAGGCATCGCGAATTCCTCCAGGCGAGCGGCACGGCGCCGCCCGCGGGGACAAGAGTGAGACGGTTACTCGGAGACGAAGCGCGGGTCGACCAGGTCGTCGTAGCTGACTTCCAGGCGCTTGCCCTGCAGGCCGCTCCAGGTTTCGTTGGCGAGGCGGATCAAGCCCTTGATGTCGCCGGGCTTGCCGGGAGTGCCAATGAGTTGCTCGCTCATGGCCTTGTCGTAGAAGCGCACGCCCTTGGCGGCATCGGCCAGGGCCTTGGGATCGGAGAGGTAACCGCCGACGCCCTTGGCCATGATGGCGTAGGCCTCGTCCGGGTGCTCCTTGGTGTATTGCACGGCCTTGTACAGGCCTTTCACCAGGGCCTTGACGTCCTCGGGCTGCTTCTCGATCACGTCGCAGTTGAGGGCGACCACGTCGACGATCACGCCGGGGGTGGTGGAGCTGTCTACCAGCACCTTGCCCTGCTGCTTCTCGCGTACCAGCGAGAGGTGCGGTTCCCAGGTCACGGCGGCGGGTACGCGGCCGGCGATGAAGGCGCTGGCGGCATCGTCGGCGGTCATGTTCTGCACCTTGATGTCGCTCATGCTCATGCCGGCGTGCTTGAGCAGGTAGGCCAACCAGAACTGCGAGACAGAGCCTTCGTTGACCGCCACTTCCTGGCCCTTCAGCTGGGCCAGGGAGGTGACGTCCTTGCCCACCAGCACGCCGTCGCCGCCATGGCTGTCGTCCAGCGCAGCCACGGCCTTGAAGCAGAACTTCGGCCGGTACTTGAGGATTTCGTCGATGGTGGAAGCGGAGCCGGAGAGCTGGCCGGAGGCCTGGGCCGCCATGTACATCGAGGCTTCCTCGATGGTGGTCAGCTGCAAGTCGAGGCCCTGCTCCTTGAAGTAGCCCAGGTCGCGGGCGAGATAGAGGGTGCCGTAGCCGACCCAGGTGGTATGGCCGATGGACAGGGTACCGGCCTGCGCGCCAGAAGCGGCGGCGAGAGCCAGGGCGGAACACGCGATGGAACGCACGAGCAAGGACTTGATCATGAAGCACTCCCACAGCCGTTTGGCTTTGTTGTTGATTTACTGCGGCAGTGGCCAGGAGGCCGGTAGAACCGGGACATGTGCGGCATCGGGCTCTATGGCCCAGCGTCTGAAGGCTTTGTCTCGCGACATGTCTGACAGACCGATGGTGGCCGAAGCGGGAGGCTCGGAAAATTATTAAATATGTCGTTGCGCCATAAGAAAAAGCTGCCTTGCCGGCGAAATTGCACCAGCATGGCGCAGGGGAGAGCTCGGCCGCGCGCGGGTTGTTCTGCGCTGCACTATGGTTGAACGCAGCTCTCCTCAAGGAAGGTTTCCAGCATGGCCCCCCGCCCCATTCTCTCGGCCCTGGCGCTCGTCGCCGGGCTGTCGTTGCATCCCGCTGCTGCCGTTGCCGCCCAGGGCCAACCACAGGCCGGTGCGCCCGCTTCGCCGGCAATGGCCGAAGAACTGAAATGGCCCCGGGATTTCGCCCTGGGCGACCAGCATGTGCAGATCTTCCAGCCGCAGATCGAAGACTGGGACGGCACCCGCATGGTCGGCCGGGCGGCCATCGCCATCGGCGCCGCCAATGCCGCGCCCACCTACGGGGTAGCGCAGTTCTCCGCCGCCGCCGCCATCGACAAGGCCAGCGGCCTGGTGCAACTCACCGACCTGCGCATCGAAAAGGTCGAAGTCCCCACCGCACCAGACAGCGCCGACAAGGTGCGCGATGCCCTGGTGGCGCGGCTGCCCAAAGAAGGCCTGACAGTCTCCCTCGACCAGTTGCAGGCCAGCTACGCGGTGAACCAGCAACTGGACAAGCTGCGTCACGTGGAAGTGAAGAACGACGCGCCGCAGATCATTTTCGCCAGCACCCCGACCGTGCTGGTGATCATCGACGGCCAGCCGAAGTGGCAAGCCCTGACGGGCAGCGACTTCGAGCGGGTTATCAACAGCCGCGTGCTGCTCCTGCGCGACGCCCAGGGCAACAACTACCTGAACGCCGCCGGTAACTGGTACACGGCACAGGCGCTGGACGGCACCTGGCTGGTGCTCAGCCAACCGCCCAAGGTGCTGCTCAGCGCCCAGCAGGCGGCGGAGAAGGCCGGCCCGGTGGACGCTCTGCTGCCCAAGAACGGCAAGAAGCCGGGCAAGGCGCCGGCCGTGTGGGTGGCCACGCAGCCCACCGAACTGATCGTCAGCGACGGCACCGCGCAGATGGCGCCGGTGGACGGCGTCAGCCTGCTGAGCCTGAACAATGCCGATCACGCGGTGTTCGTCGATCCGACCCACAACACCTGGTACGTGCTGGTATCCGGCCGCTGGTTCAGCGGCCCGGGTGAGAAAGGCCCGTGGACCTATGTGCCCGGCAAGGACCTGCCCGCCGACTTCGCGAAGATCTCCGCCAAGGACCCGAAAGCCAACGTCCTCGTCTCGGTGCCCGGTACGCCCCAGGCCAAGGAAGCCGCCATCGCCGCGAGCATTCCGCAGACTGCCAGCGTCTCGCGCAGCAAGGCCACGCTGAAGGTGACCTATGACGGCGCGCCGAATTTCCAGTCGATCACCGGCACCAGCCTGAACTACGCGGTGAACACGCCGACGCCAGTGATCGAAGTGACGGCCAACCAGTTCTTCGCCGTGAGCAACGGCGTCTGGTTCACCGCCCCCAGCCCGAGCGGGCCGTGGCAAGTGGCCACCGAAGTGCCCGCGGCGATCTACGGCATCCCGCCCAGTTCGCCGGTGTACTACGTGACGTATGTGCACATCTACTCGGTGACCCCGCAGACCGTGGTTGTCGGCTACACGCCGGGATACCTGGGCGTGGTGGTCAACAGCGACGGCACGGTGGTGTACGGCACGGGCTACGCCTATCCCGCCTATGTCAGCAGCACGGTGTACTACGGTTATCCACCGACCTATGGCTATGGCGCGGGCTTTGCCGTCGGCGCGCTGACCGGCTTCGCCTTCGGCTACGCCGCCGGAGCCTGGTGGGGCACGCCGGAGCCTTACTGGGGCCCGTACTGGGGACCTTATCCACAGGGCGGCTGGAGTTATACCAACATCAACCAGGCCAACTTCTACGGGCGCTGGGGCCAGGGCACCGTCACCCACGCCTATGGCTACAACGCCTGGACCGGCACCCAGTGGCAGGGCAGCTCGGCGGCCGGCTACAACCCGCGCACCGGCACCCGTTTCGCCGGTAGCCAGGGCGCGGCGTTCAACCCCTATACCGACCAGGGAGCGGCCGGGCGGCGCGGAGCCTATTCCAATGCTTCCACCGGTATCTCCGCCGCAGGGCGCAGTGGCGTGGCCTACGATGCCGATAGCGGCGACTTCAAGGCCGGCCAGCAGGGCGTGAAGCACAACGCCCAGACCGGTCGCACCACCATCGCCGAGCGCGGGGTATCCGGCGATGTGGATGACGGCCGCGGCAGCTACGACCACGACAACCGCGGCGTGACCTACAATCGCCGGACCGGCAACGCCGTGGCCTGGAAGAATGGCGACGTCTACGCCGGGCACGATGGCAACGTCTACCAGCACACCGACAACGGCTGGCAGCAACACACCAGCAATGGCTGGCAGCCCGTCCAGCCGAACCAGGCCAACATGCGTGGGCAACTGGAGCAGCAGTACCAGTCGCGGCAGGTCGGCCAGCAGCGCTTCAATCAGACGCAGCGGCAGTGGGGCGGTGGAGGGCATTTCGGCGGCGGCCACATTGGCGGCGGCGGTTTCCGCCGCTGAGGGTGTGGACAAGGTTTTCCACACCGCCTGAGCCTGTGGAAAACCACTTCGGGCAAGGATCGGCACTTATCCACACACCTTGCCCTTGCCCCCTCACCCTCGGCAAGATGCCCGCTCCCACCACCCTCTTGGGGTTGCCGTGACCGCTCTGTTCCAGGCCCTGTGGCCATTGTTCGCGTTGATCGTCGGCGGCTTCGTGCTGCGCCGCAAAGGTTTCCCCGGCGAGGCCTTCTGGCCGGCAGCCGAGCGGCTCAACTACTTCATCCTGTTTCCTGCGCTACTGGCCAGCAGCCTGGCCAGCGCGCCGCTGAACGACCCCGGCCTCGCCCGCCAGGCGCTGGCAGTGGTGCTCGGGCTGGGTATCGCCTGGATTGCCCTGCTCATCGCCAAACGCCTGCGTGGCTGGAATGCCGCGCGCTTCGGCGCCATCGCCCAGGGCGTGCTGCGCTTCAACACCTACCTGGGGCTGGCGGCCGTGGGCAGCCTCTATGGCAAACCGGGCCTGACCCTGGCCGCGCTGATGCTGGCGCTGATGGTGCCGACAGTGAACGTGATGTCGGTCTGGGCGCTGACTGCCGAACGCGGCATCAGCCCGCGTTCGCTACTGCTGCCGATTGTCAGGAACCCGCTGATCCTCGCCTGCGTGGCGGGCGCGTTGCTGAATGTGAGCGGCATCGGCCTGCCCGGCGGTACGGACCGGCTGTTCAACCTGCTGGCCGTAGCGAGCCTGCCGCTGGGCCTGCTCTGCGTGGGTGCAGCACTACAGCCGCAGGAGCTGCGCGCGGAGGTCTCGGCACTGGGCTGGAACTGCGCAATCCGCCTGCTGGCCATGCCTTTGCTGGCCTTCGCCATCGCTCGCCTGCTGGCACTGCCGCCGCTGGAGAGCGCACTGCTGGTGATGTTCTTCGCGCTCCCCACAGCCCCGACCGCCTATGTACTGACCCGCCAGCTGGGCGGCGAAAGCGGACTGATGGCGGGGATCATCACCCTGCAGACACTGCTGGCCGGCGCCAGCCTGCTGCTGGTGATGGGTGCGATCCAGGCGCTGGGCTCCTGAAATTTGTCCACTGCATCTGGATTGAACCTGCGCAAATCCCCACCGATCTGTGGAAATATTCTGCGAAAGCCTGCTGAAAGCTTGACCCCCTAGCATCGCCGCCTCGGTCCTCCCGGCCGGACCTGCGTTCGCGCAGCGTACAAAAACAACAATCGGTGATCGCTCATGCCCCGTTTCCTGTCCGCCCCCGCTCCCACTCCGTCCGTACCACTCGTGCTTATCCACAGCCGCTGCTGAACCTCGGCGCCGAGACGGAGTTATCCCCATGCTGACTTTCCTCGCCTTCGCCATGGTGGCGACCTTCATGTTCCTGATCATGACCAAGCGGCTTTCGGCACTGATCGCGCTGATCCTGGTCCCGATCGCCTTCGCCCTGCTCGGCGGCTTCGCCAAGGGCCTGGGACCGATGATGCTGGACGGCATCCGCACCCTCGCGCCAACCGGCGTGATGCTGATGTTCGCCATCCTCTACTTCGCCATCATGATCGACTCCGGGCTGTTCGACCCGGCGGTGCGGCGCATCCTCAAACTGGTGAAGGGCGATCCGCTGAAGGTATCGATGGGCACCGCCGCGCTGGCGATGATCGTCTCGCTGGATGGCGACGGCTCGACCACCTACATGATCTGCGTGGCCGCCGTGCTGCCGCTGTACAGCCGCCTGGGCATGAGCCCGCTGCTGATGGCCTGCCTGATCATGCTCTCCAGCGGCGTGCTGAACATGACGCCCTGGGGCGGCCCCACTGCCCGCGCAGCCAGCGCCCTTCACGTCGACCCGGCGGACATCTTCGTGCCGATGATCCCGGCCATGCTCGCCGGCATCGCGGCGATCTTCGCCCTCGCCTGGGTCTACGGCAAGCGCGAGCGCGCCCGCCTGGGCGAGCTGCACCTGCCGACCGACCACGAAGCGATGGCGGACGTGAGTGTGTCGCAATACCCCGAGGCGCGTCGGCCCAAGCTGCTGTGGTTCAACGCCGTGCTGACCGTTGTGCTGATGGGCACCCTGATCGCCGGCCTGCTGCCGATGCCGGTGCTGTTCATGATCGCCTTCGGGATCGCGATGATCGTCAACTATCCCTGCATCCTGGAGCAGAAGAAGCGCATCGGCGCCCACGCCGAGAACGTCCTCGCGGTGGTCTCGCTGATTTTCGCCGCGGGCGTATTCACCGGGATCCTCTCCGGAACGGGCATGGTCGAAGCCATGTCCAAGAGCCTGCTGGCGGTGATCCCGCCGGCGCTGGGGCCGTATCTGGCGACCATCACGGCGCTGGTGAGCATGCCGTTCACCTTCTTCATGTCCAATGACGCTTTCTACTACGGCGTGCTCCCGGTACTCTCCCAGGCCGCCGCGCAGTACGGCATCACGCCGGTGGAAATGGCCCGTGCCTCCATCGTCGGCCAGCCGGTGCACCTGCTCAGCCCGCTGGTGCCCTCGACCTACCTGCTGGTAGGCCTGGCCAAGATCGACTTCGGCGACCATCAGCGCTTCACCCTCAAATGGGCCGTGCTGGTGTGCCTGGCGATCCTCGCCGCCGCGCTGCTGCTGGGCCTGTTCCCGCTGTTCAATGACTGACCGATCAACGACCGACTTCGAGTACCGCGACAATGGAATGGCTGACCAGCCCTGAAATCTGGATTGCGTTCTTCACCCTGACAGCCCTGGAAATCGTCCTGGGCATCGACAACATCATCATGATCTCCATCCTGGTCGGCCGCATGCCCAAGCACATGCAACCGCGCACGCGCTTCTTCGGACTGGCGCTGGCGATGGTCACGCGCATCCTGCTGCTGCTCTCGATCACCTGGGTCATGCGCCTGACCGCCGACCTGTTCCACGTGTTCGGCCAGGGCATCTCCGGGCGCGATCTGATCCTGTTCTTCGGCGGCCTGTTCCTGCTGTGGAAAAGCAGCAGCGAAATCTTCCACGGCCTGGAGGGCGAGGATGAAACCGAGGGAGAACCCAAGAGCGTGATGGGTGGCTTCATCGGCACCATCATCCAGATCGCCATCATCGACATCGTGTTCTCGCTGGACTCGGTGATCACCGCCGTGGGCATGGTTTCCAACGTGCCGGTGATGGTCGCGGCCATCGTCGTGGCGGTCATGGTGATGATGCTGGCGGCGGGCGCCATCAGCGACTTCATCGACAAGCACCCGTCGCTGAAGATGCTCGCGCTGTCCTTCCTTATCGTGGTCGGCACCGTGCTCATCGCCGAAGCCTTCGAAGTCCACGTGCCCAAGGGCTACGTCTACTTCGCCATGGCCTTCTCGCTGGCGGTGGAAGCGCTGAACATCCGCATGCGCACCGCGCGTGGGAAGAAGGAAGTGGACCCGGTGAAGCTGCGCAAGGACATCCCAGGCCAGTAGCCCACGGCAGGCAATAAAAAACCGGGCTATCCACAGCCCGGTTTATCCACAGCAACGTACCTCAAGGACGTGCAACCGGCTCCGGCCAGTTCAGCACGCCCTTGTCGTTGAAGCGCACCGTACCGAACAACCCACCGGCCAGTTTGCCGCTGATTTCGTAGGGCATGCCCTGGCGCGGTGGACCGCCGGACAGGCCCCAGGCCTGGCGGAGCGCGGAGAAAGCCGAGATGCTCACCGGCACACTGATCACCGTTTCGCCGAATCGCGGCACCTGCCCGCTGGCGTCGCTCACCCCGCTGGCCAGCGGCTGGCCGTTCACCGAAAGGTCCAGCGCGATACCGTCGTAGTCGATGGCCTGGTCATTGGGGTTCTGCACCCGCAGCTTGACCGTGAAGCGCGCTTCCATGCCCTGCCCGGTCGCCGGCTCCAGGCCGACCAGGTCGATGCGCAGCGGATCGCGCGTGCCGAACAGACTGCTGCACGCGCCCAGCGTCAGTAGCGCGGCCATCAGGATCAGGCGATGTAGCTTGGCCATGCGGCCTCCTCGTCGATTCACTTCAGGGTAGCCGGGCGCAACCGCCATACGGTGTTACCCACATCATCGGCCACCAGCAGGCCGCCAAACTTATCCACAGCGACGCCGACCGGACGGCCCATGGCTTCCTCCTTGTCGTTGACGAAACCATCCAGCACCGTTACCGGCTGGCCGTTGGGCTTGCCGCCGCCGAAGGGGATGAACACCACCTGGTAACCGCTGCGCGGCTTGCGGTTCCACGACCCGTGCTGGCCGATGAACACGCCGCCACGATAACGCTCCGGCAGCAGGCTGCCCTGATAGAAGGCAAGGCCGAGGGAGGCGGTGTGCGAACCCAGGGCGTAGTCGGGCACCAGGGCCTTCTGCACCATGTCCGGGCGCGGCGGTTCGACGCGTTTATCCACATGCTGGCCGAAGTAGCTCCAGGGCCAGCCGTAGAAGCCGCCGTCCTTCA
This sequence comes from Pseudomonas sp. AU12215, assembly GCF_001675465.2. Taxonomy (NCBI): domain Bacteria; kingdom Pseudomonadati; phylum Pseudomonadota; class Gammaproteobacteria; order Pseudomonadales; family Pseudomonadaceae; genus Pseudomonas; species Pseudomonas sp. AU12215. The sequence continues at coordinate 133,431 of NZ_MACM02000005.1, forward strand.
CCGAGGTCATGTAGTCCGGCACCAGGTCGTTGCCCAGTTCGTCGCGCTCGTTGACGGCTGTCCACAGGGCGCCGCTGTTGGGCTCCCAGCCCAGCCCGTTGGGGTTGCGCAGGCCGGAGGCGAATACCCGCACGTTACGGCTGGAAAGGTCGATCTGCAGGATCGCCGCGCGGTGCTTCTCCGCGTCCAGCCCGTTCTCGCCGACGTTGCTGTTGGAGCCGACGGTGGCGTACAGGTAGCGGCCGTCGGGGCTGGCGAGGATGTTCTTGGTCCAGTGGTGATTGATCGGCCCGCCCGGCAGGTCGACGACCTTTTCCGCCGGTGCGCTGATCGCCGTCTCACCGGTCTTGTACGGGAAGCGCACCACGGCATCGGCGTTGGCCACATACAGCCAGTTATCCACAAGCGCCATGCCGAAGGGCGAGAACAGGCCCTCCAGCAACACGCTGCGCTGTTCCGGCACGCCATCGCCATCGGCGTCGCGCAGCAGGGTGATGCGGTTGGCGCTGGGTACCGAGGCCCCGGCCTTGGCCATGACCTTGCCAGCGACCCAGTCCTTCAATCCGCCGGACTCCTCCTTGGGCGGTGCCGAGCTTTCCGCCACCAGCACATCGCCGTTGGGCAGCACGTAAAGCCAACGCGGGTGTTCCAGCTTGTCGGCGAAGCGCTGCACCTCCAGGCCTTCGGCAGCACGGGGCATCTGCCCGGCGGGCCAGCCGGTGGCGGTGGCGATGTTGACGGTGGGCAGCACGCTGCTCTGGGGTTCGGGCAATTGCGGTTGAGGTCCGGTGCCGGCGGTGAACGGCAGCGCCGACTTGTCGCCGCAACCGGCCAACGCCAGTACGATCAGGAGGGGGAACGACCTACGCATGCGACTTCTCCTCGGCCTGTGGCGCATCCATGTCGATGAGCACTTCTGTCAGCAAATGGTGAGGCAGTCTAGACATATCCGCCCGCCGATCCGTGCGAAATAACCGATGCAAAGCCTCTCGCACCCGTGTTTGATCGGCTTTACTGACAGACAGGAATCCCGGCAAATCAGAGATTTGGCGAACCCTCAGGGAAGAACGAGGGTCTACCATGACAGTCTTGTGACAATCGCCTGAATGCTGCCGTGTCCTTCTCGGCCCTCCGCGCTGTCTGTACGGAGCCGCGGGCGAGGTCGTTACAGGGTCCGTCGACGGACGCTCCGCCCGCGGGCCCATTTGCGTGCAAGGGGGCCCGACATGCTCAAACTGCTCGATCTGCTCTCTGCCGTCGCCCTGTTGGTGTGGGGCACTCACATCGTCCGCACCGGCATCCTCAGGGTCTACGGCAGTAATCTGCGAAAAATCCTCAGCCGCAGCGTGGAAAAGCGCCCGCTGGCCTTCGCCGCCGGCATCGGTGTCACCGCGCTGGTGCAGAGCAGCAACGCCACGGCGCTGCTGGCGACCTCCTTCGTCGCCACCGGACTGATGGCCCTGGCGCCAGCGCTGGCGATCATGCTCGGCGCGGACGTCGGCACGGCGCTGATGGCACGGGTGCTGACCCTGGACCTGTCGTGGCTGTCGCCGCTGTTGATCTTCTTCGGGGTGATCTTCTTCCTCGGCCGACAGAAGTCGCGCCTGGGCCAGCTCGGCCGGGTGTTCATCGGCCTGGGGCTGATCATCCTGGCGCTGCAGCTGATCGTCGCGGCAGCGGAGCCGATGACCCAGGCCAAGGGCGTCAAGGTGCTGTTCTCCAGCCTGACCGGCGACGTGATGCTGGATGCGCTCACCGGCGCGCTGTTCGCGATGATTTCCTATTCCAGCCTGGCGGCCGTGCTGCTTACCGCGACGCTGGCCGCCTCCAAGGTGATCTCGCTGAAAGTGGCGCTGTGCCTGGTGATCGGCGCCAACCTGGGCAGCGGAATCCTGGCGATGATCAGTGCCTCCTCGCAGAACGCCGCCGGCCGCCGCGTGGCGCTGGGCAGCCTGCTGTTCAAGGTCGCCGGCTGCGCCCTGGTGCTGCCGCTGGTGGGCCCGCTGGCAGACTGGATCGACCACTGGCAGTTCAGCACCGCCGAACTGGTGATCGCCTTCCACGTGCTCTACAACACCACCCGCTGCCTCGCCTGCCTGCCGCTGACCGGACAAATGGCGGCCTTCTGTACGCGCCTCATGCCCGACCGCCATTCGCCGGAAGATATCGTCCGCCCGCGCCACCTCGACCCCGGTGCACTGGACACGCCAAGCCTGGCGCTGGTCAACGCGGTGCGCGAAACCCTGCGCATGGGCGATATCGTCGAACAGATGCTGAACAACCTGATGCAGGTTATCCACAGCGGCGACCCGCTGCTGGGCAAGGAAATCCGCAAGCAGGACGACGACGTCGACGCCCTCTACACCGCGATCAAGCTGTACCTGGCGCGCATGCCCCGCGAAGACCTGAGCGAAGCCGACAGCCGTCGCTGGGCGGAGATCATCGAGCTGGCGATCAACCTCGAGCAGGCGGGCGACATCATCGAACACATGCTCGGCGCCGTGCAGGACAAGAAGACCTCGCGCAGCCGATCCTTCTCCGACAACGGCCTGGAGGAGATCACCGTGCTGCACGGTCAGTTGGTGGCCAACCTGCGCCTGTCCCTGTCGGTGTTCCTCAATGGTGACCAGGAAGGCGCCAAGCGCCTGCGCCGTGCCAAGCAGCGCTTCCGCCTGCAGGAACGGCGCTTCGCCCACTCGCATGTCGACCGCCTGCGTCAGCAGGTGGTACAGAGCATCGAGACCAGCTCGCTGCACCTGGACCTGATCAGCGACATGAAGCGCTTGAACTCGCTGTTCTGCGCCATCGCCTATGCTGTTCTGGACAACCCGGATGCCAGCAGTTCGGCAACCACTGAACCTGGGGAAGACGATGACTTCGTCGAGCGCGAAGTCGAAGCGGTACAGGATCAGCAGCGCCCGGCTCCGCCCGGCTCCAGCGCGACGGGTTGACGGCCAGGGACTGGGCGAGCGCTTCGACGGAGCGTTCGCCAGCCCCTACAAAGTCCTGATATCACGACGCCCAGGGTTCGGGCAGAATCCGCCGCCATGGAAGCATGCACTCAATCCCAACGCCCTCCCTCGGTCAGCGCCAGCCTGACCCAGGCCATTCTGCTGGCGGCCGTACGTCTCGGTATGAACCGCGATGCGCTGCTCGCTGCCAGCGGCATTCAGCAATCCCAGCTCAGCGACCCGGATGCGCGTATCGACTTCGCGCTGCAGGAGCGCATGTGGCAGGTGATCCAGACAGACCTGAAGCACGATGAGCCCGGCCTGGCCATGGGCCGCGCCCTGTCGCCGGCATCCTTCAGCGCGCTGGGCTATCTGCTGCAGTCGAGCACCACGCTGGGCGACGCCCTCGAATCGGCCATGCGCTACCAGCGCCTGGTAGGCGAAGGCGGCCAGGTGGCCATCGAGGCGCAAGCCGAGATCATCTGGGTGACCTACCGCCCGCTGAGCCCCGAAACGCCGGCGACCCGCGCCCGCGCCCTGGCGCTGCTGGGGTTCTGGGCGCGCCAGCTGCGCGCCCTGCTCAGCGGCCTGCAATTGGCCAGCTGCCGCTTCATGCACAGCCAGCCGGAGAATCTCGAAGAATATGAAAAGGCCTTCGGCTGCCCTCTGCAGTTTGAAGCGCCTGACTACGCCATGGGCCTACCCAGGGCACTCATCGACGCACCACTGCCCCAGGCCAATCCGCCGCTGCGCGATCTGCTGCGCCAGCACGCCGAAGGCCTGCTCGCCCGGCTGCCCAGCGCCAGCATCAGCGGCCGTGTCGTCGCCCTCCTGGGTGAGCAACTGGCCCGCGGCGAACCGGGCCGCGCTTCGGTTGCCAGCGAACTGGGCCTGAGCGAGCGCACGCTGCAGCGCCGACTGGCGGAGGAAGGCAGCAGTTATCAACAGCTGCTCGCCGACACCCGCCGGCAACTGGCGGAACGCTACCTGGGCGAAGGCAACCTGCCGGCCACGGATATCGCCGCCCTGCTCGGCTATTCCGAACCCAGCGTGTTCTTCCGTGCCTTCCGTCATTGGACGGGGCTGACACCGGGCGAATATCGCCAGCGGAGGCGACAGTCAGGCAATTAGCCGGCAGCGACAAGTAACCGCCAGTAAGCTTTTCAACAGACTTGCCTACAGGATATCCACAGCCTGCGACTCAGCCGTTCGGTCCCCGCGCCGCGAGATAGGCCAGGAAGGCCTCGCGGCTGGAATAGCGCGGCTCGTAGCCGAACTCTTCCTTCAACCGGCGATTGTCCAGCACTGGCCGATAGCGCAGGTAGTCCACCTGCTCCGGGCCGAAGCGCGACAAACCCAGCGGCTTGAGCAGCCCCAGCCCCATGCGCAGCAGGCCTGCGGGCATGGACCGATAGGGTTTGTTGAGCAGGCCGGCGATTTCGCGCAAGGACAACGCACCATCGCCGGCGAGGTTGTAGATGCCCTCGCTGCCGCGTTCCAGCCCCTGGCGGATCACATTCACGACATCCTGGTCCCAGATGAACACGAAGCGGCTGCGGTGCCCCAGCACGCCCACCATGGTGGGCCGGGCAAAAAGTTCGCTCAGCGGGTTATGCACACGTCGGCCGAGAATGGTGCCGGGACGCAGGATCAACTGCTTGAGCTGTGGATAACGTTTCCGCGCATCCGCCAGCAGTTGTTCGATCTCCTGCTTGCAACGCGCCTGGAGCAGGTGGGGGTGTCCGCGCAGCGGATGGGATTCGTCGATCCACTCGGCATTGTCGCGGTGGAAGCCATAAGCGACGCCGGAACTGGTGACTATCAGTTGCTTAACGCCGGTCTGCCGCGCCGCCTCGATCAGCGCGCGAGTGCCGCCGACTTCGATGGCGTGCAGCTTCTGCGGGGTCATTTCCCGCGGCGGGTTGACCACGGCGGCGAGATGGACGATGGCGTCCGGTCGCCATTGTTCTACGCAGGCATTCACCTGCGCAGCCACACCCAGGTCCAGCGCAACCGGCTCGATGTTCGGTCGCAGGCCCTGGGTATTGATGCGCCTGACGTCTCCGGCGATCAGCGTCCAATCCAGGTGCTGCACGGCCAGTTCATTGAGCAGGCTCTGCCCCAGAAAGCCAGCGGCGCCGGTGATCAATACGCGCATGAAACCTCCAGATCGCTCGGGAACGCGGCGAACTTTGGGCTATTGAAGGGTGCGTGCTTGCAGCGTAGTTCCACTGCGCCAGCACCGACAGTGACCGCACAAGCCAGCCCCATGACCAAAGATGCCACCCGACAAAGGTTGAACGCGGTGGGTTCGCGTCGGTCAATCCGCTATCCTCACGGCTTTGCGTCCAGGCTCACCGCTCATGCGTTGGTTGTTCGTCCCCCTGCTGTCCCTGCTGCTCACCACCTGGTCCCTTGCCGACCAGCGACAGACGGTCGAGGCCTATCAGCTGGAGAACGGCATGGGCGTACTGTTCAAGCCCACCCACGAGAAGGGCCACGTGTCGATTCGCCTGATCGTCGGCGTCGGCTTCAGTGATTTCAGTTGCCGCGACCGGCAGCTTCCGCACCTGATGGAGCACCTGTTCTTCAGCGGCCTGGATGGCGGCGACGAGGCCGACCTGGAAGCGCGCATGCAGGCCCTGGGCGGCCAATGGAACGCCTACACCAGCGAGGGCGACACCGCTTTCGTCGTCGAATCCCCCGCCGCCACCCAGCGCCAGGTGCTGGACCTGCTGCTGGAAATCATCACCCGCACCCAGCTCGACCAGCGCAAGATCGACTCCGCCAAACAGGTACTGGTGCGCGAGGACGGCGGCCATTATTCGCACCTGCAGCGCTGGCTGGACCACCAGAACGTCAGCCGCGCCGGCCAGGAACAGCTGGCCGTGGAACTGGGGCTGTCGTGCGACGAGCGCGCGCCTGTGGATAACCTGACCCGGACCCAGCTGGAGCAGTTGCGCAAGGACTGGTATGTCCCCAGCAACATGACCCTGATCATCGTCGGCGACCTCGACCCGCGCCTGCCGGTCTACCTGGGCCGTACCTACGGCGCCCTGGTCGATCACGACACCCCGGAGCGCCGCGACCTGCCGCAGATGAAAAAGGGGGCCGAGCGCCAGCGCAGCCTGACCACCGGGCTGTTCGGCGAAAGCGCGGTACTGCACTGGATTTTCCCCGAGCCGGCGGAAGCCGACGGCGCCACGCTGGACCTGCTGCAGGCCTACCTGAACGATGCGCTCTACACCGAACTGCGTGTACGCCGGGAGCTCTCCTATGGCCCCTGGAGCGAACGCACCGCCTGGGCCAACCAGGGCTTCATGAGCCTGAACGCCGATGTCGAGCGCGATCAGGAGAAGGTGACCCAGCAGGCCCTGAAGGACCTGGTGGACAAGATCCGCCACGACGGCCTCGACCCACAGCGCTTTGCCCGCATCCAGCGCGTGGCGCGCGCGCAACTGGCCTGGAGCACGCCGGGCAACTCGACGCTGGCGGATTACTACTGGGGCGCGCTGGCGGACTTCGACGACGGCAAGTTCCCCGACGAGGACAAGCGCCTGGCAAGGGTCAGCCTCACGCAAGCCAACGACGTGGCGCAGCAGCTGTTCAAGGACGAGGGGTATCTGCGTATCGAGAAACCGCTGCTGGACGACGATAGGGTCTATCCACTTTCAGCGCTGGGCGCGCTGCTGTTGGCGGTACTGGTCGGGCTGGCGCTCCGGCGCCGGCGGGGCTGATTGCCCGCCGGGCCGGATAAGCCTCAGAGGGCGAGGCGGCGGATGACCTGGCAGGAATCGTCCGGGTCGACCTGGGCGCGGAAGCCCAGCTCGCGGGCCATGTCGCGCATGTCGCGGTCCATGGACGAGTCGATCGAATACATCTGGTGGAAGCCATTGCGCTTGGCCACGTCGATCAGGTGGCGCATCAGTGCAAGGCCAAGGCCCAGTTGCTTGAACTCGTCGGCGATGGTCACCGCGCATTCGCATTGCTGGTTGTCCACAGCCGCGTAACGGCTGATGCCGACTTCGCGCAGCTCGCCGTCCACATGGGTCAGTGCGATGAAGGCCATGGTGGTCTGGTAGTCCACGTCCATCAGGCGATCGAGCAGCTTGTCGTCGATCTTCACTTCGCCGTGGAAGCGGAATTTGCGGGTCATGGGGGATAGGCGCTCGAGGAACAGGCGCTCGCGCTCACGGTCTTCGGCGCGCAACGGCCGGATCAGCACATGGCTGCCGTCTTCGAGAGTTTCTATCCAGTGATCGGCGCCAACAGCCCCGAGGGCTGCGAGCTCAGCGGTGGGGTGGGTGATCATGACGCGTTCTCCGCTGGAGAAGAGGGATTGGGTTGACCCTATCCTTCTCCTGCGCGGTCCGGGCAAGCCTGACTTGAGTCAATGCCGCCCGAAACCGCGCTGGGGCAGAACGTCGCAGAGGGTCTCAGACCCCAGCGGCCAGCGCCCCTTCCCGCGCACGGGCGCCCTTGCGGAACAGCACCAGGGTGGCGAGCAGGCCCAGGGCCGCCGCACCACTGAGCCAGATTCCCGGCGCGGCCTTGTTGTCGAGGGTGTGGATAAGCCAGGTGCAGACCGCCGGGGTGAAGCCACCGAAGGTCGCAGTCGCCAGGCTGTAGGCCAGGGAGAAGCCGGTGGTGCGTACGTCGGCCGGCATGATCTCGGTTAGCGCGACAACCATCGCACCGTTGTAGCTGCCATAGAGGAAGGACAGCCATAGCTCCACCTCCAGCAGGCGAGCGAAGCTGGGCTCCGCCACCAACCAGGACAACATCGGGTAGGCGGTGACCAGTGCCAGCACGGTGGCGGCCAGCAACAGCGGCTTGCGGCCGATGCGATCGGACACCGCCCCCATCAGGGGCAGCCAGATGAAGTTGGACAGGCCCACGCACATGGTCACCAGCAGGCTGTCGAAGTCCGACAGGTGCAGCTCGTTCCTGCCGAAGGTCGGGGTGTAGGCGGTGATCAGGTAGAACGACACGGTGGTCATTACCACCATGGCAGTGCCGGCCAGCACCAGGCCGAAGTTCTGGCCGATGGAGCGCAGCACCTGGCCCAGGGTCGGACGATGCTTGCGCTGCTGGAACTCCGGGGTTTCCTCCAGCGAGCGACGGATGATGAACAGCGCGGGGACGATCAGGCAGCCAATGAAGAAGGGCACACGCCAGCCCCACTCGCCCATGTCCTGCGGGCTCAGCCAGTGGTTGAGGATCACGCCCAGCAGGCCGGCAAACACCACGGCGACCTGCTGGCTGGCCGACTGCCAACTGACGAAGAAGCCGCGCTTGCCCGGGGTGGCGATTTCCGCGAGGTAGACCGACACGCCGCCCAGCTCCACGCCGGCGGAAAAGCCCTGCAGCAACCGGCCGAACAGCACCAGCAAGGGTGCTGCGACACCCAGGGTGGCGTAGCCCGGAACGAAGGCGATCAGCAGGGTGCCCATGGCCATCAGGCCAAGGGTGATGATCAGGCCCTGGCGGCGACCGTGGCGGTCGATATACGCGCCAAGGAAGATGGCGCCCAGCGGGCGCATCAGGAAGCCGGCGCCGAAGGTCGCCAGCGACAGCATCAGGGAGGCGAAGGGGTCGTCGCCGGGGAAGAAGGTCTTGGCAATGGCGGTGGCGTAGAAGCCATACACCATGAAGTCGTACATCTCGAGGAAGTTGCCACTCACCACGCGGAAGACGGCTTTGGCTTTGGAATTGTTCGAGGCCATGGGGACATCACTCAGGCTGACACACGGGAAATTTCCACGAGGGAAATCGACAGTCGCCATCCGGGTGGATCGGGGCAGTGGAGGGCTGACTTATTTGTAACCCTATGTGTAATGACCGCCATCAGACAATCGAAAAATGGCTGAAAGGTTTGAATTACATGGGTTTGAAAGCTTCGTGAAAGCTTCGATGCTGTTCGTCGGAAAAAACAAGTAACGTCTTGACAGTTATAAATTGGTACTTGGTTTTTTTTGACAAATAAGTTTATTCCTGAAATTTCATATCAACTTCCTTCAGAAACTTCCTAGGAAACTTTCGCCATACAAGATTATTAACAAGCTATTTTACTACGTAATAAATCCTAATTTTATATAGGAATTTTCTTTCAATAATCATTAACTTTTCCCACAAATTAAACGGAAAAGGCTAATGATATGAAATGGAGTTTCCTACTCATCCTGACGTTGACAGGATGCAATGGCTGGGTATCGCCGGAAACCGACAGTCGCTTGACCGAGCGGTACTTCCAGGTCCTGTCAGGCCCGCCACTGCCCGGCCTGCTGGTTGCTTCCGCGGTGCAGTGGAACGCCGACTACGCAGTAACCGCCGCCCACACTCCTTTTCTGATGAATCAGGCGTACCGCTGCAGCACCGGTTGCGACCTGCTGTTCATCGCTCACAAGGCGGCGGGTGAAGTTCCGCACTGGCGGGATTTCCGCCCAGGTGAACAGGTGACCGCCATCGGCAGCAGCACGCTGATGATCCCGGTGAGTTCCCAGGGTCGGGTCTGGCCGGTCCCGTTCATCAACTCCGGATCGCAAAGTACCGAGCGCTACGGCGTGCACGATGCCGCGATGGCCAAGGGCATGTCCGGCGGCCCGCTGCTGGCCGGAGATGGCAGCGTGCTCGGGATCAACATCGGCTTCCACGCCGGCTGGACGCCACCGGCGAACCGACCGGAACTGGCCGGAATGGAGCGGCTCAGTGTCTTCGTGCCCTACCAGGTGATCCAGCGCGAATGGCTGCTGTTCCAGGAGCAGACGAAGCGCGGGGCGGCCCGCCAGTTTCAGGCGAAGAACCAGTAGCACACGCCGATGGACGCCAGCACGCCGGCCAGGTCTGCCAGCAGCGCGCAACCCACGGCATGGCGGGCACGCTGGATACCGACGGCGCCGAAGTACACGGCCAGCACATAGAAGGTGGTCTCGGTGCTGCCCTGCACGGTGGCGGCTACCAGGGCCGGGAAGCTGTCCACGCCGTGGGATTGCATGGTCTCCAGCAGCATCGCCCGCGCGGCGCTGCCGGAGAACGGCTTGACCAGCGCGGTGGGCAGTGCATCGACGAAACGGGTATCCCAGCCCACGCCCTCGACCACCCAGCGAATGCCGTCCAGTGCCATCTCCAGCGCACCTGAGGCGCGCAACACGCCAACGGCGCAAAGCATCGCCACCAGGTACGGCAGCAGGCTCCTGGCAACGTCGAAGCCTTCCTTCGCGCCTTCGACGAAGGTTTCGTACACCGGCACCTTTTTCAGCCAGCCGACGATGAGGAACAGCATGATGATGCCGAACAGCGTCAGGTTGCCCAGCAACGAGGACAGTTGCGCCAGCGCGGTGGCGGACAGCCCCGCCAGCAGCGCCATGAAGGCACCCAGCGCCAGCGCGCCGGGAATCAGGTAGGCCAGCACGACCGGGTCCCACAGTCTCAGGCGCTGCATGACGGCAACGCTGAGCAACCCGACCAGGCTGGAGGCGCTGGTGGCCAGGAGGATCGGCAGGAACACCAGGGTCGGCTCCACCGCGCCCTGCTGGGCGCGGTACATGAAGATGGTCACCGGCAGCAACGTCAGGGAGGAAGCGTTGAGCACCAGGAAGAGGATCTGCGCATTACTCGCAGTGGTGCTGCTGGGGTTGAGCTCCTGCAGCGCCTTCATGGCTTTCAGGCCGATGGGCGTGGCGGCGTTGTCCAGGCCCAGGCCGTTGGCGGCGAAGTTCAGGGTGATCAGGCCGATGGCCGGGTGGCCGGCGGGCACTTCCGGCATCAGGCGGCGGAACAGCGGGCCAAGGACGACCGCGAGCTTTTCCACCAGCCCGGCCTTTTCGGCGATGCGCAGGAAGCCGAGCCAAAGGGTCAGGGTGCCGAACAGCAACACCATGACTTCCACCGACAGCTTGGCCATGGCGAACAGGCTTTCCACCATGGCGGCGAAGACGGTGGCTTCGCCCCCCAGCAGCCAGCGGGAAAGCGCGGTGACCGCCGCCACCATGAAAAAGCTCAGCCACAGGCCGTTGAGCATGAATCGTCCCCCTTGGAATGGCCCGGATGATAGCGGCACGGCCCCCTCCGACGCCAGAAACGACAAGGCCCCGGACGCTGCCGGGGCCTTGTGGATAACCCTTGCGGGTCAGCGAGCGGCGGGGCTTTCCTTGCCATCCGCGCCCTCGCCTTCGAGGAAGGCTTCAACGCGACCGTTCTGCATGGCCTGCCAGTAGCGGGCACCTTTCTGCGCGTCGTACACGCCTTCCCACTTGGAGATGACCAGCACCGCCAGGGCGTTGCCGATCACGTTCAGTGCGGTGCGCGCCATGTCCATGATGCGGTCGACGCCGGCGATAAAGGCCAGGCCTTCCAGCGGAATGCCCACGCTGCCGAGGGTCGCCAGCAGCACCACGAAGGAAACGCCCGGCACGCCAGCGATGCCCTTGGAGGTGACCATCAGGGTCAGCACCAGCATCAACTGCTGGCCGATGGACAGGTCGATGCCGTAGAGCTGGGCGATGAAGATCGCTGCGATGCTCTGGTACAGGGTCGAGCCATCGAGGTTGAACGAGTAGCCGGTGGGCACCACGAAGCTGCTGACCGCCTTCGGCGCGCCGTAGGCTTCCATCTTCTCGATGATGCGCGGCAGCACGGTCTCGGAGCTGGCGGTGGAATAGGCCAGGACCAGCTCGTCCTTGAAGATGCGCATCAGCTTGATGATGGAGAAGCCGAACAGGCGTGCGGCCAGGCCCAGCACCATGAAGGCGAAGAAGGCGATGGCGAAGTACACCAGTACCACCAGCTTGGCCAGCGGCAGCAGCGAGGCGAAGCCGAAGTTGGCCACCGTCACGGCGATCAGCGCGAACACACCGATGGGGGCGTAGCGCATGATCATGTGGGTGACGCGGAACATGGCCTCGGCCACGCCCTGGAACATCTTCACCAGCGGCTCGCGAGTCGGCGCCGGCAGCGAAGACAGACCCAGGCCGAACATCACCGAGAAGAAGATGATCGGCAGCATTTCGCCACGGGCCATCGCCGCGAAGATGTTCGACGGGATCAGGTTGAGGATGGTCTCGATGAACGCGTGGTGGTGTTCGACTTCCTTGGCGGTCTGCGCGTACTGGGAGATATCCACAGTGCCCAGGGTGCTCATGTCGATGCCGGCGCCGGGCTGGAAGATGTTCGCCAGCAGCAGACCAACCACGATGGCGACCGTGGTGATGATCTCGAAGTAGATGATGGTCTTCAGGCCGATCCGCCCGAGCTTCTTAGCATCCCCCATGCCGGCGATGCCGACGATGAGCGAGGAGATGACGATCGGAACAACGATCATCTTGATCAGGCGGATGAAGATATCGCCCGCCGGCTGGAGGATGTTGCTGATCCACCAGGCCTTTTCCGCGCTGAAATGGTTGAGCGCGGCGCCCAATGCAATTCCGAGTACCAGGCCGATGAGGATCTGCCAGGCGAGGCTGAGCTTGGCTTTGCCCATAGTGAGTCACCCTTGATTCTTGTGGAAGTCGGGGTCGCCAAACCATCGGGATGCCGACGGCCAGCGAAAAAAGGGGCGCATGATTCCGACCCACCCCTTTCCCGTCTAATGCCGGAAACGCCTACCCCATGCACAATCGGCATAGGAAAAGGCATCTGAAACCTTGGTTTCAGGTCGTAAGACCCTTGATTTTCTGCATGATCCAGGTTCTTCGATGCCTGTCACGCAGCGCTCTGCAAAGCCGTCTAGGCTTGGTGCTGATTGGCCATCAATGGCCCGGATTGTTCGGATAAGAAGTCCGCGCGCGCTCACGGGCGGGTTCTTGTTACCGGATGTACGGTCGCCGCCAGGGGACCGTCATGGATGGCCGAGGGCGAGGAAAAGGGCCCTTCGACTGCGAGGCTGGCGGGAAAGCAGGCACTGTGGATAAGTGTCGGATTCCGCTCTTCATTATTGGGATGCCGGAGGGCCGTCGATTCGGCCGACGGGGATCGGCGAGGCATTGTAGGACGGATCCTTCGGAGTGCGGATTGACCGACATCAGTGAAGTTCGAGCGGTTTCGAGCAAGGGCGCGGATACCCTGCCGCCGCGACAGCCGGGTAAGCAATGGGTTGTTCGATGTGATGAAAACACAACGCGGTGACACTCTGAATAAGGACGCTCCATGACGCGACGCTCTGTAGTACCTACCCTGCTTTTTGCCGGTGCACTCGCGCTGGCCGGTTGTTCCAGCCAGAAACCGGACGCCTCGCAGTACTCGGGCTTCCTCGGCGACTACTCGCAACTCAAGCCCGCCACTTCGCCCAGTGGCCAGCCGGTGCTGCGCTGGGTCGACCCGAACCTGAAGCTCGCGAACTACAGCTCGGTGCTGGTCGAGCGGCCGGTCTACTACCCGCCGCCCAAGCCGAACGAAAACCTCGATCAGACAACCCTCAACGAAATTCCCGACTACCTGAAGAAGCAGGTCGAACTGCAGTTGGGCAGCCGCTACCGCATCGTCCAGCAGGCTGACCGCGACACGCTGGTGCTGCGCACCGCGATCAGCGGTGTGGACGTATCGAACGAAGGCCTGCACGCCTATGAAGTCATCCCGATCGCTCTGGTGGTAGCGGCAACATCGACCGCCATCGGCACACGTGACCAGGACACCGAGGTTTTCGTGGAATTCGAGGCATTGGATGGCGCGACCAGCAAGCCGGTCGCCAAGGTGGTGCGCAAGGGTGCAGGCAAGACGCTGGAGAACTCCAGCACTCACCTCACCCTCGACGACCTGAAGCCGGTACTCGATGGCTGGGCGCGCGACGCGGCCAACTTCAAGCCCTGACCTGTGTGGCGCTCCGGAACCGGTGCGAGCGCGTCGCCCCGGTTCCGTACGCCTTGCCTGACCCAGCCCGCTGACGCGGAGGTACTCCCTGTACCCCTAGGTCGCTCAAGACATGGCGCATCCCGAACGTCCCGGCCCCCTGGCCATGCGTACGCCGTAATGGCGACGCGGTATTCGAAATCGGTGCATCAATACCAGTTGGGATCGCTCTTGAGCTGGTCGTCGAGGATCCGTTTCACCGAATCGTCCGGCTCGCCGAGCCAGCGGAAACTGGCGTGCTTGCTCGGCGACTTGTCCGCCGGCAGGTTCTCGGGAACCTTCACATACAGCGCGTAGGCCTTGTCCTTGTCCCAGGTGAAGGCCACGTACAACCGTTCGGCGGCGCAGTTGTGCTGCTCGCACAGCTGACCCACCAGATACTTGTCGCCCTGCTCGTCCACCGCCTGCATCGGCGAGGCGGTGCCGCTGAGGTTCATCACCCAGTCCGGCAGGCGGCTCTCGTCCTTGACTACCGATTGCCAGGTTTCACGGTACTGCTCGTCGGTGGCGATCAGCTCGTTGAGGCGGTACTGCGCGTCCTTGTCCGCCTCGGCGGCCAGGGCATTCGCCCCGGCGCCGGCAAGCAGAAGGGACAGCAGGAGGCTGCGGGTAAAACTCATCGGTAAGCTCCTTGCTCGTCTTCAGCCTGGTCCGTGGGCATCAACCTCGACGACGACCCATGAAGAACGACACGATGAACAGCACCAGGAAAATCACGAACAGGATCTTGGCGATACTGGTGGCTGCGCCTGCGATACCACCGAAGCCGAGGACTGCGGCGATGATGGCGATGATCAGGAATGTCAGTGCCCAGCTAAGCATGGGGTCTCTCCTCTTCTCGTTGTCGGTTCGGCACCCACTCCAGGTGCCTGCTCCAGTGAAAGCCCGCGGAGTATTCGCAAGGCAGCCTCCGGAAGGCTTTGTCCGCCCGGGCGCTTCCGGGCACTGCGGACGTATCGGGCAGGCCCTCGGCCCGCCGGCGATTCATGAATTCGGTCAGAACACCCAGCCGCCCTGCGGTCGCGCCATCGGCTGCACCTGCGCCTGGGTCTGTGCCTGCGGTGCAGGCAGCACCTGGGGCTGGTTGCGAGCCGGCGCGGTCTGTGGATAACGCGAAGCTTCGCGGTACAGGCCAGGCGTGCTGGAGGTGGTCGGCACGTAAGCGGCCGCAACGCTGGCGGCCTGAGTGCGGGAGACCTGCATCTGCAGCTGCACCTGATTGATCAGCAGCAGCACAAGGGCACCGGCGAAGAAGATCCGGCTCCAGACATCGATTCGTGCGACGTGCACCTGGCTGTTCGTTGCGCTGTTCATCCCGTTTCTCCTGCCCGCCTCCGGTCTTCTTGTTCGAGCTATGGTCCGTTTTCTATCGGACTTTTCGCTCTCGCCGCCGCGGGTGGTTTGTTGACTGGCTTGTCAGAGAAATTGCACGCCGCGTGCCAGTCTTGAATTTTCTATTTTTACCTTATAAATCAATAACTTGAATCTAGTACTAAAGTCCCTTTGAGCTGCATCCTGCACGATGGGGGAGGATTGGTCGTGCGTTTTGCAACCCCGCTTCCAGGGCGCGTCCCTGCGCCCTGTGAACCACGTCACTTCAGCGAGTGCTTGAGCTGGCTCATCTGGTCATGGCAGGCCCGCACCTTGGGCAGTTCGGCACGCAGCAACGCCTGGGTTTCCGGCGTGCCTTTCTGCATGGCGTCCTCGAAGGCATGGAGGATGCGATCCTCGGTTTCCTCCAACTGGGCGACGTAGGTGGCGCCTTCGTCGCTCGCCAGGGTGGCACGGGTGTCGGCGTAGACCTGGCGCAGCTTGCCCAGCAGGGTGCCGCCGGTGGCGGGCTCCTCATGGTTGGCGGCAACCTTGCCGGCGAGAGCATTGATCACGTCGGTCTTGGCCTGCGCCATGGACTGGAACAGCCTCTGCAGACGCGCGTCCTTCACTTCCTGGATGGCGTGCTGGTAGAAGCGCTGGCCGTCGCGGGTGATCTCGATAAGTTCGTTGAGCTGACTGGTCATGCGGGACATGGGAGTTACTCCTGCAAGGAAGGGTGGAAGCGTTAGGCGGCCTGGCCGGCCACCTTCAGCGCGGTGGCGTCCACCTCACGCACACCGCGGGTCTTGCGCGCGGAATCGATCAATTGCTGGCGCTCGTCGGCGCTCGGTACCTGGCCACTGAGGGTCACCACGCCATCGCGGGTGGACACACCGATGGACAGGCCATCCAGCGCGTGGGCTGAGAGGATGCCGGCCTTGATCTGGCTGGTTATCCAGGCATCGCTGACAGCCGCCTGGGCGTCGCCGACGGATTTCTCCAGCTTCTGCGTCGACGCGGCATCCGGGTCGACCTTGAGGCGGTTATCCACAGAGGTGACGCCTTCGGTCTGCGCGGCGAGATGAGCAGCCTGCTGGCTGGCGTCCTCGCTGGCAGCCGTGCCCTCCAGCGTGACGGCGCCAGAGCGACTGGTGACCTTGATATCCAGGCCATCGGCACGTTTTTCCAGCAACAGCTTGGATTTCACCTTGGCAGCGAGAGTCGCGTCGTCCCAGCGCTGCACAACGCCATCGTCCTTGGCGGCATCGCCTTTCTGCGCATCCGCCAGGGAGGCATCGACGGCCAGTTGGTTATCCACAGCGCTGATACCTTCGACACTGCCGGCAATCTGCCCGGCCAGTGCCTTCTGCTCCTCACTGGCGACAGCGCCGGTCAGTTGTGCGCGGCCGTTCTCGACGTCCACCTTGATGGCGTAAGGCTTGAGTTCGCGATTGAGATTGATGGCCGTCCAGATCGAGCCCTCCTGGCGGGCTTCGGCCAACTGCGCGGCGATTCCGGCTTCGGCAGCGTGGCTGGCGAGAGGCTGCAGGGCGAGCAGCGCGGAACCCAGCGCCAGGACAAGGATCTTCGGGTTAGGCATGGCGGTCTCCGTCCAACGATGTTTCGCTATTGGATTCGCAAGCCCCATGCCAGTGCGTTTATTAGAATAAAAATCTTTTAATTCAATGTGTTGAGTAATTCATACAGCACCCCTGACTGTGCACCCTGCCCGAGGGGAGCGAAAGATTCTTGCAACTTGCACGAAAATCCCTGGACTAAGCAAAATCCCACACTTAACAACAACGATTCATACGAGGAAAACGCTGAATGGACGCAACGCCTGAACAGCAGGGCCGCATCCTTCTGGTCGATGACGAGTCCGCCATCCTGCGCTCGTTCCGCTATTGCCTGGAGGACGAAGGCTATAGCGTGGCGACCGCCAGCAGCGCACAGCAGGCCGAGAACCTGCTGCAACGTCAGGTATTCGATCTTTGCTTCCTCGACCTGCGTCTGGGCGATGACAACGGCCTGGACGTTCTGGCGCAGATGCGGGTGCAGGCGCCCTGGATGCGGGTGGTGATAGTCACCGCGCATTCGGCTGTGGACACCGCCGTGGACGCCATGCAGGCCGGCGCCGCCGACTACCTGGTGAAACCCTGCAGCCCCGACCAGTTGCGCCTGGCCGCCGCCAAGCAACTGGAAGTGCGCCAGCTCACCGCGCGCATCGAGGCGCTGGAAGGAGAGATGCGCAAACAGGGCGACGTGCTGGAATCCCACAGCCCGGCCATGGCCGCTGTGCTGGAAACCGCCCGCCAGGTCGCCGCCACCGACGCCAATATCCTCATCCTCGGCGAGTCGGGCTCGGGCAAGGGCGAATTGGCGCGGGCGATCCACAACTGGAGCAAGCGCGCGAAGAAATCCTGCGTAACGATCAACTGCCCTTCCCTGACCGCCGAACTGATGGAAAGCGAGCTGTTCGGCCACAGCCGCGGTGCCTTCACCGGCGCCACCGAAAACACCCTGGGGCGCATCAGCCAGGCGGATGGCGGCACGCTGTTCCTCGACGAGATCGGCGATTTTCCCCTCACTTTGCAGCCAAAGTTACTGCGATTCATCCAGGACAAGGAGTATGAGCGCGTCGGTGACCCGGTGACCCGCAACGCCGATGTGCGCATCCTCGCCGCCACCAACCGGGATCTCGCCGGCATGGTCGCCCAGGGCGCGTTCCGCGAAGACCTGCTCTACCGTCTGAACGTCATCGTGCTGAACCTGCCGCCGCTGCGCGAACGCGCCGAGGACATCATCGGCCTGGCCGAACGCTTCCTGGCGCGCTTCGTGAAGGACTACGGCCGCCCTGCCCGCG
Source organism: Pseudomonas sp. AU12215 (assembly GCF_001675465.2). Classification (NCBI taxonomy): domain Bacteria; kingdom Pseudomonadati; phylum Pseudomonadota; class Gammaproteobacteria; order Pseudomonadales; family Pseudomonadaceae; genus Pseudomonas; species Pseudomonas sp. AU12215. The sequence goes on from NZ_MACM02000005.1 coordinate 151,401, forward strand.
GCTTCACCGACGAGGCCCGCGCGCTGCTGCGCCGCTACGCCTGGCCGGGGAATGTGCGAGAGCTGCGCAACGTAATTGAACGGGCGAGCATCATCTGCAATCTTGATCTCATTGGCGTGGAACAGCTCGCCATCGGGGAACAGACTTCCAACTCCGCACCGCGCATCGGCGAGGCAATGAGCCTGGAGGAACTGGAGAAAGCCCACATCGCCGCCGTGATGGCCTCCAGCGCTACCCTTGACCAGGCGGCCAAGACTCTGGGGATCGACGCTTCCACCCTCTATCGCAAGCGCAAGCAGTACAGCCTGTGAACCTGCCTATCCCGATGACGCTGCGCACGAGACTGTTTCTCAGCATCTCCGCACTCATCACGGTAGCCCTGCTGGGCCTGCTGCTGGGCCTGTTCAGCGTGGTGCTGACCGGCCGTCAGCAGGCCCAGCTGATCCAGCGCAACTTCGAAGCCATCGAGGTCAGTCAGCGCCTGCGCCAGGCGCTGGGCGATGAACTGGTGCAGGTTCTCAGCGCGCGACCGAGCGCTGAACATCTGGAACTGGCCCGCACGCATTTCTCCCAGGCGCTCGAGCGTGGCCGCGCGCTCGCGCGCAACAGCGGCGAACGCCTGGCCATGACGGAGATCGCCGACGCCCACCGACTGTTCGTCGAGGCGACCGATACGCCTGGACCGGGGCGCCCGGAACTGCTGGAAGACAGCGACCTCAGCCGCACCCTGGACGT